>PLDO01000245.1 GCA_003136215.1 Bryobacterales bacterium
GCACGGCAAAAAACCGTGCGCCCGCGATGGATACTGCGAAGAGGAAATAGGTCCTGGTTACAGACCGTCTTGCTCTACAAACAGCAGCGTGGTTTTCGTCCCGCCCAGACGAATTTCCTGAATCAATACTTTGTCCCCGGTTCCGGAGTAGCGGACTGAGGTGTTGCTGAACTTCGTCTCGCCCGTCTGAACCTTGACGGGAACTTCCATCGAATCCTTGCCGCTGACGATGGTGAGTTTCGAATTCTCAACGTTGAGCCGATACTCACCGGCCTTCAACTGCTTGCCCTCGACCTTGGAAGGCTGGGAAAAGGTCACGCGATAGCTTTCGGCGCTCGCTACAGCGAGGCCTAGGATGGCGAATGCCAGTACAAATCTCTTTAACATAAAAGAATCTCCTGAACCGGTTGGTTCGTCTCTATTCCGGGCTGGTCGGCCCCATAAAGAGTTTAGCACCACTTTGTCGTGGATAACAACATGGCGCGGCGGCTCCAAGTAAATTATTGTCAATTCTAAGGCGATTTCAGAGGCTGCGGGCCTTCTATTTCACCTCGATCACCGTCGTGCGCCGCGCCGTCGCGCCACCTTGCGCAGCCGTAACAGTGACCTCGTAGACTCCGGGTTCGAAGTCGCTGAATGGAATCCTGCTCAAAACCCGAAGAGAGCCGTCGGCCTCGGCCGGAGGCAGGCTCAGGTGCGCAGAACTCACCAGTTTGCCATCGCGGGAGATCGCAATCCCCACCTCGGGGCTGGCGCCCTGGTCCGGATAAAGGACGAAATAAACGCCCACCGCCCCGCCGTTGGACTTGAAGATCGCGGGGCTCACCTCCGGTGTGACTTTGCCGGCGGACGACTCCAGCGGGTCCGTGAAATCGCGATCTTCGCCGACGGGCTGGAAGCTCCGCACGAGCACGAGATCGCTCAACGTCCCCACGGAAGGCACCACCAGCGCGATCTTGCGCGTGCTGGCAGCATCCCCGCCGGCTTCATACGCTACGGCTTCCAGATGATACCGGCCCGGCGGAAGCCGCAACGGCAGCGTCACAGTCAATTCGCCCCGTTCGAACTCCGCCCGCTTGTCCGCGGCGGCCTGAAACGGCAGGTCGCGCGAAATCTTGCGCACCACCTGGTCCTGAGCGTCCTTCACCAGCGCGAGGAACGCGACGTGGAGGTGAAAGAGCTTGGCCTTGGAGTCCTCCGTAAAATGCAGTACCCGGCTGGGGACCGAAAACACGGCGCGGCACTCGGTGGCTTCGGCTGTCGCGTGGAAGGTCAGCACTGCGACGTGGAACTCGAAGGCATGCGGCGACGGCTGGCTGTTTAGGGCCGTCAGCGCGCCGAACTCGAAAGGCGCCAGGGCTACGCCGTCGAGCATGGGCAGCGCGAAGTAGCCTTTTCGGCTTTGCAGCCGGATGCCGGGTCTGTGCGCACGCACTTCGATGGTGCGGAAATGGCCATCGTAATTCGACGATGTGGGTGCGTATGCGACTTCATAGTTCGCCCGCACTTCCTCCATCACACGGCGCAAGGGCACTCGTACGTCGTTGGTATTGGCGATGGCGAATCCCCCGGTGTCCTCCGCCAGGCCGCGAAGGTTCTCCTGGTAGTTTGTGGCCGTGACCTCCGCCGCGCCGGGATCGACGGAATTGATCGCCTGGGTTGTCCGATTCGACACGGTGACTCTCGACATGGTATCGAGCCCGCTCGGGTCCACGGTATAGAAAGCGACGTTGGCGCGATTGGCGGCGCTAACGACGGCGCGTAAGCGCTCCGCCTGCCCGGCAGGCACGATCAGACCCTCGGAAAAATAGATGACGGTCTTGCGGCCGGAAAGTTGCGCCTGCGCTTGAATCAACTGTAGCAGTGCGTCAATCGACAGGTTGCCGGCCTGGTCGGAGAGTATTTCGATGGTTATCGCCGCCATGCGTTGTTCGACTTGCAAGAATCCGCCGTGCGCACCGTCGGCGGCGACGGGGCCCCGCTCCTCGGCGGAGCCAGGCCGAATCGGCTGGAACCGCTCTGCATCGCCAGCCAGTTGGTTGAGCTTCGTCACCTCCGCTTCTATGTCCTTCGCGAACTTCTGGTACGCTCCGGTCGCGGCACGGTCGACCGCCTGAGTGAGCAGGGCGATATTGTTGGTGTACTGCTGCAACAGCGCCAGCCGGTGGTTCAGGGTAAATACGCCGATATAGGTGTTCCGGTCGACCTCATTCGCCAGGAAATCCTTCGCGGCCTGCGTCGCTTGTCTCCGGCTGTCAGGGCTCAAGCCCTCAAAAACCAGAGACACCAGATTGATCTCACGAAGCGGTGAGGACGCCGCGCCGGGTCCAGCGTGCGTGGGCGCCTGTCCCGTCCTGCCGCGTGAATCGTCCCGGCCGCCGCGATACTGAAAGCTCCGAACGGCCTGCGGAACTCCATCCTCCAGGACCTCGATATCCGCCGCGCGAAGATCGGTAACCAGCTTTTGATGTTTGTCGCGCGCGATGAAATCGAGCAGGACCTCCTGGGTGGTGGATCGTAAGACAGTCTGGGAGTTTCCCGGCTGTTTCTGCTGAGCAACTCCGTTGGAGATAGCGAACGCGGCAAGAACAGCGATGGCCCGGCGTGACATCGCACCTCCTAGGGAGAGTATAGGGCACTCCTGCTCCGCATCAGGTCACAATAGGAACAGGGCCGTCAGGTACAGGCTTACGGCGGCGGCGCAATCGATCAACAGATCACGCGCGCTTGGGTAACGCAGCCTGAAGAAGTAAATGCCAAAGGGGACTCCCAGCAGAAACATCAGCAGAATCAGCTCGAAGACCGCATTGATCAGGACGCCTGCCCACCATGACTCGGGCCGCCACGCGCTGGAAGGAAGGAAGTTCGGGAATGTCGCGTACAGCAACCTTCGCACCACCAGTAAGGCAACACCCGTGAATGCCGCCCAACGGATCAGCGGATAAAGGGTCCGCGGCTGGTATCCGGCTTGGTTCGTCGCCACGTCGCAATTGTAGCGTCCCCGGGCGATTGACGGCAAACCGGCGCTTCGTGGCCATCGAGCGCTACACCAAGCTCGTTCTAAACTTCTCCCTTGGCCGTCGCAGTCGTGAGGTTCTGGCGTTCCACATGGCTGGTGCAAATCGGAGTCCATTACGGTGTGTACCGAAGCGTTGACAACGCACATCACATCCGGCGCAAGTCATGGGGATCACGGATCATGTGTGGGATCTGGCGGAACTTTTGGCTTAGGGAAGCGGATGGACACCCGACATTTCACTTTCACAGTGATAGTCTTGAAGCCATATGGCACGAGTTTTGACGATTGCCTTGATTGTCGTCGCGCTAGTGGCAGGGCGTCTCTTGTTTCCGCCAGCACCCGGCCTGCTCAAACTTGGCCTCGGACGGTGGGGAAAGCGGACTACGATTGCGCTTTGCGCTATCTCGCTTATTGGAGCAGCGCTGGTGATCTTCATTTCAAGGCGCTAACCCGAGAATTTTCTTCAACGCACTTTTCAGACACTACCCGTTGAGGCGCGAAGCGAACGATATGTGGTTTCTCGTCCGTTGGCCCGGCATCGCCGGCCACGCGAGTCATTTTCCACAAAAGCCGCCTGGTTTGCGAGGACCGCTTGAGCCATCGATGCGGGCCAACCAGGGTATCGTCCCAAGCCCGAATCCGCCGGTGATGACGTTTCCGCTGGCACGCTGAGCACACGGACAGAGCCAGCCGTTCACCGCTGCAGAAAACCCATGTCCACCATCCACTCCTGAAACCGCCCCGGCCAACCCGCAACCGGGAGTTGCGCGAAGGCGGGGGTGCGGCCGGTCATACCGAAGCCGTGGCCGCCGCGGTTGTAGATGTGGAGTTCCACGGGCACGCCGGCTTTGCGCAGAGCGGCGTAGTAGCCGGCACTCGCCGGCGCCAGGGGGTCGTCGTTGTTGACCACGATAAAAGTGGCGGGCGTTTCCTGGTTGACCGTGAGGTTCGCGGCCTTACCGCCCGGGTAGGCCAGCACGGCGAAATCGGGGCGCGCACTTTGCCGTTCGACGGGGTCGGCGGAATCGGGCTGGCCGCGGTCCCAGCGGGTTTCCGCGTAGGCCGCTAATTCGCCGCCGGCCGAGAAGCCCATAATGCCCACGTGCGCCGCGTCTACACTCCACTCGCGCGCGCGAAAGCGCACCAGGCGGATGGCGCGCTGCGCGTCGGCGAGCGATTCCACATCCACTTTATAAGTTGCGCCTTTCGTGTTGGCCAGGCGGCTCTTGAGAATGAACGCGGCAATTCCCATGCTGTTGAGGCGGCGCGCCACGTTGGCGCCTTCCAGATCCATCACCAGATAATTGTGGCCGCCGCCGGGACAAATCACGTACGCCACTCCGGTGGCCTTTTCCTTGGCCGGCAAAAACACGGTGACGGACGGTTGATGGATGTTGCGCACGCGGTGGAAGCCGTCGGTGGTGGGAATCCACTCCTCTTTGGTGGCGACGCCCGCGGAGCCGGGTGCGCCGTTGGGCCAGAGGGCGATCTGCGGCGCTCCCAGATCGATCGCGTTCGGGTCCTGCGCATAGGCCAGGGCGCAGAGAACCATGGCGCCGAACAACGTGGTGCGCATCACGGAATTATCCCATCCACACGCCGCTGCCACGCATGGCGATGTTGGCCACGTGCCCGGCGCGCGCCGCCGAAACGCCGATTTCCACGCCGGCGTTGGGGGTGGCGCGCGTACGCATGCAGTCGAGGAAATTCTTCATGTGGGGCAGCGTGCCGTCCTGCTTCGATTTGACTTCCAGGATGGGGTTGGAAGGCTCGGGATTCTCGCTGTAGCGATTCAGTTCGGCGTAGACCGCGAAGCCTCCGCGCCACAGGCGCATGGCAGCCTTGGTGCCGCGAATCATCAGCCCGCCGCCTTCGATGTAGCCGAGCAGGGCGCTATCGAATTCCACCACCACCTTGCCGTAGGCCAGCGCCGCGCTCATGGTGTCCGGTGTCTGCCGCTGCACCAGCACGGCTTTCAGGCCGGTCGCGGTGGCGCGCGTGGGCGTGTCGTCGTTCATGATCCAGTGGGCGACATCCACCCAATGGACGAAGAGGTCGGTCATGGCGCCGCCGCCGAAATCCCAATACCAGCGCCAGTTGCCGAACTGGTCCGCGTCGAAGGGGCGGTCGGCCGCCGAGCCCAGGAAGCGCTTCCAATCGAGCTTGGACATGTCGAAGGAGGGCACCTTGCCCATCGACGGGATGTGGTTCTGGAACCAGTACGTGCGGATCATTGTCACCTGGCCGAGACGGCCGTCGAGGATCTCCTGCCGGGCCTGCGCGAAGTGCTGCCAACTGCGCTGCTGCAGTCCCACCTGCACCACACGCCTGGACTCGCGCACGGCGGCAATTAGCGGCGCACCCTCGTCGATGGAGTGGGTGACGGGCTTCTCGCAGTAAACATCCTTGCCGGCGCGCACACTGGCGATAATGAGTGGCACGTGCCAGTGGTCTGGCGCGGCGATCACCACGGCGTCGATGTCCTTCCGGTCGAGGATCTCGCGGTAGTCGAGGCAGAGGAGCGCGTCGGGCGTGGCGTACTTGGTCTTGGCTTCCAGGCGCCGGGGTTCGTAGACGTCGCAGCAGGCGACGATCTCGTTCTGTTCGGCGAGCTGCAACTGGCTCAACAGATACTGACCGCGGCCGCCGGTGCCGATGGCGCCGATGCGTACGCGGTCGTTGGCTCCCATTATTCGGCCGTAGGACGCGGCGGTGGCCAGCGCAGCTTGGACGAACTGGCGGCGATGAGGTGCGTTTGAGGAATTCATGGATGATTGCCTGGGTCGATAGCAGTATAACAGTGGGACGGGCGGGGGTCCGCCGGGCTCGTCGCAGGCGGAACCGCCTGCGCCACCAAGTGCGTCGATACGCTATTGCCAGACAGGCAAGAAAGGAGAAATGGAGGCGGCGGCCTCAAGCGCGAAGCCGCCGCCCATTCAAAGCTAGACGGCGACCGCTTCCTTCTTATACGTCGCGGCCATCTTCTCCATCGGAATCGGCGCGTAATCCTTGGCGTGACCGGCCTGGCCGAACTGCGTCATGCGGAGCGCGACCACTTTCTTCATGGCCTCGCGCGCCGGCTTCATGTAGCCGCGCAAATCGAACTCTTCCGGCTTCTCCGCGAACACCTTGCGGATGGCGCCCGTCATGGCCAGACGGTTATCGGTATCGACATTGATCTTGCGCACGCCGTTCTTGATGCCGAGTTGGATCTCTTCCACCGGCACGCCCCAGGTGGGCTTCAGCTTGCCGCCGTACTGGTTGATGATGTCCTGCAGGTCCTTGGGGACGCTGGAAGAACCGTGCATCACCAGATGGACATTCGGCAGCTTCTTGTGGATCTCGATGAGGCGCGCCATCTTCAGCGTTTCGCCGGTCGGCTTGCTGCTGAATTTGTAGGCGCCGTGGCTGGTGCCGATGGCGATGGCCAGGGCGTCCAGTCCGGTCTGTTTGACGAATTCCACGGCCTGATCCGGATCGGTCAGGTGGCTGAGTCCGTCGCCGCCCGCGCCGTGGCCGTCTTCGATGCCGCCCAGGCAGCCGATCTCGCCTTCCACCGTGACGCCCTTGGCGTGCGCCATTTCGACCACTTCGCGCGTCACCGCGACGTTGTACTCGAAGCTCGACGGCGTCTTGCCGTCTTCCATCAGCGAACCGTCCATCATCACGCTGGTGAAGCCCATGTCGATAGCGCTCTTGCACGTCGCCACGCTGTTGCCGTGATCGAGGTGCAGCACGATCGGCAGTTCCGGATACACTTCGGTTGCCGCGATCATCAGGTGATACAGGAAGCGATCTTGCGAATAGGCGCGCGCCCCGCGGCTCGCCTGCACGATCACCGGCGACATGGTTTCCCTGCCTGCCTCCATGATTGCCTGAATCTGTTCCATGTCGTTGACGTTGAATGCGCCAACTCCGTACCCGCCTTTGGCTGCCTCGTCGAGAAGCTGCCGCATTGAGACTAATGGCATATGACGTTTCTCCTTTGGATTAGAATTGCGTGAAATAGTATCGCGAACCTGACGAATTTCCACGCTAACAGATTGCGCGAAGGGGGGCAACGCGCGTACCTTGGTGTGGTGGCCCTCGATCCTCTTGCCGGCAAGCCTCCGGCGCCCTCCATGCTGGTGGACGTCCCCCGCCTGATTACCGCCTACTATAGCCTTGCGCCCGATGCGCCCGTTGCCTTCGGAACGTCCGGCCATCGCGGCTCCTCGTTCGACGGCGCGTTCAACGAAGGGCATATCCTGGCGATCACCCAGGCGATCTGCGAGTATCGCGCCGCCAACGGCGCCGATGGCCCGCTTTTCCTGGCGAAAGACACCCATGCGCTCTCCGAGCCGGCGCTGGTGAGCGCGCTCGAAGTGCTGGCCGCCAACAGCGTCGAGGTCATGGTGGACGATGCGCTCGGCTACACTCCCACGCCCACCCTGTCCCACGCGGTGCTCGCCTATAACCACGGCCGCACCGCGGGCCTCGCCGACGGGATCGTGATCACGCCGTCGCACAACCCGCCCGACGATGGTGGGTTTAAGTACAATCCGCCCAATGGCGGGCCCGCCGACACCGGGGCTACCCAGTGGATTCAGGATCGCGCCAACCAGATTCTCGCCGCCAGGTTGCGCGAAGTGCGGCGCACGCCATACCCGCAGGCACTCGCGGCCGCCACCACTCACCGCCACGATTACCTTTCCGAATATGTCAACGATCTGGCCGCCGTCGTCGATATGGACGCCATCCACGGAGCGCGCCTCAATCTCTGCGCCGACCCGCTGGGCGGCGCCGGCATCGCATACTGGGCGCGCATTTCCGAACGCTTCGGCCTCAACCTCACTATCCAGCACGATCACGCCGACCCGACCTTCCGCTTCATGAGCGTCGATTGGGACGGCAAAATCCGCATGGATTGCTCTTCCCCCTACGCCATGGCCGGGCTGATCGCGCTCAAGGACAAGTACGACCTGGCATTTGCCTGCGATACCGACCATGATCGCCACGGCATCGTCACGCGCTCCGCCGGCCTGATGAATCCGAATAATTACCTGGCCGCCGCCATCTCGTATCTCTTCGCCCATCGCCCCGGCTGGCGTCCGGATGCCGGAGTCGGCAAGACCTTGGTCTCCAGCAGCATGATCGATCGTGTCGCCACCCATCTGGGCCGCCGCCTGGTGGAAGTGCCGGTGGGTTTCAAGTGGTTTGTCGACGGCCTGCTGGATGGCTCGCTCGGTTTCGGCGGCGAAGAAAGCGCCGGCGCCAGCTTCCTGCGCCGCGACGGTACGGTGTGGACCACCGACAAAGACGGCATCATCATGGGTTTGCTGGCGGCGGAGATGCTGGCGCGCACCGGCAAGGACCCCGGGGAGATTTACCAGGCGCTGACGGAGCAATTCGGCGCACCGGTCTACCAGCGCATCGATGCCCCGGCGACCCCGGAGCAGAAGGCCCTGCTCGCCAAACTTTCGCCGGACCAGGTCACTGCCCACGACCTCGCCGGAGACCCCATTCAATCCATGCTCACCACCGCGCCCGGAAACGGCGCTTCGCTCGGCGGATTGAAAGTGTCCACCGCGCGCGGCTGGTTCGCGGCCCGTCCCTCCGGCACGGAGGACGTCTACAAGCTCTACGCCGAAAGCTTCGCCGGCGAAGACCACCTGCGCGCCATCCAGCGCGAGGCGCAGGAACTGCTGGCGCGCGTCTTATCGCACTGACCCAAGAACCCCCGTGTTAAATTCGGAGGAGTGTCTCCGAAGCTGACGATGGAAGATACCGAGAAACGGTCCGCGGCGCTCGGTTCGCTGCTGGCCGCCGTTGGGCTCACCACCATGAAGATCGTGGTCGGCCTGCTGACGGGCAGCCTCGGCATCCTGGCCGAGGCGGCGCATTCCGGGCTCGATCTGGTGGCCGCGGCGATGACCTACATCGCGGTGCGCATCTCCGGCAAACCGGCCGACCGCACCCATCTCTACGGGCACGGCAAGGTGGAAAACCTCTCCGCGCTTCTCGAAACCCTGCTCCTGTTCGTCACCTGCGGCTGGATCGTCTTCGAAGCCACGCGCCGCCTCTTTTTCCACAAGGTGGAAGTGGAGGTGACCGTCTGGAGTTTCGCCGTGATGGCGACCTCCATCGTGATCGATGTCTCGCGTTCCCGCGTGTTGTCGCGCATCGCGAAGAAGTACAATAGCCAGGCGCTGGAGGCCGACGCGCTGCACTTTGAGACCGACGTGTGGAGTTCCGCGGTGGTCATTGTGGGCCTGGCGTGCGTCAAACTGGGGGAATGGGCGCCGCCGCTCGGCTGGCTGCGCCACGCCGACGCGGTGGCCGCGCTGGGTGTCTCGGCCCTGGTGATCTGGGTATGCTGGCGGCTGGGCACGCGCACGGTGGATGCGCTGGTGGATTCGGCCCCCGCCGGCCTGGAAGAACGCATCCTGGCCGCGGTGTCGGCGGTTCCCGGCGTGCAAGACTGCCACAACATTCGCGCACGCTATTCCGGCCCCAGGCTGTTCATCGACCTGCACGTGCTGGTGGACGGACGGCAGACGCTCTTCCAGGCGCATGCGCTCACCGAAACCATCGAAGGCGTGATCCAGCAGATCGTCCCGGACGCCGACGTCACGGTGCACCCCGAACCCTCCTGATCTTCGAAGCCGCCATGGAAGCCAATGACCCACCTAACCCGCCGCAGTTGGCTGCAGACTGGCTCGCTCCTCGGCGCGAAGTAGGCGGCGGGCGAGCCGCAATCTGTCCGTTCGGCTTCCGCGCTACGCCCCTGTCCGCGCAACCCGTCGTGGCTCCCGCGCCCTGTTTCCGGGTTGTGCGTCATCCAGACGAATAAGGACGTTTCGGCGTGTTCCCGTCAGCCTTGCCGCGCTGCCTCGATGGCGGCGATGTCGATCTTCNNTGCCAGGAGAGGCCCCAGCGGTCCTTGCACCAACCGCACGCGCTTTCCGTGCCGCCATTGCCGACGATCGCGTTCCAGTAACGGTCCGTCTCTTCCTGATTCTCCGTCGCGATCTGGAAGGAAAAGGCCTCGGTGTGCCTGAACGCCGGGCCGCCGTTGAGACCGAGACAGGGAATGCCCAGGACGGTGAACTCCACCGTCAGCGCATCGCCCTTCTTGCCGCCCGGATAATCACCGGGAGCCTCGTGAACAGCGGTTACTTTACTATCCGGAAAGGTGACGGCGTAGAAGCGCGCCGCCTCATGCGCGTCTCTGTCGAACCAGAGGCAGATCGTGTTCTTTGGCTTCATGTTCGTGTGCTCCTTATGCTCCTACCCACCCTGATTGCGCCGTCCCGAGCGCTCGATCCAATCGTGAAACATGGTGGTAAAACCGCGGGTCGCGGCATCCCCTCGCAACTGCTCGATGGTGAAGCGCATCTTGCGTCCCCAGTTGGGATATTGCCAGGTGCTCCCCGGCAGATTCTGCTGGTTCACTTCCAGGGTCAGGTCCTCCTGATTGATGGCCAGCAATTGCGAAGGAGTCATCGCCAGAAATCCGATAATCGCGTTGTGCAACTCTCCCGTCAGTTCCGTGTAAGCTTCCGCGGTACGGGGCAGGTGCTTAGGCACCAGCTCCAACTGGAACAGCACGTCGAGCATCTTCTGCTTCTCCGCCCGGCGCTGTTGCAGCTGCGCGTCGCGTGCGTGATCGTCGATGATCCCGGCGGCGCGCCGCGCGGCGATGTCGGCTGCCACCCAGAATCCCGCCAGGGTGGGCAGATCGTGCGTGGTGGAAGAAACCAGCGATTGCCGCGGATACTCGTCCGGGCGGCGGAATTCGCCTTGCTCATTCTTTTCGAAATAGAACAGCCGGTAACTCAAGATGCCGAAGCGCGCCAGGGTCTCGCGAATCGACGGATCCACCGTGCCTAAATCCTCGCCCACCACCACCACCTGATTGCGCACGCTTTCCAGCGCCAGAATGCGCACGAAATCCTGGTTGCGCTCGCACACATAGGCGCCTTCGGTGGCCTCCAACCCGTCGGGAATCCAGAACAGGCGGAACAGGCGCATGACGTGATCGATGCGCAGGGCGCCGCCGTGCCGGCAGTTCTTGCGGATGGATTCCGCGAACAGGCGGTACCCGTCCTCGCGATGGCGCGCCGAGTTGGGCGGCGGAAACGCCCAGTCCTGGCCCTTGGGAGAGAAATCGTCCGGCGGCGAACCCACGCGGCACCCCGCCACGAAGAACGAGCGGTGCGCCCAGAGGTCGCTGCCGAAACGGTCGGTGGCCAGCGCCAGATCGTGATAGAGCCCGATGGAGAGACGGCGGTCGCGCGCCCACTGCTGCGCCCCCGCCAACTGCACATCGATCTGCCATTGCAGGTACTGATAGAACATCACGCGCCGCCAGCGCTTCTGGCGGAAGGCGCGCGTCTCCGGGGAGCAGGGGTCCTGGTAAGCCGCGGGCCAGTCGGTCCACAACCAGAGGCCGGGATTGCGCCGGTGCAATTCTTCGTCGAGCGCGCAGTAGGTGGCGAACGTCTCCAGCAGTTCGCCCTCGCGTTCGCGGAACGCCTCAAACGCGCGCGCCCGGGCGCCGCCGGCGCGCCGTTCGCGCAGAAACTGCGCGAACGCGAGCTTCAGAAAGCGCAATTTGAGGGCGCTCACGCGTTCGTATTCCACGTGCGGCGTGGCGCGCAGCTCCTCGATCTCGCGCGCTACCGCCGCCGTCTCGCGCAGCGCCCGGGCCCGCCGGCACCGCTCGAAATCCGGCATGCCCTCCACATCCAGGTAGAGGAAGTTCTGGTAGAAGATGCTATTGGGCAGGTAGGGGCTGGTGTTGAAAGGCCGCCTGTTGTGGATGGCGTGCAGCGGATTGAGCGCCACGAAACTGGCTCCCAGTTCTTCCGCCACCCAATCGATCACGCTCCGCAGGTCGTGGAAATCGCCGCATCCCCAGTTGCGCAGCGAGCGCACGCCGTACAGGCTGACCGCGATCCCGGCCGCGCGCCCGCCGCGCCCCAGGTGGGGGTCCATGTAGGCGCGCTCCGGTGTCACGATGTAGCGTGTGGAGGCGTGGCTCCCGCCGACGCTCACCGACACCTCGTGATAGCCCAGCGGCAATTGCACCGGCAGCTTCGCCTGCACGCGCACCCACGTCCGCCCGTCCATTTCCACCGAGGCCACCTGCGGGAGGTCCCACAGATTGAGTTCGAACTCGCTGCTTTCTCCGTCCTCGCGCAACACCGCGAAATGCGCGCGCGCGCCCAGCCGTTCCGCCGCCACGTAGAGCGGCACCTCCAGGGGGCCGTTCTCGCCAGCCACCACCACGGGCGGCAACAGCCGCTCCCATTCGCTCCGCGCCAGCGCCGCCAGCGCCTGCTCCAGATCCGCCGGCGAATCGGCCGCCACGCCGAGGGCGCGCAGAATCGCCTGCTTGGCCGCTACCGAAGTGGTGTGGTGGTGGCCAAAAATATCCCAAAATGAGCCATCGATCCCAAACCAGGATGCGGCACGGTCGAGTAGCTGTTCGAATGAGTCGGATGACATGTAGAGGGTACTTTGATTTTACAGGACATTCCAGCGGCGCCGCTTCCCATGCGAAAATGGCGGTATGGACAACCCCATAGCCAGCGGTCCAGTGGAACTTTTTTCGCGCATTGACGACTACCAGGTTGACAATGCCGCCTNNGCCATCGAGATGATGTCGATGAGCGCTTCGCGTTTCGATATCGCGCGTTTCGGCGCCGAAGTCTTCCGCGGCTCCCCGCGGCAGAGCGACCTCATGATTATTGCCGGACGCGTCTCCCAGAAGATGGCGCCGGTGATCCGCCACCTCTACCAGCAGATGCCCGAACCCAAGTGGGCCATCTCCATGGGCGCCTGCGCCACCTCCACGGGCGTCTTTAACAACTACGCCCTGGTCCCGGTCAACCAGGTGATTCCCATCGATGTCTACGTCCCCGGCTGCCCGCCGCGCCCGGAGCAGCTGATCTATGCCCTGATGATGCTCCAGGCGAAAATTCAGGAACAGAGCGGCACCGTAAGAGACGTCCTCAGCCACGCGTAGGACAGGCGGACCCAGAGGGTACCCCGGCCTGTCCATGTTGTCCGAAGCAGACAGGCCAGGAGGCCTGTCCTACCAAGCTATGTACATTCGCGTCAACCCCCGCGACAACGTCGCCATCCTGGTGCACCCGGAAGGCGCGGCGCCGGGCGACCTCCTGCCCGCCGGCCTGATAGCCCGCGAACGCATTCCCCAGTCGCACAAAATCGCCCTGCAAAATATCGAGTCCGGCCAAAGGGTGGTCCGTTACGGGCAGACCATCGGCCTCGCCAACCGCTCGATAGCGGCCGGCAGTTGGGTGCGCGAGGAACTCCTCGACATGCCGGAAGCCCCGCCGCTCGATTCCCTCTGCCTCGCCACTGCCGTCCCCCCCACGCTGCCACCGCTCGATGGCTACACCTTCGAGGGCTATCGCAACGCCGATGGCGGCACGGGAACCAGGAACATCCTGGGCCTGGCGACCACCGTGCAGTGCGTCGCGCCCACCGTGGAGTACGCGGCGCAGCGCATCCGGGCGGAAATGCTGCCGCGCTTTCGCAACGTGGACGGCGTGGTCTGTGTCACCCACTCCTACGGCTGCGGCGTGGCCATCGATGCTCCCGGCGCCGCCGTGCCCATCCGCACGCTCAAGCACATCGGGCTGCACGCCAACCTGGCGGGGCAGCCGCTGGTGGTCAGCCTGGGATGCGAGAAGCTGCAACCCGCGCGCCTGTTCGGCGGCGATGTTCCCGGCGGTTTCCCCATTCTGGGCGAGGGCAACGTGATCCGCCTGCAGGACGAGCGCGGCTTTGGCGAAAGCGTTGCAACCATCATGCGGGCCGCCGAGAAACGTCTGGCGGAACTCGATCGCCGGCGCCGCCGCACGGTGCCCGCTTCGGAACTGGTGGTGGGCCTGCAATGCGGCGGCAGCGACGCCTTTTCCGGCGTCACCTGCAACCCCGCGGTGGGCTACGCGGCCGACCTGCTGGTGCGCGCCGGAGCCACTGTGATGTTCTCCGAGGTCACCGAGGTGCGCGACGCCATTCACCTGTTGACACCCCGCGCGGCTACCGTTGATGTGGCGCGCGATCTCATCCGCGAGATGCGCTGGTACGACGAGTACCTGGCGCGAGGAGGGGCGGACCGCAGCGCCAATACCACGCCCGGCAACAAGCGCGGCGGCCTCGCCAACATCGTCGAAAA
>PLDO01000499.1:0-11662 GCA_003136215.1 Bryobacterales bacterium
CGACGGCGAGCACTTCGTCCACTACAAGGATGTCCGGTTCCAGGTGTGCCGCCACGGCGAAGGCAAGCCGCATATGCATACCCGATGAGTAGTGCTTCACCGGAGTATCGAGAAACTTGTCGATGTCTGCGAATGCCACGATTTCATCGAACTTCCTACGAATCTCGGACCTGGGCATGCCAAGGATGGCCCCGTTCAGGAAGATGTTCTCCCTCCCGCTCAGCTCCGGGTGAAATCCGGTGCCGACCTCGAGCAGGCTGGCCACCTTTCCGGCATACTGAATTCGGCCAGTAGTTGGCTCCGTGATCCGGCTCAGTAACTTCAGGAACGTGGACTTACCTGCTCCATTAGGGCCTATCACCCCCAGGACATCGCCCCGCCGCACCTCCAACGAGACTTCGCGAAGCGCCCAAAACTCCTCGACATCGGTCCGCTCCCGCCGCTGGAACCGGAACAGGCGCTTCA
Source organism: Bryobacterales bacterium (assembly GCA_003136215.1). GTDB lineage: Bacteria > Acidobacteriota > Terriglobia > Bryobacterales > Bryobacteraceae > Solibacter. The sequence goes on from PLDO01000499.1 coordinate 466, forward strand.
AGTTGCCTGCCACTGAGTCCCGCAAGGTCGTGTACCCGCGCTTGGACTGATGCCCGATCAAGTACTTCTTGCCGAGATTCTCCACCCGTATGGCGATGTCAGACATTTAACGTTGGTCCCATATCAAACAAATAGTCTGCGAAAGACATCGAGCTGGGCACACGCCCAGTTGTACAACTTCTCGATCCCCTCTCCCGTGGTGATCTTAGGCCGCCATCCAAACGTATGCTCAGCCTTCCGGATATCGCAAACAAACACTCTCTGGTCGCCCGGCCGCCATCCCGCAAATTTTAGGCACAGTTTCTTTCCCATCTGATCTTCCAGCAGTCCGACCAGTTCGAGCAGGCTAAGCGTGTTTTCGGGACCTCCGCCGATGTTGAATATTCCCCCGGCGGTCTTGTCGATGTGGTCAATCGCGGCCAGATAGGCGTCCACTAGATCGTCGATGAACAAGACATCCCGTACTTGGCGGCCATCACCGTAAATGCTGATCTCCTTACCGAGCAGAGCCGCGATCGTCAACCACGCCACCCAACCCTGATCTTCGATGCCAAACTGGTTGTAGCCGTAGATGCACGATTGGCGCAGGCATACCGTCTTGAGACCGAACACCCGGGCGTAGTCACGCATGTACTGATCGCCGCATCCCTTAGAACAGCCGTACGGCGAATGAAAATCGAGGCTTCGCGTCTCGCTGACGCCAGAAGGCAAGTCCGCGAATTCGTAACGTCCCCCTCTCTCCACGACCTCCAGATCGGTCAGACCGCCGTAGACCTTGTTTGTGGAGGAGTACACCACTGCCGTGTCCAGCATCTCGTTGGTGCGCACCGCTTCCAGCACATTGAACGTTCCCATCGCGTTCGAGCCAAAGTCGTCGCGCGGATCGACCATCGAGGTCGTGACGGCGACCTGTCCCGCCAAGTGGAATACCGCCCGTGCAGACGGGTACTTCGAGAAGACCCCGGCCATCCACTCGCCGTTCCTTATATCGCCCTCGTGAAACTCCAGTCCGCCCAGTTGATAAAGCCGGGCAAGGTTGTCATGAGCACCCTTGCGCCCCAGGTTGTCGACGCCAACGACCAAGTGGCCGGCTCGAAGCAGGCGCTCTGCGAGATTGGAGCCGATGAATCCAGCTACGCCGGTGATTAGATAAGTCATCGCGAGGTATTATCGTCCGTTGTGGCTTAGCCGCTCGAACAGGTTATTAAATCTTACACGGTATGAGTGTTCGCCGCGTACGCGGCGCCCAAATTCGGTGAAGCGTGCCTGGTGCGCGGGATAGCTGTTTAGGATTTCGCGCGCCAACCGCCCGGCGTCTTCCGAGGTCCGCGCTTGGTACGGATATTCGAAGCCCAAAACTTCTCCCAAGGAGCGGTGGCTGGAGATGATGAAAGGAGTGTCCGTGGCCAGAACTTCGAAGACTCTGTTGTTGACCATTCCCGCCATTTCCTGATAAGTCTCAGTCATCCCCAGGACGATGCGCTTTCTGTTGTAGAAATCGTTCAGTTGCTCGGGAGTGGTGTAGTGATCGACCCACTCGAAGTCCGGCGCGCGTTCAAACGGTCCGATAACGGTTGCCACCTGCGACGCATCTTTGTGCCCCTTTGTTCCTGCATAGCCGATTCCGCGACGTTCCAGTCCCAGCGGACAGAAGCGGGCTCCAGCAGCGAGCGGCATGAACACGGTCTTGCAGCCGAGGCTTTGGGCTTGATCGACGCACCACTTCGAGAGGCATGCGACCAGGTCCGGGCGGACGTTGACTTTGGAGATGTAGTTGTCGAGCCAATTTGACTGGCCATTCATCGACCACCACCAATAGATGTTGTGGTCGCCGCGCTCCACCACAAATTCCGTGGGCCACGCGCCTGCGGTAATGACAATCCGGCCGAGTCTCGGGTCGCCGACCCGTCCGCAATACTCGCGGAATTCGTCGCAGAGTTGCTTTGCGATCATGATGTCGCCAAGGCCAACCGTGGTGAACACGTGTAGGGACGTGGCACCGAATTGGGTGTGGTGTGCGGTGCTCCAGTCGCGCTGCCGCTGCCGGGCACGATAGCTCTGAATGAGGCCCTTCGCGATCGGTAGCGTCTCCAGCACCTGAATGAACTGCTGTTTGGGTGTCGACATCGTGTTAGGGGCAGACCGCACTACACCGCGTCCAGAAAGCCGCTCTTTACCAGGCGCCGCATTCCCTCGCCATACATCAGATGCCGAATATCCCCCACATAGTGACGGCAAGGCGCACTCCCGACCTCACCGTCGAGCCGGACCGCATACTCCTCCGGCAGCAGTTCGACTCCAAAGCGCGAACTCGTGAGCGCGAAGAGCGTCTGTTCGATCCTCCAGAAGTGACCCGCCGCAACCGGGCTCTCCAAGAACTCTTCGATCCAATCCAGGCGCAGCGAGCCGCGGTGAATTACTCCCAACCCGGAATTGAATCGCGGCGTAAGGGCGATTCCCCATCTCCGCGCTGCTTCGTCGGATTCGACCGTATACGCACTCGCGCAATCGGCGTTCACCGAATTCAGTATGTAGGCGGGATCATCAATGCGTCGCAGTAGTTCATCCGGCCGCGAGAAGAAGAGGATATCGCTATCCACCAGCAGCATTCGATCCGTCGAGAGATAATGCGCAAAATCAAATACCTTCGGCGCCAGCAGGTTGGTCCGCCGGAACTCGAGACAGCGCGGATACCCGGCCAATCCCGGCGGCACCTCGCGATCCGCCTGCATGCGGCGAACGATGCGCGCGCCCGGAAAATGCGCGGCTAGCGCGTCGATAGCACCGGGCTCGAGGCTCCCGTCATCGTGAATGCACAGGCCGTACCTTCGGCCCGAGTAGTGGTAAAAGCTTTTCAGCGCCCACACCAGGTTGAGCCAGTCCCCGGCCGACGTGAGCGTGTGGATCTCACAGGTCGCATCCTTCCCACACTNNATCCTTCCCGCATTCGATCGGCCGCGTATTGAGGATTCTGGGGCGAACCCGATCCCTGAAATACGCGACCCTCAGCCCGCGGCCGTACTTCTGACGAGTCCGCAGTACGATGCTCCCGAGGCTTGGCAAGACCGCGTTGTTTCCTTCAGATAATGTCGGCAAACTTTCGTTCCACCTGGCGGAAATAGATCGTGCCCGTCACCAGCAGCACCACCGCCAGCACCGCCGAGACCCCGATCAACGGACCGGGCTGCGGCGTTTTCCCCAACAGTGCCCAGCGGAAACCCTCTACCACGCCCACCATCGGATTCAACCCGTAGACGGTCCGCCATGGCTCATGCAGCAGGCTGCTTGGATACGCGATTGGCGTAGCGAATAGCCAGATCTGCACCATAAACGGAACCGCGTGGCGGATATCCCGGTATTGTACGTTCAGTGCCGCCAGCCACAAGCCGACTCCCAGGCAGACCGTCGCCGCAAGCAGGAAGAACGGGATCAGCAGCAGAGTGCGCGCCGTTGGAAGAATCCCGTACCAGAGCGTGCCCGAAATCAGCAGCGCGAAAGCAATCGCGAAATCCACCACGCCCGAAGCGACACTGGCCACTGGAATCAGAATTCTCGGGAAATACACCTTCGAGACCAGGTTACTGCTGTTGACCACGCTGTTGGCCGCCTGCGACAGTCCGTTGGAAAAGAAAATCCACGGCACCAGGCCGGTCAGCACAAAGATGGGGTACGGGAGGCCATCGGACGGCATCTTGGCGAGCCTTCCGAAGAACACGCTGAAGATCACCATCGTGAGCAGCGGCTGTAGAATCGCCCATATCGCGCCCAGCGCCGTCTGCTTGTAGCGGACCTTGATCTCCCGCCAGGCGAGAAAATACAGAAGCTCGCGGTAGCTCCACAGATCCTTCCAATCGATGCCCACCAGCCCCTTGGAAGGTTCGATCGTCACCATTGGAGCAACTTTGCCTAGAGTAGTAACAGCTTGGGCCATGGTAGCTATTTCTGGCTGCGCCTGTCGTAGCTGTAGTCCGAAGAAAGTCGTCTGCGAGTCGCCGTGGGTGTCAGTTCCAACTGAAGCGACGCCAAGCCAGGTGCCGTTCGACGATGACTACCGCGGGAGCACCAGTTACTGTTGTCAGTCAGGCCTTCCCGCCGACCGTCGGTATCCGGCATCCGGACTCTTGAAAGGAACACTTGCATCTGTTTAAAGCCGAGAGGCGGTCTGCTTCCTCTTAAAGCCGAGAGGCGGTCTGCTTCCTCGGAAGCCTCGCTTTACTGCTCTTTGACAACCGAAGACGACATTTGTAGAAACGTGTGAACGTGTCGGCCCCGCCCACCAGTTTTGGTACGCCGATCTCGGCGTACCAAACGAACCTAGTCCCATTTTCGGACACCCCGATGCCTACTTCTTCCCGTATGCCCCGTAGCTATGATAGTAATACTGGCCCGCGGAGCCCCCCTTTCGGGGTCCAATCATTCAGTATCGTGCCCAGCACGGCGACGCCGTCTTCGGCGAATCTCTGGCACGCGGCCAGCGCGCCTTCGCGTGTCGTGGCGTCCGCCCGGACTACCAGCACGACGCCGTCCGAGTGCTTGCCCCAAAGCCGCGCGTCGGGAAACAGAAGGACCGGTGCGGTGTCCAGCAGGATGAAGTCGAACTGCTCCCGCAGAGTCGGCGGTACTCACTGGGAAAAATAGCCCAACAACGACAGGAATCCCACTCCACAGCCGACCGACGCCGTTATGACCGTCTTCAGTCCCCAATCCCGCCAGGGTTGCGCCGCCAATATCAGGTACGGCAGTGACATTGCTGTGTACCGGCTGGAGTACTGATGCGCAACGAATGTCGGTGATGCGGCTACACATAACAAGCCGGCGTTGACCGTCACTCTAATCAGGTCCTCGCGGCCACCCCAAATGATCCGGAGTAATGTTACAAGGAAGACGACTCCACAACTCAGGAACAATGATCCGCACAAGCTTCCGTACGCGGACACTGCAGAAGGGGGCAGGTATCGGTCAACGACCGAACGGACTGGGTAAAGAACGAAAGCGCCCAACGATGCGTTGGCCGCAACGGTCAGCATTACCAGACCGATCGACACCTTCAGTGGAAGCCACTTAAATCGTGGTGCTAGTAGCAGGAAGCAGATGCCCGTGTAGCCCAGGGAGATCAGCCCGTGAGTCGGTGAGAGCCCTTGCTGCACGTGGTGGTGTGACGGTGGTACCAAGCCCTTCCAGATTATGAAGAGTGGTATCGCCAAGGCCATTACAGCACCGACAAAAATCAGTGCCGGTATTCGCAGTCTCCGGTCCTGAAGCGCCGCCAATACCGGGACGCCACTTAGCAATAAGTACGGTTGCCGCCCCCACACCGCAATGCCCAGAAAAACCGCACTAGCGACGAACCAGACCAGTACAGGTCGTCCTCGCTCCAGAGATTCCAACCCTCTCAACTGCAGGTACAGGCTCAGAGTGACGAACACCAATGCCGGCATTTCCGAAAGCGCCATCCCGGCCAACACCCACGTCATCGGCACTACCAGTACCGAGCAACCGGCGACCCCGTAGTCAGACCCCTTCTGCCGCTTTAGCCAGGCAGCTAACATCCAGGCCACCGTTACGAGCAAGAGCACGTTTACGAGTCGCATCCTAACGGGCTGCAATTGTGTGAACGGTTCGAAAACAAGGTGGACGAAGGCATATAGCGGCCCCACTGTTCCGGTGAGCGAGTTCATGAATTCCGTAGTGAGCCCATACTGATGAAGAAGCGGGACGTAATTCGCAAAGAACGGTTCGTCGTATAAAAACCGATGTGGCGACGTCGCTACGAGCATGACAAGGGCGAGAAAAGCCAAGACCAGCAGTCCGCCTGTTACGCGCCTTGCGATCTGACTCGGCATGCAGGAAGCTCGGCCGTCGAATTGTGCCAATTTCATAAGAACCCGAACGACATTGATCTCGGCGTGCCAAACGAGCCTAGTCCCATTTTCGGACACCCCGGTGCCTACTTTTTCCCGTACGCCCCGTAACTGTGATAGTAATACTGCCCCGCGGAGCCCTCCTTCGGGGTCCAATCATTCAGTATCGTTCCCAGCACGGCGACGCCATCTTCAGCGAATCGCTGGCACGCGGCCAGCGCGCCTTCGCGCGTTGTGGCGCCGGCCCGGACTACCAGCACTACGCCGTCCGAGTGCTTGCCCCAAAGCCGCGCGTCGGGAAACAGAAGGACCGGTGCGGTGTCCAGCAGGATGAAGTCGAACTGCTCTCGCAGAGACGTGACCAGTTCTTTTACTCGCGGTGAGAAAAACAAGGTGGCCGGCGTATCGACCTCCGCCAGACCATGCGTCATCACACGGAGGTTGTCCACCTTCGTCGGACACAGATACCCGTTCAGGTCCGCTCCCTCCAACGAGTCGGCGGATGTCAGCAGGTCGCTCAGGCCGGGGCAGTTATCCAGGCCAAACACGGAATGCAGGCGCGCTCTCCGCACGTCCGCATCGATCAGCAGCACGCGCTGCCCGATCGTCGCCATGGCGATGGCAAGGTTCGCGCTCAAGGTGGTCTTGCCTTCGCCGGGGCCGCCGCTCGTGATCACGTAAACCGGGCACCGGTCTTTGGGCTTGGTCCGCAGAATCGAAGTCAGCGTCTGCCGGAACGACTCCGCCAGGATGGACGACTTGTCTTGCCAGGTTGCGAACTCCAGCGCCGGTTGTCCGTTTCCGGCAAGAATGCCCATCGACTGAGTGCCGCTCCCCCTCTTCGGCGCGCGCAACTTCTTTGGCCGATCAACCGCCGCGGAAGGGATCACGCCCAATTCCGGCACGCCCAGGATCGTTCTGGTGTGCCCGGGAGACTCGAAGATCTGGGTCAGCCTCTTACGCCGGGCCGTTTCGCGGAGCCAGAGCAGGCCGTAACCCAAGCCTCCCGCCAGAAACGCGCCAATCGGGATATCGCGAACGGGCACCGGCGTGGAAGGGATGTTGTCCACCACCGCGGCATCCACCACGCGGATGTTGCTGGCCGGCACGAGAGCGATCAGCGCCGCCTGGTTCGATTGCTGCAGCAGGTTGTTGTAGACCTGCTGCGCCATCTCCGCATCGCGCTTCAACATTGCCCATTGCGACGCTTTGTCGGCCTGCGCTCCCACGGCGTGCGTCTGCGCGTTATAGGCGCCGCTCAACAGCTTCTCGCGGCGCAGCGCTTCCTGGTAATCGTTCTCCAGCCGCTTGAGCAATCCGGTTTTCTCTTTGTCCAGCGTCTGTTCCAGCTCCGTAATCTGCGCCTGGATCTTCTGCACCTTGTAGTGCTCCGGCGTCAGGGTCGCCGTCAATTGCGCCATCTCCTTGCGGAGGACGACAATCCCCGATTTCAGACTCTGGAGGTTCGGATCGAGCAGAACATCGGGCAGGCTGTCGATGGGAGTGTTTTTGGCCATCTCCCAGCGCGCTTGCTTGGCAATCCGGTCGGCTTGGATTCCTGCCAGGTCAGCCTGCAACACCTTCATCTTGCTGTCGGCCAGCGTGGATTGCTCGGGAAAGAAATCCATTCCCGATTGCCGCACAAAGTCGCGGAGCTTTTCCCCGGCCGCCTGCAGCCGGGCCTTGGCTTCCTCAAGCTGCGAATCCATCCACTGGGAAGTCCGCTGGGTCGTGCTCGAACGCATCGCAAGGCTTTGGGAGATGTGCTCCGCCGCCAGCGTGTTCAGGAAATTGGCCGCGACTTCCGGCGAGGGCGACTGGCAACGAATTTCGATCAGCCGCGTCGCGCCAACGCCACGAGCCGAGGCCGTAGAAGCGGCCGTGCTCACGGCTTCCTTCATCTGTTCCAGAGGCTCCTTCTGGCCGAAAGGAATGCGCGCCCGCAGCTTGGTAAAGAAGGTTGTGGGGGTTGAAGAGATGGGTGTCATCTCCAGGCTCATGCGCTCCGTTACCCTGCTCAGCATGCTCCGGCTGGTCAGAATGCGGGTCTGCGTCTGGATATTGGACGCCGAGGCTGTCGTGATATCGGTGCCGGCTTGCGGATCCACCTGGCTCATGTTCATGAAGCTCTGATTGAAGCCGACGAGTTCGACCGTGCTCGATGCCGAATATTGCGGAGTCCTGAGAATGACGTACATCGTGCCCAGAAGCGCTCCACCCACCAGGCAGAGGGAGAGGAGGAGTTTGTGCCGCGAAGCGATCCTCCAGTAAGAGATCTTGGCCGGCGCCGGCGTCCACCCGCCATCCACGGCGGGAAGCATGCGAAGATCGGAAGCCATAGGAAGTCCTGGCGGCGTCGATCCGTTCCACTCGGGTCCGTAACGGTCGTTCATTGCAGGCATCCTAACGGGTAACCAGGAGAGCAATGCTGGTTATGGAAGCTGCCAGAGGTATCACGATCAGCATAGTCTTGCCCATGCTGCCCTTGAGCCCCGATTTCTTGGGTATATAAAGCACATCATTGGGGAGCAGAGGTTGATCGCTCTGGCGCCCTGCCAGGATCTGCTTCAGATCGAGCTGGATCTCGGCCCTCCGTGAGGTATTTGTTACAGGCCGCAGAATGCGCGCGGTTTTCACGTCCGCGGACGGGCCCAGCCCGCCTGCCAGTGTCAGCGCCTGGATGATCGAGATGGAATCCCGCTCCTGCAACTCAAAAGCTCCCACGCGAGCCACTTCCCCGGTTACGTACACCATCTCGGCACGTTCCACGCTGACCACGTCAAAGGGCTGCAATACTATGTCTTCGGCGGGGTTGACGTTGTCCCGCAGACTGGCCATGTTGATCTCCAGAGTAGAAGCGTTTCCATCCGGTGCGGTGACTGCGCTTGCCAGGGGAATCTCCCCGTATTCCTTGCGGCGGGTCAGTTTGATTCGCCGGCTGGCGGTGGGCAGCAATCCTCCGACGCTGGACATCATTTCCACCAGGGTTCGGCGCCCTTCCAGGGGATAGATTCCGGGCGCTTTAAATGCGCCCACAAAAAACACCGGCTCACTGCTGAACTGGACGACGGTAACGGTCACCTGGGGCTGGCGGACATATTTTCGCAGCACCTCCAGCAGGTCCGCTTCGAAGCGCTCGACGGTGATGCCTCCGCACTTCACTCGCCCCAGTACGGGCAGGTTGACAAATCCGTCGCCGTCGATTCGAAAAGGCCGCTCACTGATTTCTTCCATCTCGAAGGCGCGAATCAGAATCTGGTCGCCTGGCCGCAAGACGTAATTGGGGCGCAGCCGTTCCGCCGGCGCCGGAAGCGCCGAACCTGGAGCTGACTGTTGCGCCGCCGGCAACTGCGTCCGCTGCGGGGCGCCAGCTTGATCCGGTGGTGTTTGGGCGGACATCGAAAGTTGATAGATCGAGCAACCGATCAGGATCCAGCCTGAGATTCTCACGGCTCTCTTCATGCCTGCCTCTCCGATCCGTTTTGGGCCATCGTGTGGTTGAGTCGCTCCACGGAGTCCTCCAATTGCTTGAGCCGCTGAGCGATATCGGTCGCCTGACCATCCGGTGTGTGGGAAGTAAGCGCCTTAACAGCGGAACGCACGAAATCCGACATGTTTCTGGCGCCGTAGCGCGCGCAGAGATCCGTGAACTGTTGAAACTCGTCCTCGGAAACCCGGAAATAGACTACACGGTTACGATTTCTGAAATTGGACAATTCTCGGACCTCCAATTCGCGGGGTGAGGTTGTCGAGTGGGTAGTTGGGATGCTACCGCCCTTTCGGTCCCATTCGCGCTCTTTCCTGGTTCGAAAAAGCGGAAGGCCGAGCAGCACGATCACGAGCAGAGCAAAACAATTGTGGACAAAGAGAGTCTTTCAGATCGATTGACAAATGTAAAGTCCCAGTACTACTAAATAGTAAAGGACCTTATTCTCCGCCAAGACGAAGTCTAGGCTGTAAGACGTGGACGGCAACGTTGCGGCGCCCTTTAGTACTAGTACTATATACGGAGACATTTTAATAAGTGAAAAAGACGGCTCCAACTCGGACGGCTGGGTGTAGAATCGATCTCAGCCAGGATGGCAAAACGGAAATCCTGGACAAAATGTAGGAGCAAGAGTACGAGTTGTCGGAAATGGAGTCAATTCATGCGGCTACCACGACTGTTCAGCTTTGGTTTGTTGATTGCCCCACTTTGGATAGTCGGGGCCTATGCCGACATTTTAGGAAGCGCGGGTAGTTTTGCGGTCCTCGCTGGTTCGACGGTGACCAACACCGGGTCGTCCGTTGTCAACGGAAACTTGGGTGTCTGGTCAGGTACTTCGATCACTGGCTTCCCTCCGGGGACCGTGAACCTACCAGGAGTCCTCCACGCAGATGATGTGGTCGCGCATCAGGCTCAGAGTGATCTCACTGATGCATACACAGGTCTGGCTGGTCTGACGGGCGGGTTAAATTTGACTGGTACGGATTTGGGCGGGCTCACTCTCGGGCCAGGCGTCTATTTCTTTAAATCAGCGGCCCAGTTAACGGGAATACTTACTCTCGACGCTCAGCACGGAAATAGTGCGTCTTGGGTTTTCAAGATAGGGGGCACGCTCACAACTGCGAGTTCCTCGGCTGTTAACATCATCAATAACGATCCCAGTGAGGGTTTGAGCCTGTTTTGGCAAGTCGGCAGCTCCGCAACGATCGGCACCACGACTGCATTCGAAGGGAATATTGTTGCGCTCACGAGCATCACCATGAATACCGGCGCAACAATTTTATGCGGTAGAGCCTTGGCCCGAAATGGGGCGGTGACCCTGGATACTAACACGTTGGGCACTACGTTGGACAACGGCTGCTCGGTCACTGCGGTCGGTGGCGGCCTGTCCGGTGGCCCCATCAGTAGCGAGCTCATCTCGGCTGTTCCGGAACCCCACGCCCTAATTGTGCCGTTGGGCTTCGGTATGGTTGGGTTGGCGTTACGGATTATGCGGACGAGGGCGACAGCGAGAGTATCAAAGATTTGATGGCCGCACTCTAAGAGGTCGGCGAGGGAATGAATTCATATTTTGTTCCCCTTGAGTTCTTTCCCCTGGTGCCGGTCTCTTCAATGCTGAGCGCATTGTTATCGAAGACGCACTCACTGCAACCGATTTGGTCAGGTTGCCGTGAATCTGCACCACCCCGCCTAATGAACTGCAGGCAGATTGCTGTCTCCATCCTTTTCCTGCTTGTGGCCGGTTGTGGCCACAATGCCAGCGACTACCTCAATAGGGGCGCCCAACAGTACGCAGCGGGCCGCTACGCCGACGCGGCGATCAACTATCGCAAGGCCCTTCAGAAAGACG
>PLDO01000499.1:11671-18273 GCA_003136215.1 Bryobacterales bacterium
GCTAGACGGCCTCGCCGCCCAGTTTCTGGCTAAGGATCCGAACTCCTTTGATGGGTTTCGTCTGAAGGCATATCTGGCAGTCACTGATCGCAACGCCATCGACGCGGTAGCGTACTTTCGCCGGGCCAACCAGATAAAGCCAATGCAGCCCGATGTCGTGCTGGCGCTCGCGCAGACTTTGCTTCAAGATCAGAAGACGGTCGAAGAAGGCGAGCGGCTCATCCGCGAGTTGATCGGCAAGCACGCGGACGCCAGTCTGGCGTACGACTTGCTCTATCAACGCTACGGCGCGACGAACCGGCCGGCAGAGGCGGAAGCAATCCTGATGGCGAAGGTGGCGGCCAATCCCCTCAAGGCGCAGTTCGTGACGGAACTGGCGGAGCACTACCGGCGTTTAGGCAAGACACAGCAGGTGACGACAACGCTCGCGATGCTGCTCGACAACCCGAAAAAGTTCCCTCAGGCGCGCTTGCAGGTGGGCGACTACTACAACCGGGCGGGGAACCAGGAAAAGGCGCTCGCCTACTACCAGGAAGGCGCGCGAGCTGGAGGCGCGGACAAGCTGGTGTATCGCCAGCGACTGGTAATCACAATGGCCGCGCGGGGCCGGGCGGATGAGGCGCTCGCGATCGCCGAAGAGACGCTGAAGGACCAGCCCCACGACCCGGAGCTGCGCACTTTGCATGCGCTGCTGATGACGCAACTGCGGAAGTTGGAGGGCGCCATCCAGGAATGGCAGGGGTTGGTCAAGGAAAAGAGTGACGACCCGATCTTACGTTTTCACCTCGGGCGGACGATGGTTCTCAACGGCCGCCTGGAGGCTGGCCGCGCCGAATTGCGGGAGGCCGCCCGCCTGCGCGCGAACTATCTGGAGCCGCGGATGGCGATAACGGGCCTGGCGCTCGAAAGCGGGCAGTTCCAGGCTGCACTGCAAGGGGCGGAGGAGGTCCTGGCGATTTCGCCGGACCATGCGGACGCACTCTTGCTGCGTGTTGGCGCTCTGCAAGGCCTCGGCAGGTATGCCGAAGCGCGAGCTGTGCTAACCAGCTTGAAGACGCGATTTCCGAACACTCCGGGTCTGGATGTGGAGAGCGGTTTCATCAGCCTGCATGAGAACAAGTTGGCCGAGGCGGAGAGCGTGTTTCGCAAGCGCTACCAGCCGGGCCAGGAGAATCTGCGGCCGCTGGTGGGACTGGTGCAGACCCTGGCGGCCGAGAAGCGCCACGCCGACGCTCAGCACGTCCTCGAAGCCGAACTCGCCAAGGTTCCGAATCGCCCGGCGGTGCAATACCTGCTGGCCAACGGCTACGCCGCGAGCGGCAACCTCGAGAAGGCGAAGCAGGTATTCGAGCAACTGGCTGCGGCTCATCCCGAACTCGCGCTGCCGCAAGTCCGCCTCGGGGAGCTACAGTTTCGACAAGGCGAGGTGGAGCGCGGCCTCGCCACGTTGGAAAATGCCAGTAAGCTTGCGCCGCAGAGCATCGAGCCATTGATGCTATTGGGCCTGCTGCAGGAGCAAGCGCAGCACTTCGAAAACGCCAAGCAGACTTATCGCGCCGCGCTTAAGCTCGATGCGGGCAACGTTGAGGCGTTGAACAACCTCGCGTTCCTCACCGCGGAGACCGGCGGCAACCTCGAAGAAGCGCTCAAGCTGGCGACAGAGGCCTCGCGGAAAGTACCCAACCAACCAAACGTCGCTGATACGATGGGCTACGTCTACCTGAAGATGAAGAAGAGAGAGCCCGCGCTGCAGGTGTTCCGCAATCTGGCGTGGAAGTATCCTTCCAACCCCACTTTCCGATATCACCATGGCTTGGCCCTGCTCGAAATAGGCGACAAGGGAGGAGCGAAGACGGAGTTTGAAGCTGCCTTGGCCGACAAGCCCTCAGCCCCTGTCGCCGCGAAAATCAAGGAGGCCTTGGGGCAGTCTCGGTAAACCAGCCCTTTCAACGGAACCAGTCAGGCGAAACGTACCCGTTGACCTTGCTACGAACAAAGCCTCTGCAGCAGCGGATCGACGCGAACCCTGCGACATCGTTGACCTCGTGCCATTCATGAAAACATTCTGCCACTCGGTGCCGTTATCTGCGCGGCGGTTGGGCGTTTTCCTGGATTGTCCCCGGAAGAAATGCTTGCCGAAATCACGCGGCACAGCCGCTTCACGGAGCAGAGGAGTTTCGAGTCTGGCAACGGAACGTCCTCTTGATGTATCGGATGTTCACCGGCGCATCAGAAATATGATCGAGGATGCGGAGCGGTTCATCAGCGCGATTCCCAGCGATGACGTGGGCTTTGTTTTTCTAGACGGCGACAAACCCGTACAGACTGATAGGGACGGATTTGGCAAGTACCAGCGGCGGTATGGTGCACGAGGCGGCTTATGGCCGTCATCTCCGGGCATTACCAGCGCTATGCTCGACAGCTATAAGAAACCGCCAAAACCTTGACATCTCCCCCCGGCTTCAGCCATGAAGAGTGTCAACTCAAAGAGCGCAGTGCGCGATCCCACAGGTCCAGGGCGCGACTTCGGGAGAACTCCCGCTGGTACGCTTCGTGGCATTGCCGAAACATCAGCATCTTCGCCTCGGAACATTGCGACCATTCCGTCAGTTCCCTGGCCAGCTGCTCGATCCGCCCCGGGTTCAGCACCCAACCTACCCGCAACTCCTTGATCCACTTGGCAATCGCCGAGTCCGGACTCCCCAGAAACAGAACCGGCCGGCCGATTGCCAGGGCACCAAAGAACTTGGAAGGAACCACCGTCCCGGTCCAGTTCTCGCGCAGACTTACGATCTGCACATCCCCAGCGCTCAGCCTTGCAACCAGGCGGTCGCCCGGCACCATCGGCGCGAAGGTCACCGGCACACCTGATTCCTGCATGGACCTCCGCAGGTCCTCCGCCGCATTGCCGCCAACGCTGAAGGCAATCCTGCCACCCCGATCCGCCAGCGCTCGGGCCAACTCCGGTAGCCCCACCCAAGAATGCGCGCGCCCAAACACTCCCGAGTACAGCAACCCCAGACTGGCATCGCCGAACAGCATTTGCCGCTCCGCGGGATCGACTGGCGCCGGCTCCTGCAATTCCGCCAGCGCCCACGGCGGAATGGTCGCCGCGCGCGCCCGGGTGTCGTAAGCTTCCAACCGGCGCCGCATGCACGACCCGATGTCGACGATAAGGGCCTGCCGGCGATAGGCGGCGCCCAGCAACCACTGCATCGCCCTCACCGCATATGTTCCGTCCCGCACCAAACCGGCCGCGATGGCGGCTTGCGGGTAAAGGTCGTGGCACCAGTGCGCAAATCGCACACGCGGTCGCAGGATGCGCCAGGCAAAAACCACCACCGGGCTGAGAATCGGGTCGGTTCCCATGATCACGACGTCGGGGCGGATACGCGGATCGAGAGCCAGCAGGCTCCAGGCCACAATCATCCACATGGCATTGGCCATCCGCCCAAGTCCCGAAGCCTGCCGGAATCGGGGGCGCCAGATCCTCAGAAACTCGACGCCCATCCAATGGATACGCCGCGGATAGGTTTTGTCCTCGTCGCGGCAGCCGCGGTTACACGCGCTGCCGAAGACCCGCCAGCCTCTGTCCGCCAGCCCCGTGCACAAGTCGGTGAAGAGGATGGAACTGACAACATCGTCAGGGTAAAGGTAGTGATATAGGACCAAGGCCACTGGCTGCTTCCGCGCATCAAGGTGTGACATCTCGTCATTGCCCCTGGACGTGAGCCGACCGCAAATACCACTCGTACGTCTGGCGGATGCCTTCCTCGAGAGAGATACTCGAATGCCATCCCAAGGCGTTCAGCCGTGACACGTCGAGCAGCTTGCGAGGCGTTCCATCCGGCTTCGAGGTGTCATGAACAACGCGACCCTGGTATCCGACAACGTGCTGGATCGTTCTGGCTAGGTCCCGGATACTGATCTCGCTGCCTGTACCGACATTTACGATCTGGTCGGACGAGTAGTTCCTCATCAGGTACACGGCTGCGCTGGCCAGATCATCCACGTGGAGGAACTCACGAAGCGGCGAGCCCGTGCCCCAAATCACCACATCCGGTGCGCCGCGCATCTTGGCCTCGTGCATTTTCCTCATCAGCGCTGGCAAGACGTGGCAGTTGGTAAGGTCGAAGTTGTCTCCCGGGCCGTAGAGATTGCAGGGCATCAGCGAAATGCCGTCGAAACCGTACTGGCTCCGATAGGCCTGCACCATCTTGATGCCGGCGATTTTCGCCACGGCGTATGCGTCATTCGTGGGTTCCAGCAGGCCGGAAAGTAGGTACTCTTCGCGAATGGGTTGTGCCGCAAGCCGGGGGTAGATGCAGGACGACCCAAGGAATTGCAGCTTCCTGGCGCCATGCCGATAGGCAGCATCGATCACGTTGATCTGGACGGCCAGATTCTCGAAAATGAACTCCGCGGGCATGGTTTGATTCGCCATGATGCCCCCGACCTTGGCCGCGGCCAGGAAAACGTATTCGGGTTGGAATTCGGCAAAGAACGTGTCAACCCGGGCGCGGTTGAGCAGGTCCAGTTCTTGATGGGTGCGGAGCACAAGGCTTGTATGGCCGGAAGCTTCCAGATGCCGCCGAATGGCTCCGCCGACCAACCCCCGGTGGCCCGCGACAAAAATGCGCGAAGACTTATCCACGGCCACCACCACCCAGGGGCAGCGTAAAGCCTGCTTCCCGAAGGGTCTTTTCCTGCCGCGCGAGTTCGAAGTCGTTATTCATCATGAGCGTGACGAGTTGTTGGAAGCCAATGCGAGGCGCCCATCCCAGTCTGGAGTGAGCTTTGGTCGCATCTCCGAGAAGGACATCGACCTCTGTGGGACGCAGATAGCGAGGGTCGATTTCCACGATTTTGGCCCAGTCCAGATCGACACATGCGGCTGCCTGGTCCAAGAACTCGCGAACCGAGTGAGTTTCCCCGGTGGCCACCACGTAGTCGTTCGGGGCATCCTGCTGGAGCATGAGCCACATGGCTTCCACGTAATCACCCGCATAGCCCCAGTCGCGGTAAGAGGCGAGATTGCCGAGGTACAACTTGCTTTGCAGCCCAAGTTTGATTCGGCTCAACGCGCGCGTAATCTTACGGGTGACGAAGGTCTCGCCGCGCCGCTCAGACTCATGGTTAAACAAGATGCCATTACAGATGAACAGGTTGTACGCTTCGCGAAAATTGACGCAGTACCAGTGCGCCGCCACCTTGCTGACCGCGTACGGGCTTCGGGGATAAAACGCCGTGCTCTCGTTTTGCGGCGGATTTGCCGCGCCGAACATCTCTGAGGAACCGGCCTGGTAAAAACGCACCGCGCGACCAAGGACACGCACGTGGTCGCGGTAGGCCTCAAGCAGGCGTAGCGTGCCCGTGGCTACTACGTCAGCCGTGTATTCCGCCTGATCGAAACTCACCCGCACGTGCGACTGGGCGGCGAGGTTATATATCTCGTCCGGCTGGACTTTTTCCAGGATATGGCGAAGGCAGGAGGCGTCCGTCACATCTCCATAGTGCAGAGACAGCCTGATTCCGGATTCATGCGGATCGGCATAAATGCCGTCAAGCCGGCCAGTGTTAAAGGTCGAGGCGCGGCGGACAATACCGTGAACCTCATAGCCTTTGGCGAGTAGAAGCTCCGCCAGGAACGAACCGTCCTGCCCGGTCACGCCCGAGATTAGGGCTTTCTTCATCAATTGACACCCCTATATACAGCCACGCTCTGTACACTTCCGCGGCTGAAAGCGAAACACAGTGCGACCCCGCGAACGTTCAAATCCGCGCCAATAACTCGCGAATCTTCGGCTCGTCGTCCGACTTGTCCTTGGCCGCCAGCGCGGCCTCCAGTTCAGCCTTCGCCTTCGTCTTGTCTCCCATCTGGTACAGCGTAGTCCCCAGATGATAGCGGAACGTCATGCTCCCGGGATTGTTGCTTACCAGACTCTGAAAGCGCTGTAGCGCCATGTCGTACATGTGCTTCTTCAGGTAAATCCAGCCCAAAGTATCCGAGAGTGACGATTTCAAACTCGGCTCGGTGGCGAATTGCGCGCCCCGCTGCGCGAGCACCAGCGCCTCATCCAGATTCTCCCCGGAATCGGCCATCAAGTAGGACAGGTCGTTCAGCGCATTTGGGTTGTTGGGTTGTATTTTGAGCACCCGGCGGTACTGCACCTTGGCATCGCCGACGCGCCCCGCGCTCAGCAGCGCGTGTGCCAGGTCCAGGGAAGCGGCAACGTGCGACGGGTCTTTCTGTACGGCCGCCTCCAAAATCCCAATCGCCGCGGTCGCGTTTCCCTGAGCTTTATAGGCGTCAGCCAGCGCGCGCTGGATATCGATCGACGAGGGAGCCGCGGCGGCCAACTGCTTGTATTGCTCGATCGCGATGTCGTATTTCCCGGACGCCATCGCCACTTGCGCCAGAACCTGCCGCAACCCAACCGACCCAGGCGTACGTTTTAGTTCGTCCTGCAAGGCCTGTATTGCCTTTGCCGGTTCATTCTGGCCCGTGAAGGCCTGCGCCAAACCAGAATACACTTGCGGGTCGGGGCCGACGGATCCCGCGAGTTGCCGGAAGATCTGCTCGGCCTGAATGAATTTCTTTT
>PLDO01000663.1 GCA_003136215.1 Bryobacterales bacterium
GAACCTGGATGCCGATCAGCCCTTCAAGTTTACGACCTGCCGTATCGTCGTCAATCAGCATGCTGGTGATGCGGCCGTTGAGCATCTGGATGATGGTGTTGCCGCGGGCGATCAGGTGGAGATCGTTCCAATCCTCGCCCTTGATCAGCTTCTTCAGCTCCTCGCTATCGCCAACGGAGCTGACGGCCGCGGGCTTCTTCCCCTCGCCGATATAGGCGAACTGGCCGCGCATGGCGAGAAAGCCGCGCCCGCGCTCCTCGTATATCTGGCCCGTGTAGCGCTGCTCGCCGTCCATGTCGGCCTGGTAGCCCTTCATGGCGAACTTGATGTCGGGGAGTTCGATGCTGCGGAACTGGATGCCGCTGTTGAAGCCGGTCAACTTGAACTGGAGCTTCAATTCGAAATCGGCCGGACTGCCGCCCCGCCAGATGAGGAACGTGTTCTGGACGGGCTGCTTGTCGGTGGCCGTCTGGCCGACGATGGCGCCGTTTTCGACGCGCCAGAACTGCGCATCGCCTTCCCATCCGGCCAGCGACTTGCCATCGAAGATGGGCTGGTAGCCGGTCTCCTCGATGGGTGGAATCATGGGCCCGCGTCCGGCGCCCGGCTGGGCGTACATCGCGCCGGCGGCCATCAGGATCGTGAGGTACGTGCGTAAGATCATTTTGCCTCCAGTGGTCCAACTTTGACCCAACTGCGGTTGCCGGCCGATTCCAATACGGCATCGGTGACATAGTCCGTGCGCAGCGCATCGCGGAAAGTGGGCGCCGCGTTAGTGCCCTCAGCGGCAGCCGAGAGGAAATCGGCGGCCTGGTGGATGAAGGTGTGCTCGTAGCCGATCTGCAATCCCGGGACCCACCAGTGCTTCATATAGGGATGGTCGCTATCGGTGATGTGGATGCTCCTCCAGCCGCGCAGCCGGCTTTCGTCGCGGTGGTCGAAGTATTGCAGGCGGTGCAGGTCGTGCAGGTCCCAGATGATGGACGCATTCTCGCCGTTGATTTCGAGCGTGTACAAGGCCTTGTGCCCGCGGGCGTAGCGCGTGGCCTCAAAAGTGGCCAGCGAGCCGTTGCCGAAGCGCGCCAGAAAGAGGCTGGCGTCGTCGATACCCACGGGCTCCACTTTCCCGGTGAGGTTGTGCCTGCGGCTCTTGATAAAGGTCTCGGTGGTGGCGGTGACTTCCGCGATGCCGCCGTTCAGCCACATGGCGGTATCGATGCAGTGGGCCAGCAGATCGCCAGTGACGCCGCTGCCGGCCACGGCGGCGTCCAGGCGCCACAGGCCTTCGCCGCCCTGCGGGAGGTCGCTCGAGATGGTCCAGTCCTGGAGGAATTTGGCGCGGTAGTGGAAGATGCGGCCCAGGCGTCCTTCGTCGATGAGCTGTTTGGCTAGCATGACCGCGGGGACGCGCCGGTAGTTGTACCAGACCATGTTGCGCACGCCCGCCGATTCCACGGCTTTCACCATGGCTTCGGATTCGGCGGCGTTGCGGCCGAGCGGTTTTTCGCACATCACCATCTTGCCTGCCCGGGCGGCGGCGATAGCGATTTCGGCGTGGGTGTCGTTAGGGCTGGCGATATCCACCAGATCGATATCGGGAGATTCCACCACCCTGCGCCAATCGGTTTCGACTCTCTCATACCCCCACCTGGCGGCGAAGTCCCGGGCCCGTTCCGCGTTGCGTGCGCAGAGCGTTTTGAGGACCGGCTGGTAGGGTACGTCGAAAAAGTGGTTGACCTGTGAGAAAGCGTTGGAGTGGGTCCGCCCCATGAACCCGTAGCCGATCATTCCGACATTCAGTTCCTTCATGTCAGTTCCACCCGTGCGCATCGCGCACCGCCACCATCACGCGGAGTACGTCTTCCCAGGTCTTGGGGTCGAGCATGACGGAGTTGGGGAACATGCAGCCATCCCAGCAGATATGCCGGACAGCCCGCGTGGGTTCGCCATCGGCGCCGCGCAGCCAGGCGCCGGAGTCGCGCACGATATCGAGTTTGCCGTTGGGGTCGTTGGGCAGGCAGTGGCGGCCGGTTTTGTCGTGCGAGCCCGCGCCCTTAACCGTGCCATCGTTCTGCGCCACGTGAAAATCGATCGTCCAGGGGCGCAGGGCGGCGGCCATTTTGGCGTAGGCCTCGGCCAGGCGCTCGGATTGGCTCCACTCGAAATCGTCGGGCAGCAGACGATCCTGGGGAGCGTTGTAGCCCATAGTGAACAGCATGGTGTGCGCCATGTCGGCCTGGAATCCGACGGTTTTGGGGCGGTCCACCATTTCGAGGAGTTGGACGTTATGGCGCCAGCTGTGCATTCCGGCCCAGCAGATCTCGCCTTCGGCGGCGAGCCGCTCGCCGAAGCTCTCGGCGATGTTGGCGGCTTCGCGGAACGTCTGCGCGATCCGTTTGGTGTTGGGTCCCGGGTCCTTCGCCCATTCGGCGGCGCCGGCTGCGGAATCGATGCGGATGATGCCGTATTCACGGATTTTGAGATCGCGCAGCTTGCGGCCGATGCGGCAGGACTTCTCCACTTGCGTGAGGAAGCGCGCCCGCTCGGAGGCGTCGC
Source organism: Bryobacterales bacterium (assembly GCA_003136215.1). Taxonomy (GTDB): domain Bacteria; phylum Acidobacteriota; class Terriglobia; order Bryobacterales; family Bryobacteraceae; genus Solibacter. The sequence goes on from PLDO01000663.1 coordinate 2,557, forward strand.
CCATGGCGGAGCCGCCGCCGGTGGGCGGCCAGACGGGAGCCACCAGGGACCCGGCGCGCAGTCCTTTAGCGGCCAGTTTCCCGGCGAGTCTTGCCAGGTCGTCGTCGGAAGAATCGATGTCGGTGTGCGGCA
>PLDO01000231.1 GCA_003136215.1 Bryobacterales bacterium
GCCGGGAGGCCTGTCCTACTTCGCAACAGTAATCGGCACTTCCACCTTGGCCGTCTTCGGCGGCAGGCAGAGCCTGTTATTGCAACTCTGATACGAGGCGCTCACAACCAGCTTTTGCGTGCCGGGTGACGCGCCGGAGGCGACCCTCACCGGCAGCGTGAATACCGCCTCGCCTTCGTAGAGCTCCACTTCCATGCCAAAGCTGGGGTCCTGCATTACCTGCGGGTCGGGCGCCTGAATGGCGCCGGCGAGCGCGAACGGCTGGCCCTCGGCGACCCAGATGCGCGTCGGGATGGGCCCCTCCGCCATGGGCTTCAGCGAGTACATATGCCAGCCGTCCTGTACCTGCGCCAGCAGCTTTACGGTGAATCGGGCGCCGGCCTTCACGGACGTCGCGGGAGGGTTCAGCTTCCAGACGACGGGATCGGCGGGCGCCGCGGCGAGGCACGCCGTCATGACACCCGCGAAGAATAATCTCCGCATCACTGGTTGGCTTCCGTGACCGGATGCGGACCGGCGTGCGTGCCGAGATCGACGTACCCGGCTTGCAGTACGTGCCTGGTCTTAGTGTCCTGCACGAAAACCACCACCGCCAGATCCGCACGGTCGATCCGGTCTTTCTTGGCGCTGAACTTGAAACTCTCGCCACGATGGCCCTTGGCCTCGTAGTCGTCAAGCTGCTTCCGGATGTCCTTGCCGATCGCCTCCAGATCGAAACTGGCATCGAAGGTTCCCTTGCCGTTGGCCTCGATCTCGTAGCCTTCCCCTTTTTCGCCGCCGAAGGCGCGGACCACCATGGGATGGAAGCGGATGCCGTTTTCCCCCAGGTGCCGGATCTCCTTTTCCACCAGCAGGATTTGCACTTTGAGATCCTGGGAATCGCTCTTCACGTTGTCCACCGCGGCGGAAACCTTGACCGTGCCGCCATTGAGGCCCGCATCGATCTTCACTTGGGCTTCGGCCGCCGTCTCCAGATCTGTCTCCAGGTCCTTCCGGAAACCCTCGAATATTTCGGGGGCCGAGTCGCGCGACCCCCCGCCCATGGTCTCCTTACCGTCGATGGCGAAGGTCGGCACGCCTCGAACGCCGTAGCTCTTGGAGCGCGCCGTGGTTTCGGTGGTCGTCATGGGGTCGGGACGCGGCACGTGCACGTGATACATCACCACCGCCAGATCCTTGCGCGCGTAGCGTTCCATGGCGGCATCGAAGGCGACATCGGCGCCCGCGCACGGCGGGCAACCCGAGCCGGTAAACACTTCGGCCAGCACCACGCGGTCGCTGCGCTTTTCGGTGGACTTATACGCCTCCACGTGGACCGGGTTGGGGAAGCGCTTGTGGTACTCCGTGTCCAGCATGGCTTCCAGGCCGTCCAGGCTGCCGTTATGGCTCTTTTTGTAGAGCGCTTCGAAGGCCTGGTTGGCGGAGTCGGGGGCATGGCCGCTGAGCCGCGCGGAGAGCAGGTAGTCCATGGCCTTGGCGTCGTCGCCGGCATTGGCGGCGATCTCGCCGAGGGCGGCCGCCACGGTGGCGGTGGACGGCGTAACGGCGTAGGATTCTTCCAGCAATTTCTGCGCAACAGCGGTACGGCCGAGTTTCATTTCCACCAGGCCCAGCGTGGCGATGCGGCCCGCGCGCGCCTCCGCGAAGCTCCGGGCCAGCTCGTCCTGCGTCGGGATCTTCTGTTTGCGCCTGGCGAACGCTTCCCGGCGCTCGGCCGTCCAGACGCTCTCGTGCAGCGCATCCACGCCTTTCCGGGCATAGCTCTCGGCATCTTTCAGCAACAGATTCCCGATCAGCAACTGGTCGGCAATGCGCGTGGCGGTGCTGCCGCGACTGGCCGTAGTGGCGAACACGCTTTCCCTGGAGGCGGCCTTATCCTTGGCCACCGCCGCCGCAAACATCGCCTTGGCCGCCTTGCGAATGCGGTCCTTCTGCTCCGGCAGCTTCTGAATCAGCGTGTTGAAGATCTGCGAATCGGCGCTGGAGGCGAGAGCGCTACCCGGGAAGTCCGCCTTGAGTTTCTCGAACGCCGCGATCTTCTTTTCGGGATCGGTGATCTTCGTGGCCTCGTTGTAGGCCTTCTGGTCGGGCGGCGTCTCGGAGGCGGCGGGCGTGGTTTGCGCGCTTGCCCCGGAAAGAGCCAGCCAAAAACACAGGAAGGTCAGGATCCGAGCGGTCATGAGAAACTCCTTCGCTACCGGATTGCGGACTGGAGAACCGATTCCTTTATTCTACTGAAACCGCCAGTGGAAGTTCCTAAACCACTTGGAGCGTCCGCGCTTCCGTGCTCACGCCGGCGCACTCCACGCGGCACGCCTGCGGGCCTTTGCACGTGCCCGCCGGTAAAACTGCGTTGATCTGCCGCATCCCTTCGGCGTCGGGCTCGCTAAGGTACTCCACCCGAAGCCTGGTCTCTCCCAGGTACACGCCGGTGTTGGCGCGGTCGCAATTCTCCGGCAGGCCAATCACCCAACAACTGATGAATCCGCCATCCCCCGCTTTGACCTCGCGATCGTTCCAGTTGGTCCCGTCGCAGGCGCCGTTTAGGATGAGCCGGTCCACGCGCAGCGGCAGGTCCACGGCAAGACGCAGCGTCGTGTCGCCGAATAAGCTGTCCGCAAAGCGCAGGCGCACCGGGCTCCATCCGCTGCGCAATCCCGGCGGCAGGCGGAAGTTCGCCATCCAGACGCCGCTTTCGGCGGGCCTCACATATAAAGCTGGAACGCCGAAGCCGCCCACTTCCAGGCGCAGTTGGCCACGCGTGACGGCGGGCTCCGCGGCGCGGAACCAGCAGGAAATGTATTCCTCCTTGCGGGCCGAGAAATTGACGCCCAGGGTCCGGTTATTGGCCACCGCCAGCAACTCCGGCGCCGGGCGCGCCGCCTCCGCCGGAACCGGTTCCCACTGGCGATGGCACGCCACTCCGGCGTGCATACCGGTAGTGTGCAGCAACTCCACCCGGGCAAACCCGGCAGCCCGGCACATCGCCATCAGACAGCTCACGCTGGGGCCAATCCAGTTGTCTAACTGGTTGCCCAATTCATCGGTCTCGTAAAACTCCATGGTGGGGACTTCGTCCCGGTGATCCTGCCAGGTGTCGGGATCGATCACGAACGATTCCACAATCGCCGTTTCCGTCGTGAGCCCGCAGACGATTTCCAGGGCCAGCAGGGGATGCTTGAGATGGTAGAGGATGCCCAGGCAGAAGACGATATCGAACACGCCCAAACCCGCCTCCGGCAGCTCGTAGAAGTCCAGAATCCGGTAGCTGACGCGCGATGCCAGCCTCTTTTGCAGCTCCAGGAAGTTGGCGACTTCCACGCAATCGATCGCCGTCACCTCGGCGCCGTGCCGCTCCGCCTCGAAGCTGAACCACCCATCCCAGGCCCCGATATCGAGCACGCGCTTCCCCGCCAGGTCCGCCGGAATGGGAAACCGCTGGTACCTCTTCCGCAGCCAGTCGAGCTTGTTGAAGCCCTCGATGCGGGTTCCGTCCGGCAGTTCGAAACTGTGATACCAGCCTTTTTCGGCAAGTTCCTGGCTGAAGTCCATACCCCTGCGGGGTTCATGCATAAACCCGATTATCTCAGGCGGGTCTGGATAATGAAAAACGCAGCCGATTATACTGGAGGTTACCCCCATGAGCACTCCCTTACAGATCGTGGTCTGCGGCAGTTTTGTCCCCGACCCGTTGCAGACCCTGGAGCCGATCACCGGTCCGTCGGGTCCATCCCTCAAGAATGAAATGATGCTGCCGGCGGTGCTCGACCCCTGGGCCGGGCATGCCCTGTTTGAAGCTGCGAATCTGGCACAGAAGACGCCAGGCAGCAAGGTGTGGCTGGTCAGTCTGGGAGCCAAAGCGAAACTACAGCAGGTGATGATGACCGTGGCTCAGAAGGCGCCTTTTGAACTGGTGGCGCTGGACGGGCCCGCGTCGGGCTTCACCGATTCCTTCGAGACCGCGGCGGCGCTGGCTGCGGCCATCGAGGGAATCGCGGGGCTGGATCGCGCCAGACTGCTGCTCTTCGGCGGCTGGGAATCGGCCTCGCGCGGCGCCGGCAGCACCATGCAGATGGTGGCCGAGCGCCTCGGCATCACCGAGCAGTTCCAGGGGGTGGACCAGATCGTTGTCGCTGACGATGGCAGCTTCGAAGTGCTGGAACGCGTGGAAGGCGGGCGCCACCAGGTGTCGGTCTGCACGGCGCCTCCGGCGCTGCTCGGATGGGCCACCGGCAACCTGCCCGAGCCGCGCAACAATCCGCAGGTCGGCATGGCCAACATGCGGACCGTGATGCCTGCGCTGCAACGCGCCAAGCCAGCACCCGTCAATAACGCAGGACTGACTTTCAGCGGGGTGACGCTGCCCAAACAGCAGCGCCAGACGCGCATCGTGAAGGATATGCCGGCCGAAGAAATCGCGCGCGAAATCGTGGCGTGGATGGGGGAGGAATAACGTGGAAAACATTCTCTTGCTGGCCCATACGGAGGCTGATGGATCGCTCGGCAAGCCGGGCTTGGAAGCTCTCGCCACCGCGCTCTCTCTCGGCGGCGCGCTGACCGTCGGACTGGTGGGCGCGTCGACCCAGGCGGCCGCGGACCAGATCGCCGCGAGCGGCGCGGCGCGTTTTCTCGCTGTCACCGGCGAGTCGTTCGCCCAACCGCGCTACGCCACCGACGCGGCCGCCGCCGAAGCCCTCTGCCGCGCGGCGGATTGCCAGATCGTGCTTGCGCCGGGTACCTCGCGGTGGGCGCGCGCCTTGCCCGGTGTGGCATATCGCCTGGGCGGCCGCGTGGACACGCACGCCACCAGCCTGGCGCTGGCTAACGGCGCGCCGGCCGGCAGTGTTCCAGTAGTGACCCGCTGGTTCTACCGGCAGCGCATGGAAGCCGTGCTCTCCCGCACCCAGCGTCCCTGGGTGGTGCTGCTCGATCCCGGTTGTGTCGCCCCCTGGACAGGCACCGCGGCAGCGGCGGCGGTGGAAGCGGTGAGCGTCGAGCCTCCCGCCACGCGCACCACGGTGACGGGCTACCGCGCGCCGAAGTCCGACGAGCAGACCATCCGGCCGGATGCCAAAATGCTCCTCGTGGCCGGCGCCGGGTGGACCAAGAAGCAGGCCGATGGCGCGGTCCATGCCGCCGAGGCGGAGCAGTTGATCCTCGGGTTCCTCCGCAAGGCGCAGGCTTCGCTCGGCAGCAGCAAAAGCCTGGTGGACCAGAGCGGCGAGGGCGAAGCCGTACTGACCTGCCTGACGCACATGAACCAGGTCGGCCAGACCGGCTCCACGCCGCGCCACGCCAAGGGGCTGTCCACCTGTTGCCACGGCGAGGAGCCGCATGTGGTCGGCTGGCGCTTCGTCAACCAGCGCCGCGCCATCAATCTCGACGCCGGCTGCGGCTGGGCGCGCGGCAAAGCCGACGTCCTCTACGTCGCCGACGCCTTCGAAGTCATGCGCCGCGTCAACGCGTTACTGGGTGCTTGAACCCCTGTTGATCACCGCTGACGGCGACTAACTTCTGCCGGCATCCCGTGCCGCGACCGGGATGATCGAGTCGGTGGCGTAACACTCCGGCTCACCCCCGGAATCAGTGGCGTTTTTCCTTTACTGTTCTTGCCACCACTTCATCTTGGGGATTTGAGAAACAGCCCTGAGTTCGATCAGCACCTCGAGTTCGTGCTGAATCTGATAGAAGCGGACGAGTCTCCGGGGTGAAAGCGTCTTGGCGAATTGTGGGCGATACTTCACATCCAGCTTGTCCCTCAGCTTCAGTTGCTCGAACCTTCGGTCCAACAGCTCTTTCGCTTTCGCGTCCGTCATGTTGTCGTAATCCTCGGCGTAAGCCGCTACCAAGGCAACCCGGGCATCGAGGAAGCTGCCGAGCTCAACCATGTATGCGTCATAGACTGGCCAAAACAACTTGGCTTCCTCAGGGGTGAATGTCACCATGCCCAGGCGGATCTCGTCCTTCGCCGTAGCTCTGAGGTCAGTCTTGAGAAGCTTGACGAATTGGTCCAGAGTCACGTCGGCGGCGAACACCGGCGCGACAAATAACAACGCAAAAACGGTCAGGAGTTTCTTCATTTGTTCCTTTACCTCACTCTTAGATTGATTTGGCTTGCCTCTTGGCAAGCACTCCACGGTTCTAGAGGTTTCCGGCGGGGACGATGCAGTTCGCCGGCAGGCGGGTTCAAAATATTCGATGCTGGCGTTTGGGGGAAGTGCCACTGGCCACGTGGCGAGACGGCGATTCGACCAGTCTGATCTTGTCACACGCATCCCTGCTTTCGTCTCGCTATATACTGTAGTGTCGTGCCTACTGCCAAGTCTCCCTACGGCGTTCACCCCAGCGTGGCGATGGTCCAGAAATGGGCCGCCACCCTGAAAGAGAAGAGCGGGCGCACCCTCGACGAGTGGTTGAAGCTCGTCAGGAAACACGGACCTGTCACAGAGAACGAACGCCGCGCCTGGCTTAAGAGCGAACATGGCCTGCCCACCATGTCCGCCTGGCGGATTGCCGAATTCGCCGGCGGCAAGGGCGAGGACATGGCCAGCCCCGAAGCGTATCTGCGCGCGGCGGAACGGTACGTCGACGACATGTTTAGCGGCAAGGCCGCATTGCGGCCCATCTACGACGCGCTGCTGAAACTCGGCCTGGGGCTCGGCAAAGACGTCAAGGCGTCCCCCTGCCAGACCATGGTGCCGCTATATCGCAGGCACGTGTTCGCGCAAATCAAGCCTGCTACGCGCACGCGCATCGACCTGGGATTTGCCCTCGGATCCCGCCCCGCCACGGGCAGGCTGATCGATACCGGCGGATTCGCCAGGAAAGATCGCATTACCCACCGCATTCCGATTTCCTCCCTGGCGGAGATCGACAGTGAGGTGAAACAGTGGTTGCACACGGCATTTGAGGAGGATCGATGACACCGCAAGAAGTACTCGAGAAAGCAAAGAAGGAAAACGCACTTCAGTTGGACCTGAGATTCACAGACATACCGGGCCTGCAACATCACGTGTCGTATCCCATCAATCAGTTAGATGAGAGCAGCTTTGAAGAAGGCTTCGGCATGGANNCTGGTGATGTACGGCGACGTCAAGGACCCCATCACCAAGCAGCGCTACGAGCGCGACCCGCGCTGGATCGCCCAGAAGGCCGAACTGTACCTCAAGAACAGCGGCGTGGCGGATACCTCCTATTTCGGGGCGGAGGCGGAGTTCTTCATCTTCGACAACGTCTGCTTCGACCAGAACCAGCACGAGGGGTTTTATCACATCGACGCCGAGGAAGGCCGTTGGAACTCCAGCCGGCGCGACAATAATCTGGGTTACCGGCCGCGCTACAAGGAAGGCTACTTCCCGGTGCCGCCCACCGATCACTACCAGGATTTGCGCAGCGAGATGGTGCAGACCATGATCGAGTGCGGCCTCGACATCGAGTGCCACCACCACGAGGTCGCCACCGGCGGCCAGTGCGAGATCGATCAGAAGTTCGACACCCTGGTGAAGAGCGCCGACAACATGATGTTGTACAAGTACATCATCCGCAATGTGGCTAACCAGTACGGCAAGACGGTGACCTTTATGCCCAAGCCGCTTTTCGGCGACAACGGCAGCGGCATGCACTGTCACCAGAGCCTGTGGAATGGCGACAAGGCGCTGTTTGCCGGCGATATGTATGCGGGGCTGAGCCAGATGGCGCTGCACTACATCGGCGGCCTGCTGAAACATGCGCGCGCGCTTTCCGCCATCATCGCGCCCACCACCAACAGCTACAAGCGCCTGGTGCCGGGCTACGAAGCGCCGGTCAATCTGGCGTACTCGCGGCGTAACCGTTCGGCCGCGTGCCGCATTCCGATGTACTCGGCCAGCCCCAAGGCCAAACGCGTCGAGTTCCGCCCGCCCGACCCGTCGGCGAACCCGTATCTGGCTTTTGCCGCCATGCTGATGGCCGGACTGGACGGAGTGCTCAACCGCATCAACCCCGGCGAACCGCTCGACAAGGATATCTACGACCTTTCGCCCGAAGAGATGAAGAGCGTGCCCTCCATGCCCGGGTCGCTCGATGAAGCGCTGAGCTGTTTGGAAGACGATCACGGTTTCCTCATGCGCGGCGACGTCTTCACCGAGGAGTTGATCGAGACCTTCATCGATTACAAACGCAAGAACGAGGCGGAAGCGGTGCGCCTGCGCCCGCATCCCTACGAGTTCGCCCTCTATTACGATATCTAGTGGCATAAGGCTCTGCCTTGTGCATCCGAGCAAAGCTCGGACTCACTACTCTTATGCAAGGCGCCATCGTGCAGGTCAACATCTCACCCGGCGGGCTGCCCAAGCGCGCCATTGCCGAAGGCTGGATCGCGCCGCTCGGCATCGAGGGCGATCTGCACGCCCACCCCAACATCCACGGCGGCCCGCTGAAAGCCCTCCTGATCATCGCGTCGGAAGTGGTGGATGCACTGCGCGAGCGCGGCTACCCGCTGTTCTACGGCGCCATGGGCGAGAACCTCACCACGCGCGGCATCGATATCCGCCAGATCCGCCTCGGCGACCAGATTCGCGCCGGCGGCGCAATCCTGGAGATCACCCAGCCCCGCGGGCCGTGCACCGCGCTCGACGTCTATGGGGAATCGCTCAAGCTGGAGATTTACGACCAGAAGGTGAAGCAGCGCGACTACACCTCTCCACGCTGGGGCATGAGCGGCTTCTACGCCAGCGTGGTGGCGCCCGGGCCGGTGCGCGCGGGAGACGCCGTATCGCTGGTCTCCAAGCTGGCGTGACCGATGATCGCCCCTGAACTGATCGCGGCGGCCCCGGACCCCGAAACCGCCCGCCATTTCCTGGGGCGCTTGCAACAGGATTTTCCCTCGGCCTACCAGCGCATCCTGGCCAACCCCGCCGCGCTGCGCTGCGCCGCCAGCCTCTTCTCCTACAGCCGCTTCCTCTCCGAGGCGGTATTGCACAACCCGGAGCCACTCCTGCAAGTGGCCGCTTCGCGCAGCTTCGCGAGCCTCCTGACGTTGGAGAACTACCGCGAGCGCCTGTACGCTTTCCTGGGCACAGGCATACCTTCGGCGGTCGATTTCGCCCGCTTCCGCCGCCGCCAGTTGCTGCGCATTCTGCTGCGCGACGTGCTGCAGGCGGCCACCCTCGCCAATGTCACCGAGGAATTGTCCAACCTGGCGGACGCCATCCTGGACGTGGCCTACCGGCGGATCCGCGCCGAATTGGTGGCCCGCCACGGCGAGCCCCGCCTGGAAGACGGCTCGCTTTGCGGCTTCAGCGTCATCTCGCTCGGCAAGCTGGGCGGCAAGGAGCTGAACTACAGCTCCGACATCGACCTCATGTTCGTCTACGGCGGCAACGGAGAGACGGACGGTCCCGCCGTGCTCACCAACAAGGAATTCTACAAGAAGGTGGCCAACCAGTACACCGCGCTGCTCTCCTCCTATACCGCCGAAGGCCAGTGCTACCGGGTGGACCTGCGCCTTCGCCCGGACGGAACCCTGGGTGAGATCGCCGTCAGCGAGGAGGGCGCGCGCGCCTACTACAGCGAGCGGGCGCGCGACTGGGAGAAGCAGATGTTGATCAAGGCCCGCATCTCCGCCGGAGAGAGCGAGCCCGGCGCCGCTCTCCTGGAGTTTGTGGAACCGCTGATCTACCAAAGCTCGCTCGATTTCCGCGCGGTTGAGGCGGTCAGCGAAACCCGCCAGAGAATCAGCGAAAAGCTTGCCGGCCGGCGCGGCGCGCCGGGCGGCTTGGACGTCAAGCTGACGCCCGGCGGCATCCGCGATATCGAGTTCCTGGTGCAGTGTCTGCAGCGCTTGCACGGCGGCCGGGAGCACTGGGTACGGCACGGCGGAACCGTCTTCGCCCTCTTCCGCCTGCGCGACAAAGGCTTTCTTTCCGACGGGGAATACGCGCGCCTGTCCGCCGCCTACGCCTTCCTGCGCTACCTGGAACATCGCCTGCAAATGGAAGAAGACCGGCAGACCCACACTCTGCCAAGCGATGCCGCGCGGCTTGACCTGCTCGCACGCAAGATGCCGGGCGATGGCACCGGCGTCACGCTGGATGGCGAAGGTCTCAGCCAGCGTCTCCACGAACACCTGTCGGCGGTGCGCGAGATCTATCACCGCGTGGTGCACGCCTTCCGGCAGCCGGCGTACGCGGCGTTCGACGAGCCGGTGGTCCGGCCCCGGGAAGTGGAGCCGGCGGCGGCAGATGGCCATCTGGAGCGTGTGCTCGCCGAGCGCGCGCCCCGTCTCGCCAGAGCGCTCGCCGCCGCCACTCTGCGCCGCGGACGCGAGCGCTTCCAACATCTTCTGGAAGAGGCCGCCTCCGCCCCGGAATTACTGGCGCGCCTGGAAGCCTCGCCGGACGAGGTGCTGGACATCTTCGAACACAGCGCCCACTTCGCCGACCAGCTTCTACGCTATCCGGAGTTGCTGGAAGAAATCGGCGAGCCATTCCAGCTGGAAGGCGGACCGCTCCAGGATGGCGCCGCGCTGCGCCGCTTCTACCGCCGCCAGATGCTGCGCATACAGTGCGCCAGCATGCTGCGGCGAGCGCCCATCTTCGAGACGCTCGGCGAGACCAGCGTGCTGGCCGATTCCGTCATCGCCGCCGCCTACCGCATCGCCCTGGCCGAAGCGCCGCCGCCGTCCAGCGCCGGCTATCGCGCCCATGACCAGATGATGGTGATTTCCCTCGGCCGCCTCGGCATGCGCGAATTCGACCTGGGCAGCGACGCCGACGTCAACTTCGTCATCCCCGATGACGCCGCCGGCGAACAGGTCTACTGGACCGGCGTGGCCGAGCGCATCATCCAGACGCTCAGTTCCTATACCGGTGAAGGCGTGATGTTCGCCATCGATACGCGCCTCAAACCCAACGGACGCGCCGGCGACCTGGTGCAGACCGAGGGCGCCTACAAGGCCTACTTCGCCGAGAAGGCGGAGGCTTGGGAAGGCATCGCCTACATGAAATCGCGCGCCCTCGCCGGCAATATCGACCGCGCCACCGTGTTCCTCCACGAGCTGCAGGACGTGGACTGGCGGCGCTACGGCCAGAGCATGCGCTCCCGCCACGAACTCGGCGAGATGCGCGCCCGCCTGGAGCGCGAGCAGGGCGCCAAAAATCCCCTCAAGGCCGGCGTGGGGGGCTATTATGATATCGACTTCGCCCTGATGTATCTGCGGCTCCGCGGGGCGGGGATTTTTTATAAGGTCCTGAACACCCCGGAACGCATCGAAGTCATCGAGAAGATGGGACACCTCACGCCCGAAGACGCCAATTTTCTGCGCGACGCATCCACCTTCTATCGCGCCCTCGATCACGGTCAGCGCCTCTCCACCGGACACTCCGAAGGCAGCTTGCCGACTTCGCAGGCCCAATTTGAGGTGCTCACCGAATTGGTCAAGCGCTGGACTCCCGCGCACCTCCACGAGCAGCCCCTGGATATCACCCTCGGCGAAATCCGCCGCCGCACGCGAGAGTTCTTCCAGCGGCTTTTCGGAGGCGAGTGATGAGTGGCAAGGTGGGACAGACGATCGCCTTTTGTCGTCTGTCAACTTCCGCGAGGCATGACAGACCACGAAAGGCGATGGTCTGTCCCACCGAGGTCTCCCCATGCCTCGCATAAACCTCTCGCGCTTCCTCGCCTCCATCCTTGCCGTGGGCGCCATACTGGCGCTCTACCGCCTGGTGCTGCCCGTCAACAATACAACGGTGGCGCTCTCCCTGCTGCTGGTGGTTCTCGGCGTCTCGGCACGCTGGGGGCTGGCCGAGGCCACCGTGGCGTCCATCGTTGCCGTACTCGGGTTGAACTACTTCTTCCTGGAGCCGGTGGGCACCTTCACCATCGACGATCCCCAGAATTGGGTGGCTCTGACGGCGTTCCTGGTGACCGCGGTGACTGCCAGCCAACTCTCCGAGCGAGTCCGCCGCCGCGCGGCGGAGGCCGAGGAGCGGCGCCTGGAAATCGAGCGGCTGTACGAACTCGTTCAGGCCATGATGCTCAGCGGCAACGCGCGCCGCACCATCCGCGAGTTCGTGCAGCGCGTGGTGCAGGTGTTCGGGTGTGAAGCCGCGGCCTTCTACTACCGCCCCGGCGAGGAGTTCTTCCGCTCCGGGCCGGAGAGCGCCCCGGTCACCGACCACGACCTGCTGGTCGCCGCCGAAATCGATGAGCTCTCGGTGGACGCCCCACGCCGCCAGGCCACCGCGCCGGTCCGCCTGGGCGGCCATCCGCTGGGAGCCATGGCGCTGCTAGGACCGCTGCCCTCCGATCAGACCCTGCGCGCCATTGTCAATCTCATCGCCATCACCATCCAGAAGGCGCGCGCCATCGAAGACGCCAGCCACGCCGAGGCGGCGCGCCAGAGCGAGGTGCTGAAATCTGCCCTGCTGGATTCCCTGGCGCACGATATCAAGACGCCGCTCACCTCGATTAAAGCGGCCGTCACCAGCCTGCTGGGCGCGGCGCCCCCGGCCGATCGCGAGTTGCTCACCATCATCAACGAGGAGGCCGACCGCTTGAACCAGTTGGCCGCCGAAGTCATCGCCATGGCGCGCGTGGAGGCCGGCAAGCTCCACCTGGAGAAATTCCCGGTCACCGCGGCGGAACTCATCGAGGCCGCGCTCGCCGATCTCGGTGCCGTGCGCCGGGGGCGCGCGGTCAACATCCAACTGGCGCCCGGCCTGCCGCGGGTGGAGTGCGACCCCGAACTGGTGCAGCAGGTGGTCAAGCAACTGACCGAGAATGCCCTCAAGTATTCGCCCGAAGCCGCGCCGCTGACCATTTCCGCTGTGCGAAAAGGTGAGAAGATCGTGATCGGAGTCGCCGACCGCGGCGCCGGCATCGACGAGGACGAACGCGCCCACATCTTCGACAAGTTCTTTCGCGGGCGGCGCTTCCGTTTTGAGACCAAGGGTACCGGCATAGGACTGGCAATTGCCAAGGGAATAGTGGAAGCACACGGCGAGAAAATCTGGGTGGAGAGCGAACCNNGTGGACGACGATCCGCAGATCCGCCGCGTCATGAAGGCCACGCTGGTCGGGCACGGCTACGAGGTGGTGGAAGCCCGCACCGGCGAGGACGCGCTCGAGAAGTTCCCCCAGGAAATGCCCGCCCTGGTGCTGCTCGATATGAACATGCCCGGCATGGGAGGCCTGGAGACCTGCCGCTCCATCCGCTCCGGCTCGGACATTCCGGTCATCATCCTCTCCGTGCGCAATACCGAAAAGGATAAGGTGGCGGCGCTCGATGCCGGCGCCGACGATTACGTCACCAAGCC
>PLDO01000259.1 GCA_003136215.1 Bryobacterales bacterium
TCTAAGCGGTCACGGCACTAGCTCGCGACCTGAGCCAAAGTGCGGCGTTGCCGCCGGCAAGCGGCGACGAACGCGGCCACCAGCGGGCTCGGCGTCGCAGCCATTTCCGGCTGGAACAAAGTGGCTACAAAGAACGGGTGTCCATCCAGCTCTATCGCCCGGATCTCGTCCTGGTCGTCCACCGCGCTCACGCACAGCGGCCCGCTTTCGATCAATCGCCGGTAGCGCCCGTTCAGTCCGAAGCTGCAATGGTACTCTTCGGTGGATTCCGCCGCGCGATACGCGTTGCGCAGGTGCGTTCCCGCCATGAACCTCACGCGCGCCTTCACCCCGGCAAGCCCCAGGCCGAGCGGCACGATCAGCGGCATCGCCGCACGTGGATTGGTCTTCAGGTGATCGGCTTCCGCCAGTCCCAGAACGTGGCGCGCGTACTCGATGAGGGCATACTGGAACCCGGCGGATGTGCCTAGAAATGGAAGATGGCTGGTGCGCGCGAAGCGGATCGCGGAAATCGCGCCCTCGGCGCTTCGATACGGCATCCCGGGAACACACCAGAGGCCGTCAAACTCCGCCAGGGATGCTCCCTTTTCCACCGAATCGGTGGAAACCCACGTGGTTTCCACGCCGCCTTCCGATGCCGCCGCAAGCAGCTTCGGAATGGCGTGATGAGCCTTTTGTTGCTGGTTGAACTCTCCGAGGAGTCCAATTCGGGTTGCTGAGCGCATTGCGGGATTATGTCACACTTTCCGCGCAACCCAATGGAGAAAATCGTAAATTTTTGGATTACACCTGTTGGATTACACCTGTTGGATTACACCTGGGAGAGGGCCAGCAAGGGAAAGTAATCGCGGTACATCGCGTATGTCAGGTAGAACACGTTGGGAAAGCCCGTGCCCGTGGTCGCCCCTTCGGGCCATGTGCCGTCCGCCGTTTGCAGCCCCATGAGGTATTCCACTCCCTGCCGGAATTGGGCCGACTCGAGGTCGCCCGCAGCCCGCAACCCCAGCAGCGCCCAAGCCGTCTGCGATGCCGAGCTGGGCGCAGGCACGAAGCAATCCCGTGTGTAACTGGCGCACGATTCGCCCCATCCGCCGTCCGGATTCTGTATCGTTCGCAGCCACCCGGCCGCCCGTTCCAGCGCGACATCCACTCCCGGCGCTCCGCTGGCCGCCAGGCCCCGCATCGCCAGAAACGATCCGTAGATGTAATTCACGCCCCAGCGGCCGTACCAACTGCCGTCCTTTTCCTGCGCCCCCAGAAGATACGCCACCCCGCGGCGCACGGCCTCGTCGCCCGCCATGCCGCGCCGGCTCAGGCACTCCACCACCCGACCCGTGATATCCGGGCACGTCGGATCGAGCATCGCGTTGTGGTCCGCGAATGGCACCTGATTCAGCACCGCCCAGTTATTGTCCACATCGAACGCCGCCCAACCCCCGTCCCCGGATTGCATGGCCAGCAGCCAGTTGATGGCCCGCCGTTCGCAGGCTGCCTGCGCTTCCGGGTTTGATCCCCTGGCGTGCATCAACGCCAGAAGCACCATGGCGGTATCGTCGATGTCAGGGTAAAACTCGTTGGCGAACTCGAAGGCCCATCCCGAGGGTTCGGTATCGGGCCGCTTGACGCTCCAATCGCCCTTTCGCCGGACTTCTTTGCTGATCAGCCAGTCTGCCGCCCGCGTCAGCCGCGGGTCGTCTTTCACCCCGGCTTCGCCCATCGCGTAGGCGCAGATGGAGGTGTCCCAGATGGGCGATACGCAGGGCTGGAAGAAGAAGCGGTCGTCGGTTTCGATCAGCAGCGATTCGAAGTGGCGGATGGCCTCGACCCGGTCGGGGTGGTCCTGCGCATAGTCCAGCGCCTCCAGCGCCATGATGAAGTACATCATAGCCGGGTAGATGGCGCCCAAGCCTTCGGTGTGGCGGGTGCGCGTGAGTATCCAGCGTTCCGCTTCGCGGATGGCGGCCGCGCGAATACGCTCGCTGCCGCGCTTCTCCCAGACTTTGAACACGCGGTCGAGGTGATGGAACAGGACGCTCAGTCCCCAGCGTTTTGGCAGCTTCAGGCTCACTCCCGGCAGCAGCAGTTCGTTCAGGTTGAACCCCGCGGGAGCGCGCCGGTTGCTGCCACGCGCCTGCACGATGGAAAGCGGCACCAGAATCGACCGCGTCCACGAGGACATCTCGTAGAGCAAGTTGCCCGGCAGCATCACGATCTCCGGCGGCACCGAGGGCGCGTACTTGCGCGGATACAGCCCGAACAGGCTGAGGTTGATCTTGACGTAACTATTGGCCGCCTGCAAGCCGCCCAATGCCAGCGTGCGCTGCCGGGCGCGGCGCAAGGCGTCGCTCTCCGGCGCCATGCCGGCCAGCTTCAGGGCGCAATACGCCTTGATGGTTGCGCTCACTTCGGAAGGGCCGCCGGCGTAGATATTGAATCCGCCATCCGGCATCTGGCGCTCCAGGATGGAGCGGGCCGCCCGGCCGATGCGCTCGCGGGTGGGCGGATTCCAGCCGCTTTCATCCGGCTGATGCAGCCAGAGCTGGAGCAGAATATAGTCGGACTCCAACGTGGTATCGGCCGTCAGTTCACCGCACCAGAAGCCCTCCGGCGTCTGCTGCGCGGAGAGCGCGTCCACCGCGCGACGCATGGCGTGCGCGACTTCCTCTTGTGAGAACTGCGACGGCTGTTCGGCCAGACGCCGGCGGCCTGGCCTCGTGGTTTCGGTCCATTCGTACGACATCGCTGAATTCACATGGTAACAACGTACACTGAGAAGATGGACTGGCAACTGGATGCTGCCGAGTTACGCGTGCTCGGCGCGCTGATGGAAAAGGAGAAGACCACTCCGGAATATTACCCGATGTCCCTGAACGCCCTGGTCAATGCGTGCAATCAGAAATCCAATCGCGACCCAGTGGTCGCCTTCGACGAAGAGACCGTGGAAACCGCCCTGCACGGCCTGCGCGACAAGGGGCTGAGTTCGCGGATCTCCGGCGGCAGCCGTGTGCCCAAGCACGAGCATCGCTTTACCGAGCGCTGCAACCTGGGACGCCGCGAGGAGGCGGTGCTCTGCGTCCTCATGCTTCGCGGGCCGCAAACCGTGGGCGAATTGCGTGGCCGCACGGACCGCCTGTACACGTTCGACGACCTGGAGTCCGTGGAAAACACGCTGCACCGGCTGGCGGAGATTGGATTCGTCAAGAAACTCCCCCGTCAGACCGGCTACAAGGAACAGCGCTGGGCGCAGTTGCTGGCCGGCGACGTGGAGGTGGCGGAAGAGGCGGAGGCCCCGCCGCCAGAGCGCGGTCCTTCCGATCGCGAGCGGATCGCCGCCCTCGAACAGGAAGTCGCGGACCTCAAGCAAGCTTTCAATGACTTCCGCCGCACCTTCGAGTAGGGGGCGCGCCCGCAAGCGGGCGTCTGGAGATTGGCCATTCGCGCCGCGAATTCTGGCGCGGCAAGGTTCTCGCNNGGTGGGGCATGCTTCAGCTTGCCCAGCGCCCGCAAGCGGGCGTTGGCCGGTGGTGGGCTTGCCCTACGCAGCCTTCTTCTTTTGCACTTCGTGGACGGAGGCGCCTGAACTTCAGCTCACCCTTACCTCGATGGACGCCACCGCGTGCTTCGGAATGCCCACTTCCACGGTGCCGTCTTTGGTGCTGACTGGCAGTGGCGCGAGTCTGACGTTGTCCGGCTGGTCGAACGTATTGCGGGCGGTCATGTCGGCGTGCGTGAGCACGCTTCCGCGCGCCTCGGCGGCATTTCCGGCAGTCAGCCGGATGCGCGCTGTCACCGGCGAATCGAGCGATGGATTGGTCAGCGTGACCAGCAGTCTTCCGTCCTTGAGCGACGCGGAGCCCGACAGAGCGTGAATCTTCGCGGAGCCGCTGCTCACCGGCACCGATAACTCCCCGGCGCTGATGCGCAGCGGCACCGAGCGCGCCCCCATGTGGCCCTTGTACATCTCGAACACGTAGTAGACCGGCGTCCGCATATAGCGGTCTCCCTGCGCCAGAAACAGCGAGTGGATGCAATTGATGGTCTGCGCCACGTTGGCCATGGCGACCTTATCGGCATGCCGGTTGAAGACGTCGAAGGTCACCGCCGTGTGGAGCGCGTCGCGCAGCGTCAGCGGCTGGCTGAGGAGGTGCCCGGGCGCGGTCTCTTCTCCGGGTGGATACCAGACGCCCCACTCGTCCACAATCAGCCTGGTGCGGCGGGCGAGATCGTACTTGCCCATGGCGGCCCAGTGTTGCTCGATCACGCTCTCGGTGTGCAACCCCTCGCGGATCACATCGTACCAGCCGCGGGCGTCGAAAGTGGCGACTTTCTCTTTGGAGTTGCGAAAATCGGTGTAGTAGTGCATCGACAGGCCATCGACCACGGTGTGATGACCCTGCATGGCTTCGAAGAAGCCCGTTGTCCACCCCAGGTCGAGGTCGCGCGAATGGCCGCGAGGGCCCACGGCCACCAGATATGGCCTTGGCGGATACGCCGGGAACTGGGTCACGAAACGCCGGTAGAGCGTGGCGTACTCGTGCGGGCTCATGTCACCGCCGCATCCCCAGCTCTCGTTGCCGACGCCCCACCACTTCACGCCGAACGGCTCGCGGTCGCCGTTGGCGGCGCGCTCGGCAGCCAGGGACGCGGTGTTCGCCGGAGCGTTGCAGTAAAGCACCCAATCGTGGAATTCCTGCGGCGAACCAGAGCCCACATTGGCGGCAAGGTAGGGCTCCGCGCCGGTGAGGCGGCAGAGACGGATGAACTCATGGATACCGAACTGGTTGGTCTCGGTGTGGTCCAACCCGGGCGGCATGCTGCGCTGCCAGTAGTTGTAGGTGCGCGGGCGCGCGCCGCGGCCAATGCCGTCGCGCCAGTGGTAGCCGTCGGCGAAACAGCCGCCGGGCCAGCGGAAATTGGGCGCGCCGATGCGCTTCATGTCGTCGACGAACCGGCGGCGGATGCCATCGAGGTTGGGGATTCTGGAATCCCGCCCCACCCAGATGCCGTCGTAGATCACGGCGCCGAGGTGTTCGATAAAGTGCCCGTAGATGTGCGGGCTGATCACCGGTCCCGCAGCTTGCGGGGAAATCTCAATCTCGGCGTCGGCGGCAAACGCCGGGCGCAGTCCGGCCATCAGGCCGGCGGTCGCGCAGGCGGCGGCATGCAGGAGGTTTCGACGGTTCATAGGTCACTCGCTCTGCTCAAGGATCGACTAAATCATAACCGATTGGGGTTAGGATGATCATGATGAACCCGGCCGACATTGCGAAGCTCGACACTCTGCCGCTGCACTCGCGCACTCCCGTCGAGTGGGCGCGCGCGGTGCTGGCGGACCCGATCCGGCTGCTGATGGATCACGCCTTTCTGGAGAAGAAGGCGGCCAACAACGCGCTGGAGCTGCTGACGCGCTGGCCGGGCGACTGGCTCCCGGGGTGGGTGGAGACGATGACGGGCGTGGCCAGAGACGAAGCGGCCCACCTGGCGCAGGTGACGCGCATCCTGCTGCGGCGGGGTGGGCGCCTGGACCGGATCCACAAGAACCCGTACGCGAACTCGCTGCGGCTGCTGGTCCGGAAGGGTGAGCCGGCGCAGATATTGGACCGGCTGCTGGTTTCCGCCCTGATCGAGGTGCGCTCCTGCGAACGCTTCGCGGTGCTCGCCGCCGCCAGCGCCGACACCGAATTGGCGAGTTTCTACGAAACGCTCTTTTCCTCGGAATTCGGGCACTACCGGGTCTTCCTGGAGCTGGCGCGGAAGATGACGGACGCCCCGGCGGTGGAAGCCCGGTGGCAGCAGTTGCTGGCGGCCGAGGCGCGGATTCTGGCGGACCAGGAAACCGGCCCACGGATCCACTCCAAGTGATCCACTCCAAGTGACCCACTCCAAGTGACCCACTCCAAGTGACCCACTCCGGGTGACCCCCTCCGGGTGCGCGCGTTGCGGGATAATTTGCTACACTCAGCCTGCTTAGGAGTTTGGCTGCCATGACGATCAAATCCTCCTTCGGTTCCGTAAACCTGGATGTCAATCCGCAAGCCCATCCATCGGCCACGGTGCTCGAACCCGAGACTCCGTTCCACATTCTGTTGCTCGGCGATTTCAGCGGACGCGCAGCGACAAATTGGAAGCCCGTGGAAATCGATCGCGACAATTTCGAGGAAGTGCTGGCCCGCGTGGCCCCGGGCTTTGCCGGGATGCGTTTCCGGGAACTCGACGATTTTCATCCGGACCGGATCTACCGGCAAAACCCGCTATTCCAAGGGCTGCGCGAGGTGCGGCGGAGACTGGAAGCGCCGGCGACGTTCGCCGAAGCAGCCGCCGAGATCCGCACCTGGAGCCAGGAACAGAAACCTGTTCCCGTCGTGCGGCGGGAGCCGCCGGCGAAAACGCAACGTCCCCCTGCGCCGGACCTGGCGCCGGGCATGAGTCTGCTGGATGCCATGGTGGAGGCAGCGGAACCCACTGCACCCTCGTCGGTGACGCGCCGCGGCGACCTGCGGAGCTTCGTGGAAAGCGTGGTGGCGCCGCATACCGTGCCGGCGGAGAATCCGGAACTGCCCCGGTTGCGGGGACTGGTGGATGCGGAAGCGGGCGTGCGCATGAGGGCAATGCTTCACCACACCGCGTTTCAGGCTCTGGAGGCTGCCTGGCGAGGAGTGTTTCGCCTGGTGCGGGCGATTGAGACCGGCAGCCAATTGAAGCTGTACCTGCTGGATATCTCCAAGGCGGAACTCGCGGCCGACCTGTGCGCGGCGGACGATCTGCGGGGGAGCCGGACCTGGCGCATTCTGGTGGACGACACCATTGGGACGGGCGGAGACGCGTGGAGCGTGGTGGCAGGGAACTACTCATTCGCGCAGACGGCGGAAGATGCGCAAATACTGGGCCGGCTGGCCAAGATCGTGAGTTTTGCGGGGGCGCCTTTTCTGGGCGAAGCCGACCCGGGGAAGAGCGGGGCGGAGTCCGGGGACGGGGCGCTGGAGTGGGAGCGCCTCCGTCAATTGCCGGAAGCGTGCTGGATCGGCCTGGCGATGCCCAGATTGCTGCTGCGGCTGCCCTACGGCAAGAAGACGGACCCCGTGGAGAGCTTCGATTTCGAGGAGATGCCTGGTGTTCCAATCCACCAGCAGTATCTGTGGGGAAACCCGGCCTTTGCCTGCGTCCAACTGCTGGCGGAAGCGTTCGCCCACGACGGGTGGGAGATGCGGCCCGGAGCGCATGCGGAGATCGACCGGCTGCCGGTGCACATCTACGAAGCCGAGGGCGAGAAACATGCCAAACCCTGCGCAGAGGTTCTGTTGACCGAGCGCGACATCGAGTGGATTCTCGACCAGGGATACATGGCGCTGGACTCCAAACGGGATCGGGACGTAGTGCGGCTGGTGCGCTTCCAATCCATCGCGAAGCCGCCGGCGCGCCTGTCGGGCCGCTGGGAGATCTAGGCCGGGAAGCAACAACTCGCCGACCCGGCGAAGCCGGAACCAAACAAGCTGTGTCTTTTGACGCGGAGCCGCGGAGAACGCGGAGAAAGACGCGGAGAAGAGCACAAACAAGGTCGACAGAGAGCGACGAACTCGCCTCACTGGTGGGGCACGCGGAGAAAGCGGAGGTCGCCGAGGAACACTTCTGCCACTTCCGGCACGAAGCCAGCTCGGTAGGGAGCGGTACTTGTCACGGCGCGACCCCCATCTTGCGCAGAATCGTGATCATCGGGCACCACTTCGTGAATGCCGATTGAAACAGGTTCAACCCCACGAAGGCGGTGAACAGAAACCAGTTGGGACTTACCCAGTAGCCAAGAGCCACGCTGGCCATGACGAAAAAGCCGGCGATCAGGCGGAGATAACGTTCGATGGTCATACAGCCTTCCTCCTACGATTCACAATGAAGTACACGATGGGGACCGTCATGCGCGAGAGCGCGAGCGACGCCACTTCGCCCGCCATCAGGGCGATGGCGAGCCCCTGGAATATGGGGTCGAAGAGAATGATCCCGGCGCCCACCACCACGGCGGCGGCGGTCAGCATCATGGGACGGAAGCGCACCGCGCCGGCATCGATCACGGCCGCGTCCAGCGCCATCCCCTCCTGCAAACGCAACTCGACAAAATCCACCAGGATGATGGAATTGCGGACCACAATCCCGGCGCCGGCGATGAAACCGATCATCGAGGTGGCGGTGAAGAAGGCGTTCATCATGCCGTGGGCCGGCAGAATTCCGACCAGCGAGAATGGAATCGCCGCCATGATGATGAGCGGTGTCACGAACGATTGGAACCATCCCACCACCAGCGCATAGATTAGGATGAGCACCGCCGCGAACGCGATTCCCAGATCGCGGAACACCTCATAGGTAATGTGCCACTCGCCGTCCCATTTCATGGAGTAGCGGTCGGAATCGGTGGGCAACGCCGCCATGTGCTGTTCGATGGCGTAGCCTTCGGGCGCCTTGAACTTGTCCATTTCCGGCCCCAGCTTCAGGATGGCGTAGACCGGGCTTTCCATCGCCCCGGCCACATCCCCGGTCACATACGTCACCGGCATGAGGTTCTTGTGGTAGATGCTCTTTTCTTCGATGGCCGGCGCGACCTTCACCAGTTCGCGCAGTGCCACCAGGCGGCCGGTGCGGCCCATGACGTTCAGGGTCTGAAGGCGGTCCAAATCGGAACGGCTGGCGCGGTCCAGACGGACCATCAGCGGCACGTCTTCCTTCTCCGAATCCACGTGCAGCAATCCGGACGGATATCCCGCCGACGCCACCTGCATGGTGCGTGCGATATCGTCCTCGGAGATGCCGTTCAGCGCGGCTTTCTCCTTGTCCACCAGCAGGCGGTAAATCGGCTGGTCGTCCTCGACGTACCAGTCCACATCGACGACACCATCGGTGCGCTTCCATAGATCGCGAATCTGCCTGGCGATGCGTATGCGGCCGTCTTGCGCCGGCCCGTAAACTTCGGCCACCAGAGTCTGCAGGACGGGCGGGCCGGGCGGCACCTCGGCCACTTTGATGCGCGCCGCAAAGCGATTGGCGATGGGCAACAGACGCGTGCGCACTTGTTTCGCGATCTCGTGGCTTTGCAATTTGCGATCTCCCTTGCCGAGCAGGTTCACCTGGATATCGGCCACATTCGACCCGCTGCGGAGATAGTAATGGCGCACCAGTCCGTTGAAGTTGAACGGGGATGCCGTGCCCACGTAAGTCTGGAGATTGACCACCTCCGGTTGGCCCAGGGTCGCGGTGGCGAGTTCACTGGCTACTCGCGCGGTCTCTTCGAGCGTGGTGCCGTTAGGCATGTCCACGATCACCTGGAATTCGCTCTTGTTGTCGAAGGGCAGCATCTTGACCTTGACGAACTCGAAGTAGAACAGCGAACACGACCCGAGCAGCAGGAACACGACGCCCGCAAGGAACCCCCAGCGCAGCGGTGCGTGGTGCAGGATCGCGCCCATCACGCGGCGGTAAACTCTGGTGACGAAATCTTCCCGCTCTCCGTGCCCGGCTTCGTCGGAAGGCTTGAGAATGCGCACCGCGGCCCACGGTGTCACGATCAGCGCCACCAGCAGCGAGAAGACCATGGCGGCGCTGGCGCCGATGGGGATGGGCCGCATGTACGGCCCCATCAGTCCGCCCACGAACGCCATCGGCAGGATGGCGGCCACCACGGTGAGTGTCGCCAGAATCGTGGGATTGCCCACCTCGTCGACCGCCTCGACGGCCACTTCGTATGGCGGGCGAGTCCGGTTCGCAGGCATACGCCAGTGACGGACAATATTTTCCACGATCACAATGGCGTCGTCCACCAGAATGCCGATTGAGAAGATCAAGGCGAAGAGCGTGATCCGGTTCAGCGTGTAGCCGTACAGGTAGAACACGGCGAGCGTGAGCGCGAGCGTAACCGGGATGGCCAGGAACACGATCAGCGACTCGCGCAGTCCCAATGTGAGGGCGATCAGGAGGCTTACCGAAATCACCGCGATCAGCATGTGCAGCAGCAATTCGTTCGATTTCTCGGCGGCGGTTTCGCCGTACTGCCGCGTGATGTCCAGCGTGACGTCCGAAGGAATCACCACGCCCTTCAGGGGCTCGATGCGGCGCAGCACGTTGCCGGCCACCTCGACTGCATTCGTGCCCTTACGTTTGGCGATGGCAATGGTCACGGCGGGCAGAGATTCCTTCGACGCGGCGTTCACCATGCGAACGTACTCGGTGGGTTCCGCGCCGCCATCGACGACCTCCGCCACGTTGCGCACGAACACCGGTTCATCGCCGGCGACACCGACGACGACATTTCGAACGTCTTCGGAAGTGCGCAGGAACTCGCCGGTTTCCAGGAGATACTGCTGGTTGCCGTTCGCAAACTGACCCGACCGCATCCTGCGGTTGGAAAGGCCCAGCGCTCCCACCACCTGCAACGGGGAAAGGTTGTAAGCGCCGAGGCGGGATGGGTCCAGAGTAATGCGAATCTCGCGGCGCTGGCCGCCAGTCAGAGCCACCGCCGAGACGTCCGGCGTCTGCTTGATCGTGTCATCGGCTTGCGCCGCGATGCGCCGCAGCTCGAAATCGCCGTACCGCTTGCTCCAGAATGTGAGTGCCAGGATCGGCACGTCATCGATGGAGCGAGGCTTCACCAGCGGAGGCGATGCGCCCGGCGGGATCAGGTCCAGGTTCGCGTTCAGCTTCTGGTTCAGCCTCACGATGCTCTTCTCTTCGTCCTGCCCCACCAGGAAGCGAACAATCGCCGTGGACATGCCGGGGCTGGAGGTCGAATAGATGTACTCCACGCCCGGGATCTCCCACAGCAGTTTCTCCATCGGCTTGGTGACGCGCTCCTCCACTTCGCGAGCCGACTCGCCCGGCGCCTGGACCACCACGTCGACCATCGGCACGATGATCTGCGGCTCCTCTTCACGCGGCAACTTCCACACCGCGAAGGCTCCCAGTAACAGCGAGCCGGCGATCACC
>PLDO01000680.1 GCA_003136215.1 Bryobacterales bacterium
GGCGTTGAGCAGCGCCTTCTTGCCGTAGAGAATGCCGATGCCGGTGGGACCGAAGACCTTGTGGCCGCTGAAGGCATAGAAATCGGCATCCAGCGCCTGCACGTCCACCTTCATGTGAGGCGTGGCCTGGGCGCCGTCGATGAGCGTCAGGGCGCCGGCCTGGTGGGCCATTTCAATGATCTGCCTGACCGGGTTGATGGTGCCGAGCGCGTTAGAGACGTGGGTGACGGCCACCATGCGGGTGCGCGNNCTTCGCACAGCATCTGCCAGGGAACGATGTTGGAGTGGTGCTCCATGGCCGAGATGACGATCTCGTCGCCCGCCTTGACGTTCTTGCGGCCCCAGGAACTGCTGACCAGATTGATGCCTTCGGTGGTGCCGCGGACAAAGATCAGTTCGTTGGTATAACGCGAGTTGAGAAAGCGCTTGGCCTTGGAACGGGTTTCTTCGTAAGCCGCGGTGGAGCGTTGGGAAAGTTCGTGCACGCCGCGGTGGATGTTGGCGCAGTCCACTTCGTGGAAGTGGCGGATGGCATCGATTACGGCGAAGGGTTTCTGCGCGGTGGCGGCGCTATCCAGATACACCAGGGGCTTGCCGTGGATGTTCTGCTTGAGGACAGGGAAATCCTCGCGGATCCTCTCCACGTCAAAGGCGGCCATAACCTGCTTACTCAGCGTGCTCATGGAATTTCTCGAAAAGAATGCGTTCCAGCGAATCCCGCAAAGACTGCACTTTGATGCGATCCACCACGTCCTGCGCGAACGCGTAGGTCAGCAGGCTGCGGGCCTGGGCCTTGCCGATGCCGCGCGATTGCAGGTAGAACAGGGCTTCGGAATCGAGTTGGCCGATGGTGGCGCCATGGGTGCAGCGCACATCGTCGGCGAAGATCTGCAGCTCGGGTTTGGTATCCACCACGGCGTCGTCGGAGAGTACCAGATTCTTGTTGGTCTGCTTGGAATCGGTTTTCTGCGCGTCCTTGCGGACGATGATTCTGCCGTTGAAGACAGCGTGCGCCTGGCCGTCGAGAATGCCTTTATAAAGTTCGTGGCTGGTGCCGTGCGGCATGGCGTGGTCGATAACGGTGTGATTGTCGACGTGCTGCGTGCCGTTGACGATGTAGAGTCCATTGAGGGTGGCGTCGGAGCCCTCGGAGAGGGTCGCGTTGACGTCGTTGCGGGCCAGAGCGGCGCCGAGGGAAATGGAGTGCGAGGAGAAATTGGCGCTGCGTCCGATGGTGGCTGCCAGGGTGGAAATGTGGAAAGCGGAAAGCGATTCCTGCTGGACCTTGTAGTGATCCACCACGGCGCGATCGCCGGCGACGATTTCGGTGACGGCGTTATTGAAGTAGACGCCTTCGCCCGCGCCGTGATAGCGCTCCACAATGGTGCAGTGCGCGTCGGCGCCCACCAGGATGAGGGCACGCGGGTGGGCGGCGATGGGCTCCGCCATGCCGGCGGTGAGGTAGAAGATTTCGATGGGCTCGGTGATGACGGCGCCGCGGGCGACACGGACGAACGCGCCCTGGGCGATCATCGCGGTGTTGAGCGCGACGAAGGCGTTCTGCGCGAAAGGCGCGTGCTTGCCGAGGTGTTGCGCGATGGCCGCCGGATCGTCGGCGAAGCCGCCGGCTTCGAGGCCTTTAGGCAGGCTCTCCGGGCGGGTCAACAGGTGGCCGTTGGCGAAGACCAGTTGAATGGGTCCCCTGGCAACCCTGGCGTCGATTCCGGCCGTGCCCTTGCGCCCCGCCGCGAACCTGGTGCGCGCGATGGGTGCGACATTGGTGAAGCGCCACTCTTCATTGTGCGTGGTGGGGAAGCCGAGTTCGGCAAAGCGCGCGAAAGCGGCGTCGCGCAGCGGTTCCAACCCCGCGGGCGCGGGCGGTTGACTGGTGAACTGCTCCAGCCATGCGCCGGTCTGTTCGGCAACGGCGCTCATAGTTTGCCGACCGCCTCGGGCTCCTCATAGAGGCCGAGGGCCTCATACCCTTCGGCTTCCAGTTCGAGCGCCAGTTCCTTGCCGCCGGATTTCACGATGCGGCCTTCGGCCAGCACATGCACGAAGTCGGGGACGATTTCGCTGAGCAGGCGCTGATAATGGGTGACCACAATCATGGCGCGATCGGGAGAGCGCATGGCGTTGACGCCGGCGGCGACAATGCGCAAAGCGTCGATATCCAGGCCGGAATCGGTTTCGTCCAGCACGGCGAGCCTGGGTTCCAGGACTGCCATTTGGAAGATTTCGTTGCGCTTCTTCTCGCCGCCGGAGAAGCCGGCGTTGACCGGGCGGTTGAGCAGCGTCTGATCCATCTTCATGATCTGCATCTTGTCGCGGACCACGTTGAGGAAATCCATGGCGTCGAGTTCTTCGATGCCGCGGTGTTTGCGGATGGTGTTGAGCGCGGCCTTCAGAAAGTACATGTTGCTCACGCCGGGGATTTCGACGGGGTACTGGAAGGCGAGGAAGATGCCTTCGCGCGCGCGATCTTCGGGGGACATTTCGAGCAGGTCCTTGCCGTCGTAGGTGACGCTTCCGGCGGTGACCACGTAGAGTTCGCGGCCGGCCAGCACCTGGGCAAGCGTGCTTTTACCGCTCCCGTTGGGCCCCATGATGGCATGCACTTCACCGGCGTTCACGGTGAGGTTGATGCCCTTGAGAATTTCACGATCGCCAACTTTGGCGTGCAGATCTTTGATTTCGAGTAGTGCCATTCTATCCAACGCTTCCTTCGAGACTCACTCCGAGTAGCTTTTGCGCTTCCACGGCGAACTCCATCGGCAGTTCGCGGAAAACTTCCTTGCAGAACCCATGCACGATCATCGAGACCGCATCTTCACTGGAGATGCCGCGCTGCCGGCAGTAGAAAATCTGGTCTTCGCCGATTTTCGAGGTGGACGCTTCGTGCTCCACCTGCGCCGACGTGTTGCGCACTTCCAGATAGGGGAAGGTATGGGCGCCGCACTTGTCCCCCAGCAGCAGGGAATCGCACTGCGAGTAGTTGCGCGCGCCGCTGGCGGATTTCAGGATCTTGACGCCGCCGCGATAGGTGTTCTGCCCGTGCCCGGCCGAGATGCCTTTGCTGACGATGGTGGAAGTGGTGTTCTTCCCGATGTGGATCATCT
>PLDO01000287.1:0-1310 GCA_003136215.1 Bryobacterales bacterium
CGAACTCGCAGGCCTGGCCGATGATGATGGGCCCGCTTCCAATGATCAGGATGCGGTGGAGATCGTTGCGCCGCGGCATCTATTTGGCCTCCCGCATCAGCCTCGTGAAATCGTCGAAGAGATAGTGCGAATCGTGCGGGCCGGGGGCGGCTTCGGGATGATATTGCACGCAGAAGACCGGCTCGCGGCGGTGGCGGAAGCCTTCCAGCGTCTGATCGTTGAGGTTGACGTGGGTGATTTCCACCTCGCTCAGGTTGAGCGAATCCGGGTCCACGGCGAACCCGTGATTGTGCGAGGTGATCTCCACGCGCCCGGTGAGTTCATTGCGCACCGGGTGGTTGGCTCCGCGATGTCCGAACTTGAGCTTGTAGGTTTTGCCGCCGAGGGCGAGGCCGAGCAACTGGTTGCCCAGGCAGATGCCGAAGATGGGTTTGCGTCCGATCAGCTGGCGGATATTGGCGACCTGGGTGACCAGCGGTTCCGGGTCGCCGGGGCCGTTGGAGAGGAAGATGCCATCGGGGCTGAGGGCTAGGACGTCCGCAGCGCTGGTGAGCGCGGGCACCACGGTGACGCGGCAACCGGCGTGCACCAGGCGGCGCAGGATGTTGTGCTTGATGCCGTAATCGTAGGCCACTACGTTATAGCGGAGCTCGGCGTCAGGTCCGATGGCGTCGGAGGGCGAGCACGGTTGCACCGTTTCGGTCCACTGGTAGCGTTGGCGCGTGCTGACGCGGCTGGCGAGATCGAGTCCGGCCATGGTGGGTATGAGGCGCGCCTTTTCGACGAGTTTCCGCCCATCGGTTTCGACGGAGGAGAGCACGCCGCGCATGACGCCCCGGGTGCGCAGGTGGCGGACCAGGGCGCGCGTATCGAGATCGCTGACGATGGGCACCCCGGCGCGCGAGAGGAAAGTGTCGGCCGCGGCATCGCTGCGCCAATTGCTGGCGATGGGCGAAAACTCGCGGACGACGAGGCCTTCAATGTACGGACCGGCGGACTCGTTGTCAGTGGAGCTGGTTCCGTAATTGCCGATTTGCGGATTGGTCAGGATGACGATCTGGCCGGAGTAGGAGGGGTCGGTGAAGACTTCCTGATACCCGGTGAGCGCGGTGTTGAAGACAACTTCGCCGCTTCGCTCGGTGGGCGCACCAAAACTCCGGCCCTCGAAGACGCTGCCGTCCTCCAGGGCGAGTATTGCTGTGGTCAATTTAGGCTTTTCCTCCCAGGGCGTGGATAACCTTCAGTTTAACAGGTGAGGGTGGGAGGCTGGCGTGGCTGCCCGCCCCGTCTTGCCGCGGCAGAATTCGCGG
>PLDO01000287.1:1328-7113 GCA_003136215.1 Bryobacterales bacterium
TGGCGAGCGAAGCTCGCCCTTGTCCGAGCTTCGCTCGGACGGACAAGGCGGAGCCTTATCCCACTTACCGCAACAAAACCGGGCCCAATAAGCCCGAGGGCATGAGGGGCGAGGCGGCGGTGAACTTGGTGATATTGGTATGGGTGAAGCGCTTCTCCGGCGGAAGTTGCTGATCGCCGATCAGTCGGTTGGGCCAGAGATTCACCACTTCGATGGCGAGCTCATTGGAGCCCACGCGGGCGGCGGAGCCGAGTTTCACCGTGAACGGCTTCTTCCACAGAATTCCCAGCGGCCGGCCGTTCAGCCAGACCTCGGCGATCTCGCGCACGTCGCCGAGATCGAGCGTCCACTGGCGCGCGGCGTCCAGATCGACACGCGTGGTGTAGCGCGCTGTGCCGGAGTAGTAGCGGATGCCGGGGTCCGTGTGTTCGCTCCAGGAAAGCAACTTGTCGAACGTGGCTTGCGCCGGGGCGCCCCAACCCGGCGTGAACGTGACGGTCCACGGCCCGTTGACCGGCATGGGCGCGGGCGGCGCCGGCGGCGGCGCGGAGGTTTCCTTGCCCGTGCCGGCTCGCCGGAAGACCACGAACACGCTGCCGTTGGGCTCCAAGGCGAGCGGCAGCCGCGTGCGGCCGTCGCCGGTGGGCTGGTACGCGGGCGCGTCCTCGATGAGGCCGCTATCGGGATGCCACAACTCCGGCGCCTTGCCCTTCACGCGGAGGGTGAACTCGGCGGCGAGCGCTTCGGGCTTGCCGTTGCGCACGAAGTAGATTTCCGTGCCGCCCGCGCGGCGATGCGCATAATCGGTATCCGCCGGCCCTTCGAAATCGGGCAGGACGCCGCGGGCAGAGAGCGCGGCACGCGCAGTCTGATTGGCGTGGACTCTGGGCCAGATGGCATCGGCGATGGACCGCAGTGCGTTGTCGTCGCCGATTCCCGTGGTGTGCTCCGGCTTCGGTCCGAGGACAGTCGCGCCGCCGGCGACCAGCTTTTGCACGGCGCGCAACGCATCGAGCGACATGCTGGGACGGTCAGGCAGCACAAGCACCTGGTACGAGGTGCCTTCGGGCAGCACAATGGCGCCATCGGTCACGGCGGCGCGATGCCCTAGCGCCCACTCGTCGATCGCGTCGTAGTCGTATCCCGGCAGCACGTGCGCCGGGTCGGCGCCCTTATACTGCACGAAATTCGGAATGTTGTCGCCATAGTAAATCAGGACGTCAGAGACCGGCACGCCTTGCTGGAGCAGAAACTGGCTGCGATTGAGATAGGCCAGAAACGGCCCGGCCTTATTCCACCAGGTGACGTTGGGATTGAGGTGCGTGCCGGCGAAATATTCCTGTCCGGGCAGCCCGGCCTCTTTCGGCGAGGAGGTGAAGGTGTGCCAGACGAGCCGGTTCAGACCTTCGCACGCCGCCTGGTCGAAGGTGGGTTTGAGATTCCGCCAGATGGACTCCTCCCACTGAGGTCCGATGGACGTCATGCCTTCGGCGGCGACCAGCGTCTTGCCATAGGTGTGGGCGGCGCTCGAGCCCTGTTTCACGAAGAAGCGCTCCACATCGCGCACGCGGTGGGTGGGGGCGCGCGCCCAGAACTCCATCTGCGGAAAAGTGCTGATGCCGAGCGTTTCCAGCGCATCGAGGGGCGCGCCGTGCGGCCCGCCGGATTCCGGATGGATGCCGAGGCCGTAGCGCGCGGCGGCGTCGGCGAAGGGGCGGTAGTGGCCGTCGATGACGAGATCGGCCACGGTGCGGCGCAGGTCGTTGAGGAAGCGGTTGCTGGTCTGACGGCTGTCCAGGATGCGGCCGCCGGCCACCGGCAGCCAGGGCACGGGATCGTATCCGCGGCGCCCGCGGAACTCCTCGCGAAACCTGGGAGTCCAGTTGACGCCGCCGAGTTCCCAACTATCGGTCACCAGGTAGCGCAGGGTCTTGCCGAGATACGGTTTGGCATCGGCCAGCAGGGGCTCGATGTTGTCGCGCCAGTAGCTCTCGAATTCGGCGCGGTCGAGGTAGTCGATGGCCAGCCCCTGCCAGGCGCCGCTCGAAGTGGAGACCTTGGCGCCGGAGGCCATGTAACCGACGCGCAGAATCTCCCACTCGCCGGCGGGCGCCTGCCAGGCGAATGCGCCGTCCGGGGTCATCCTGGCGGAGACGTCGATCACGTCGGCAACCTGCGAATCCTGCTCGTCGGGCTCCGACGGGAGATCTTCCAGCAGCGGCAGGGTATCGGGCGCGGACATGCCGAACTCCTGGGACGCCGTCTTGAGGGCGAGTTGCCGGATGGGCCGCTGGGGCATGGCTTCGCCGTGGCGCAGCGGGTAGGCGAGCACGGCGATATCGCGGTAGTAGCCGATCGTGGCAGGCGGCTGGGGAAGCGCCTGGCGGATTTCGCCCGGCCCGCGCACCGCGATGCGTGAAAAGGTGAGAAGCTTGGCGCCCTGCTCCGGCTTGACGGATGGGCCGCCGAGGTTCCAGCCGCTCTCCACATTCAGGCTGATTTCGAGGCCGAGGCGCGCCGCCTCCCGAAGGGCGTGGCGATAGAGTTCGCGCCAGCGTGGGCTGCCGAACGTGGGTCCGGCGGGCACCATGCGGTTGCCCTGCTGCTCGCTGCCGTTGGCGTCCACCAGGATCGCGCCGCCGTAGCCTTTGGCGCGCATCTGCTCCAGATCGCGAGTGATGGCGGGCTCGTTGGTATTGCCGTTGAGCCACCACCAGTAGCAGCGCAGGCGCGCTTCGGGCGGCGGATCGGCGAAGCCCGTTTCCAGCGGACCGCGGGCTTGCTGGCTGACCAGCGGCACGAGGGCCGCCAGCGCCACCAGAAGGAGGAGAGTGCGGCGGAGCATAGGTGACACCTTAGGGTAACGCTTCCGCGGGTAGGCGAGACCTTCAGATGTGGGGCAGGTTGTCAACCTGCGGCGGGTTGGAAACCCGCCCAACGCTGGACCAGGGATATTCCTCGGGCGTTGTTGCCAGTCCTGCCGTTACCGGGTTCCTCTCGATGTAATGAGCAATGTGCGCAAACTCCGTATCGTTGCGAACCAGTCGATCATAGCTCTCATCCTGCCAGAATGGCTGGCCCGTGAGTCCGAGCATCCGGTTGCCCTCCCGCGCAGTGAATCTCTTGAGCGATTGCATGACCTTGGAAACTACCACGAGCGGAGTCATCAGAAGATGAACGTGGTTCGGCATGACGACGAACGCATGGAGATGATAGATCCGCCGATCCCGATATTGAATCGCATCCACCACCATCCGGGCGACCTCGGGCATGCGCAGGAAGAGCGGGCCGTCGCAGGTGCTGTCGAGGATTCGGTCCATGGACAGGAATGCTTGTCCAGACACGATCGCCGGGGGAAAGCTGCGATTCGGGGGGAGGCTGCCATGCAGCAATGTGGCCATTTGACGGAAGGGTTCTCACGAATGTCAGAAGGACGATTACCAATCGGCCGCAGGTTGACAACCTGCCCCACATCGGATGGACAGGCCAGGAGGCCTGTCCTACTAGTGCTTGCGGACGACCAGCTCGACGCCGCCGATGATGGTGCGGCCGGGCATCGGCACGCCGGGGATGGATTGGTACGACGTGTTGGTGGTGTTGGTGACTTGCAGGTACGGGTGCACCTTGTGGCGCGGGAGAGCGGCATAGAGATCCCACAGCGCATACGGCGACTGCGCCGGGCGCGCCAGCG
This sequence comes from Bryobacterales bacterium, assembly GCA_003136215.1. Classification (GTDB taxonomy): domain Bacteria; phylum Acidobacteriota; class Terriglobia; order Bryobacterales; family Bryobacteraceae; genus Solibacter. The sequence continues at coordinate 5,020 of PLDO01000287.1, forward strand.
CGCCAACCCTGGTGCGAAATACGAAATTGGCGCGCGGGGTGATCTGCCATTGGAAAACACCGCTACCCGTCGGATAGTTGAAGGCATACTTGGTGAAGCCGGCGGCGATGGTGTCCTGCGTGCCGTGGAGTGCGGTATAGCGGAAATCCAGGGTGTGCGTGGTCGACGGCGTCCAGCGGAGCGACGCTTCCCATCCCTTGAAGTCCAGGTTCTGGATGTTGAGCGCGCGCCAGATATCGGAGGGGGAGAGGCGGTAATAATCGATCCCGTCGGTGACGCGCCGGTCGAACAGGGTGAGGTCGCCGCGCAGGCGGGCGCTGGGCACCCAGTCCACGCCGGTTTCGAAGGTCCAGGCGCTCTCCGGGCGCAGCGCCGGATTGCCCTGGTTGCCGGGGTCGTGGTAGTAAAGGTCGGTGTAGCTGGGAATGCGGAAAGCGCGGCTGGTGGAAGCGCGGAGTTTCCATTGCGGCGAGAGCCAGGCGCCGCCGGCCAGGGTGGGCGTGAAGGCGGCGGAGAAAACGCGGTAGATCTCTTCGCGGGCGGAGAGGGTGAGCGAGAAGCGCTTGATGGCGCGGAAATCGGCGGCGATGTAGCCGGCCGCGCGAGAGCGCCCATGGTCGCCCAGGTTGTTGCTGATGATGGATTCGTGGAACGCCTCCACGCCGTAGTAGAGGGTGGTGGCGGTGGACATTTCCTCGCGGCGGCGCACGGCCAGTTGCTCGCTTTCGTCGGCATTGTGATTGGCGAAAACGTCCGGCTGGTCGCGGTAGAGCACGAAGAGGTCGCTATGGCGGCGGAAGGAGAAACTGGCGCTGGTCTTGGCGCCGAGCGCCTGCTGCACGCCGGCGAACCACGTCTTGGTATCCTCCCAGGAGTTGAAGTTGCCATAGAACTGATCGGCGCCGAACGGGTGGTCCATGTAGGCCAGGTTGAGGGAGCCGTTGCCGAAATCGGTGGCGAGGCGCGTGACGGAGGCGAACTGCAGGTTGCGATAGTCGCGGTCCGGCATGAAGCCGGTAGAAAAATCGCGCGCGAAGGTGAGCTGCTCGGAGACTTTCTTGGCGGCGATATTGAACGCCGCGCGCTGCTGGTTGATGCCGTCGCTGCCGAACGCGGTGCGCAGGCGGAATTCCGTGACCAGAGGCGGCTCGGTGATGATGTTGACCACGCCGCCGACGGCATCGGCGCCGTACAGGGTGGAACCCGATCCGCGCATCACTTCGACGCGGTCCACGCTTTCCAGCGGCACCGGGATATCCAGATTGTGGTGCCCGGTCTGCGGATCGTTGAGGCGCATGCCGTTGAGCAGCACGAGCGTCTGGCCGAAGACGGCGCCGCGGATGGAGAGATCGCCCTGCACGCCGTCGGGCGCGCGTTCGGCGAGGTCGAGCGAAGGGTCCAGCTTGAGCAGATCGACCAGCGTGTTGAGCACCAGGCTTTGGCTGCGCGCCGGAAGCACGCGAATGGCGCGGTCGATCTCTTCGAGCGACATGGGCTCGTAGGTCCCGGTGACCACCACGGTGTCGCGCTGCTGCGGCTGCTGCTGGGCGAGGGCGAGTAGGGGGGGAAACGCGAGAAGAAAGAAAAATCGGAGGTGCAAACCGTATTGTACATCGGCCTCCCGCTATGATGGTTTCACGATGAACTGGAACGATGCAGCGGAAGATCTACTCAACCTGATACTGGGGCAGACCCCGTATCCGGTGCGTGAGGCGACGGAAGCGCAACTGCGCGGCGTGGCGGAGGGGATTGCGGATGACGAGGGCAAGCGGCGCGTGGGCGTGGAGACCGGCGGGTCGAACGTGCAGTTCGCGGTGGACCCGCAGACGGGACGGCGGGTCATCATCGAGATGAACCCACGCGTGTCGCGATCCTCGGCGTTGGCCTCCAAGGCCACCGGGTTCCCGATCGCCAAGATCGCGGCGCGCCTGGCCGTCGGCTACCACCTCGACGAGATCCCCAACGACATCACCCGGGCCACGCCGGCCTCCTTCGAGCCGACCATCGACTACGTCGTCGTGAAGATTCCCAAGTGGGCCTTCGAGAAATTCCCCGGCGCGGACGACACGCTTGGGCCGCAGATGAAGTCCGTGG
>PLDO01000248.1 GCA_003136215.1 Bryobacterales bacterium
CAGAGTTGCGCAACTCTGAGGCCAACGGGTTTTAGTCGGCAGTTCATGTCAAGCATGTGCTCTTCTCCTTCCTTGAAATAATCGATCGAATCGGTAATTGTTGTGGGTAGGGGCTACCTCGATGGAGACCCCGGAATGCCGGTGGGCCCGAAAACCTCCAGCCGGCTGTTACTTACATGACCTATTCATGGCCCCCACAATGGGCCAGCGACGTCGCAAAATCAATGCACGGCGAGTGAAACGTCCCTGACATCGCAAGGACACCGCAAGCGCCTCAAAACAATTGAATTAGGCCAAATCAGGTTTCTCGCCGGCGAACGTTTGTGGTAGCGTGAGGTTTGTAGTAGCTTGAGGCGCTGCTCTATGCCTGCCGCGGGGGCCGTACGGCCAGTTCGGTTCGGCGCGTTCGCCTTTGAGTTCTCTTCCCGGGAGCTCCGGAAGGGGGGGCCTGGTTACGTGTGCCCGACCAATCCCTCGCCATCCTGGCCATGCTGCTGGATCGGCCGGGCGAGTTGGTCACCCGCGAGGAGATCGAGGCGCGCCTCTGGCCGCATGGCACCGTGGTCGAGTTCGAGAACAGCATCAACTCGGCCATGAAGCGCCTGCGCGAGGCGCTGTCGGATGACGCCGCCAAGCCCCGCTTCATCGAGACGCTCCCGCGCCAGGGGTACCGGTTCATTGGCAAGCTGGAGACGGCGGCCCAAAGATCCCCCTTGCTGGTTCCGGGTGCGGCGGTCTCGCACTATCGGATACTGGCAGAGGCCGGGCGGGGAGCTATGGGCGTGGTGTACAAAGCCGAGGACCTGACGCTGGGCCGGGTGGTGGCGCTGAAGTTCCTCCCCGAGGAGTTGGCGGCGCATCCGCCGGCGCTGGAGCGAATGCGCCGCGAGGCGCGCGTGATCGGCACCTTGAATCACCCCAATATCTGCACGCTGTACGAGCTGGGCGAAGCGTCGGGCCGGGTCTTCCTGGCGATGGAGTTTCTCGAAGGCGAGCCGCTGCGGGCGCGGATGGCGCGGGGCCCGGTCACCCAGGCCGAGTTCTTCGAGATCGCGATCCAGATTGCCCAGGCCCTCGCGGAAGCGCACGGACACGGGATCGTGCATCGCGACATCAAACCGGACAACCTGTTCGTGACCGGCTCCGGGCGGGTGAAGCTGACGGACTTCGGTCTGGCGAAGGCGAGCCAGGAAGACGGGGCCGTGGCGCAATCGGCGGTGACGGGGACCAGCGGATACATGTCGCCGGAGCAGGCTCGCGGTGAGCCGCTCGATGCGCGGTCCGACATCTACTCCTTCGGACGGGTGCTGGCAGAGTTGGCGGGAGAGGCGCTGGCGTCCGGTGTGCCTCCGGTGATCGCGAAGGCGTTGGCGAGCGACCCGGCCGAGCGGTGGCAGACAGCCGCCGAGTTACAGACCGCGCTGGAGGGGATACGGCAGGAACCGGGTGAGAAGATCGCCCGGCAGGCCTTGCGAAAAAGCCGTCGCCGTCTGATGCTGATGCTGTCACTGGCTGCCGTGCTCGTCGCCGGCGGCTTTTACTACCTCTCGCATAGAACCAAGCCACTGACGGACAAGGACTCCATCGTCCTTTCCGATTTCACCAACACTACGGGCGACAGCGTTTTTGACGACACGCTGAAGCAGGGACTCTCGGTGCAGCTTGAGCAATCGACCTTTCTCAACCTGGTGTCCGAGCGCAGGGTGAATGAGACCTTGAAGCTGATGGGACGTCCCGCCGGGGAGCGGCTGACGCCGGAGGTCACCCGCGAGGTCTGCCAGCGCACGAGCAGCAAGGCCATGCTGGCCGGATCGATTGCGGAGCTGGGCAGCCAGTACGTGATTGGCCTGAAGGCAGTGAACTGCGACACCGGGGACGTGCTGGCGGAAGCGCAGGAGCAGGCAGCGGGCAAGGAAGCGGTGCTCAAGGCTCTGGACGCTGCGGCAATCGGTTTGCGGAGCAAACTGGGCGAGTCGCTCAGCTCGGTGCAGAAATACGCCACGCCGGTGGAGGAAGCAACCACACCATCCCTCGAAGCGCTAAAAGCCTACAGCTTGGGAGTTAAGACCGGTTATACGAAAGAAGGCACAGCCGCGCTGCCGTTCTTCCAACGGGCGGTGGACCTGGATCCGAATTTTGCCATGGCCTACGCCTGGATGGCGAGTGGCTACAGCAACCTCAACGAAGTGGGGCGGGGGGCCGAGAATGCACGCAAGGCTTACGCGCTGCGGGAGAAGGTAAGCGAACGGGAGCGGTTCTGGATCGAGGGGACCTACTACTTCTTTGCGACGGGAGAGTTGGAGAAAGCAGCGCAGACCTTCGACCTGTGGCGGCAGACCTACCCAAGAAACGACTTGCCTTGCATAGCGCTAGGAGCCGCTTTCGCCGTCCTGGGAAACTGGGAGAAGTCATCGGAGGAATCTCGATCGGCGCTACGCCTGGGGCCAAATAGTATCGGCGGCTATATCAACCTCGGTTTCGACTACATGGCCCTGAACCGGCTGGATGAAGCGGAGGCGGTGTACAAGCAGGCGGAGGAGCGCAAGGTGGAGAACGAGCTCCTGCTCCAGAGCCGCTACTGGTTGGCTTTTCTAAAGGGCAGTGCGGCGCAAATGGCGCAGTTGGTCTCAGCCGCCCTGGGCAAGCAGGGCGCGGAAGACCTGTTGCTGGCCGCGCAAGCGGACACGGAAGGTTGGTACGGCAAGCTGAGGAACGCGCACGAGCTGACCGGGCGGGCGATGGATTCAGCCAAGCACCACGATGCCAAAGAGGCTGCCGCGGTATATCAGGCAGCGGCGGCGCTGCGCGAGGTGGAATCGGGCAACCGGGAGCAGGCGCGCGCCGAGGCCCATGCGGCCTTGAAGCTGGCCCCGAACCGCGATGTGCGTGTAATGGCGGCGCTGGCCCTGGCGCGGGCAGGCGATACGGCAGGGGCGGAGAAGCTGGCGGCCGAACTCGACAAGGCCTTCCCGCTGGACACGCTGGTGCAGAGGTATTGGTTGCCCACCGTCCGGGCGGGTATCGCACTGGAACGCCAAGACCCGAACGGGGCAATCGAACTCTTGAAGGTGGCGAGCACGATCGAACTTGGCGCAATAACGCAAATCACGATATTCCTGTGCCCCGCTTATGTGCGTGGGGAAGCCTACCTCATGCTGCACGACGGCAACCGAGCGGCAGCGGAATTTCAGAAGTTCATCGACCACCGGGGACTCGTGGTGAACTTTCCCTGGGGCGCGCTGGCCCGGCTGGGACTGGCGCGCGCGTTAGCCTTACAGGGCAACTCGGCCAAAGCCTGCGCCGCGTATCAGGACTTCCTCACACTCTGGAAAGATGCCGACCCCGACATTCCCATCCTGAAGGAAGCCAGGGCGGAATACGCGAAGCTGCAGTTCCAGTAGCCGCGAGGCGGAGGCGCTGGGTGTGCGCACGGCGAGGGGGCTGGGAGACCGCCGGCTCCTCGTCGCCGGTTCCGTTGCGCTTGCTCATTACGATCGCTGATCCCGCCCGCCCGATAGCTGTCGCGAAATCCCCATGGCACCATCAAACTCCCGAGAAGTGGACTCTTTCCATTGGGCGGCCGGTGGCGGACCAGTCGGTCCACTTGCCGACAAGGCGGTTTTTCCTGTTTACCAGCCCTGTACCGATGATCGAGCGATCACTTCAATCTGGACTCCCGGATTGCGTCCGCATTGGCGCGCGCCCGGTTGGCCGGATTGTTGCTCGCCCAAAGCGGTCCTTTGGGAACGCCGCCCGTCGCGTGATGAAGGCGTTCAAGCACCGCTCCACTCGGCGCCCAACCAGCCGCTCCCCGCGGGCTCTTACCAAGTGAAAGCCGCCACTGCCGATGGCGCAGCGCAATCGTCGCGCACCGTGCAGATCCGCTGATCAGCGCAAGCCGTCCCCGAGATACAGTTGGGAAAACATGCGTGTGTAACTGTAGACGAAGCCTTTGGCGTCCGAAGTAAGAAAGATGCGCGAAAAGCCTCCGCGTCCGAGCGATTCGCCGGTCATGCTATCCACCACGCCCGCTGGGTCTGGAATGGCGATCCCCTTCCACGGCTGTTTGCGGCCCGTGCGAAGGTCCAGCTTTTCGATTCGACGGCGTTCGGGAAAATCAGTGACCACCGATCTCGTTTGGCGCATTTGAGTATATTACACGGAGGAATAATGAAGACTTCGGCAGTTCTTCTGTTCAGTGCTCTGGTTTTCGGGTCCGTTGCCCACGCCACCTACCAGGCACTTCCGGGAGGGCCAAGCTCGCCCTATATCGGAACGGGAATCCCAGTTACTGCAGGTTGGTGGATCGGTGGAAGTAGTGAGAACGTCGACGGCGGCGGCGCCTTCGAAGGCACCGTCAGCCCGACCCTTTTTAGCACAGCCTTTTGGTGTGTTGACGACCAGACCTACTTTAGTCCAGTGGCATCGGCACCGGCAAATATTACACTTCTGTCCAACCTCGGCAGTAGTAAGCCTCCTGGATTGTTGGGCCAAACTGAGTATGTCGATGCTGCCGGCAAGTTTACCCTCACGAGCGACCCGATCGGCGGAGCTATTCTCAACGACCCACAGACCCGACTGTTGATGGCGGCCTACTTGATCACGCAATACGGTGGCTACACCGCGTCGCCTTTTAGCCAGTTGCCGGTCGACAACAGCATAGCGCCTGGCGGTGGTGGCCATGGTACGAATGCCGCCGTTCAGGACGCCATCTGGGCGATTACGAACAACACCGCATTCACTGGCGCCAATGGCCACACTGGGCCTGGGACTCACGGCACAAGCGACACTAACGTGCAATACTGGATCGACCAAGCGGCCCTTAATTATGGCGGCGTCAGTGGGAATTCATGGGCATTGGTGACCTGGGCGGTCAACTCGAGCGGCATCGTGACTGACGCGCAACAGAACTTCCTGGTGCGGGTCACTCCCGAACCCGGATTCTACGGAGTCTTGGCTCTCGGCTTGAGTGGACTTGCGCTCATGATCAGCCGCAAGCGCAAATCGGCGTAAAATCCACCATCCATCTCCGTCTTACCAAACGCGCTCGCCGGTCCGCGCTGGCGAGCGCGTTTGCGTGTGCTCGTGACCACTATTGTTCCGTGCTAGCCGCAGCGCCCTCTGCGGTGCCGGGTGCCGTTCTTATTTGCGGCACCGTCTTGACGCTCCGCTACCGCCTGGTGCGGTAACGGTTCGATTGTCGCCGGCATTCGCCATCCCGCCTTGCACGCCGATCGCCGCCGCCAGGTTGGCGAGGTCTTGTGTGCAGGCGACCTCCGGCGACCAAGGTCGTCCCGGAGGCAAGGCTAGTTCCTGCTGGATTTCCAGCACTTCCTCGTGAAGTTCGCGTGTCCGAACCCAGGGTGCAACGAGTTTCGCCCAGCACCAGGCGGAGCCGGCAACCAAGGAACCGGCAATCAGTGCAGTTACCATCTCTCAACCCTTATCGGTCGCAACTGCGCGATTCCTTAATGTTGTGAAATCGGCGACTTTCGATCCCGGGCTGCAATCCGAAGTTGGGGCTCCTTTGGATTCAGCTTGACGTTCGAGTCGAGGAAAGCCGGACGGACTCCTGGCCGGCCCTACATCAAATCGTTACTGCACGAAACGTTTGCCGAACGCGAAAAGCGAAGGGCGAGACGAGCATTGCGGACCGGCGGCGCGCACGCCACAGCATACTTGTCCGGGAACTCGCCGCGGAAGCCGACAAATTCGGTCCCGGAACCTGCCTGTGGTGGGTTGATCGCGTTGGTGCTTCTGGGGGGTATGTGGCACATTCTGGGAATCTACATCTGGGAGAAGCTGGGCCGAGAACGCATAGTGCAAATAGATGCACCATCAAACTATGGTATGTAATCCGGTGTTTCGTTCTGCCGCCCGCCTTCCACCCCCTTGTCTCAGCAACCGCCGCGGATCGCCTCCAAGGGTCGACGCACGCGCACCATTTTTTGCGTGATCCTCCCCATGGTGCACATACCTGCACTGTGAAGGAATGAGGTCGATACAGCAATGGCAGGGCAAATCTGGTAGAGAGGTTGACCGTGATCAGGATAGCCGGCTCACCATCGAGGCCTCGGCCAACACCCTGATCGCTCGGGTTGGAGTTGCGGCTGGCGTCACCACCTGGCCCGATGTCGCACTCGTGCCGGCGCCACGCCAGTGGCTGAGAAGTGGCCCTTTAGCTTCCTTATGCCGCGTAGGTCGCGATCCACCAGGTGTTGCCGGAGGGGTCTTTCACTCCGGCGGTGCGCTCGTTGTAGGGCTTGTCCTCGGGCGGCGAGATTTCCTCCGCGCCCGCTTCCAGGGCGCGCCCGTAGGCGGCATCCACGTCGGGCACATACACATAGATCGACGCGGGGGCGGCACTTGCCGGAGGCGGATCGCCCACCTCGAGCACCACTACCGAGTCGCCGATTGCCGCCTCCACGTGGAAACAGCTCAGCCCGTATGCCAGGCGCTCCAGTTCCACCGCGCCGAACACCTGCTGGACGAACTCGAGTAAATCGACATTGCCATAGAGATAGGGGCGAACCATCCCCACGCCGTGGCGTACGTAACTGGCCCCGGCAGTGGCGGCTTCCATCAGGTCCTCATCGGAAATCTGCGAGTTCAAAACGTCGCGCGCATCTTCCCGGGTGGACACCGGCACCAGCACCGCAAGGCCGCCCGCCCCCGGTTGCGCCTGGATTCCCGCCGCGAGCAGCGTCTCGCGCGCCAGTGTGGCCTGCTCCTGAGACTTGTACGTCTCCACCACGGCGAACTCTTCGGTTTCGTCGTGCGTCTCCGGCGTGCGCGCCGACGCCCGTGCCGGCGCCGCCGCTTTCAGTTGCCGACGGGCCAGTTCTTCGTCGTAGCAGGCGCACGCCAACGGCACCAGGTCCTTACGGTCGACGTCGAGCAATGCCTCGTCGCTCAAGCCGGCGTACTGGCGCCGGAAATCCTCCGCACTCACTTTCATCGCGTGCCTCCCAAATCGGCGGGTCTCCAAACTGGTGTACCATGCGGCAGCGGGCGGCGCTACAATCGTGCTTGCCGTGCTGCGCTTTTGGATACTGATTCTGGTCGCGTCCGCCGCGCCCGGGCAGGCGCTTTACGAGCTATCCGGGCGCATCAGCCCCGAAGGACTTGCGTCGGTGACGCTGTTCGGCGCCACCAAACCCTTCAGCACTTCCACCTTGACCGACGCGAGCGGACGCTTCTCCTTCAAGAAACTCGAGGCAGCGACTTATACGGTGGCGGTCTTCCAACCCGGACGCGGCGAGGCGCGCCAGACCATCGAGGTGGGGCCCAGTCTGGCCGACGCGCACCACCGCATCCAGCTCACCATTACCTTGCGGGACGCCGATTTCGACCCCGCCAGCGACCGGCGGCGGCACTCCGTCACGGCGCGCGAACTCGCCATCCCGGAGAGCGCGCTACGCGACTACATGGACGCGCAACACGATCTGGAGAAGCACGACGTGGATGCCGCCGAGAAGCACCTGGAACATGCCGTGCAACTTGCGCCGCAGTTCGCCGGCGCATGGAACACCCTGGGCACCATCGCCTATCAGACGCGGCACTTCCCGCTGGCCGAACTGCGTTTCCGCCAGTCGCTGAAGCAGGATCCCGCGGCGTACGAACCGCTGGTCAATCTGGGCGGCGTACTCGTCACCCTTCACAAACTGGATGAAGCGCTGGAGGTCAACGTCCACGCCACCATGACCCGTCCCAACGACGCGCTGGCCAACTCGCAGCTCGGCATGACCTATTTCGAGCTCGGACTGTTCGATTCCGCGGTGAAGTATCTGGAGAGGGCGCGCCAGCTCGATCCGGCGCACTTCTCGCATCCCCAGCTGTACCTCGCGGAGATCCATTTGAGGCGCGGCGAGAAGGCCGAGGCGGCGCGCGTGCTGGAGGACTTCCTGCAGCATCACCCGGATTACCCGCAGGCGGAAATCATGCGCCGGAACATTGTCGAATTGCGACAATAGAAGCTCGCGTGCGCCTTCCAATCGACGATCTGCTCCCCGCCGTTGCGCAGCATCTGCGCGCCGGCAATCACCTGGTGCTGGAAGCGCCGCCCGGCGCCGGCAAGACCACGCGCGTGCCGCCCGCGCTGCTTGAGCTGGGTGCGCGCGAGGTGCTGGTGCTGGAACCGCGCCGTCTGGCCGCGCGCCTGGCCGCCCGTTACGTGGCGGCCGGGCGCGGCGAGGCGGTGGGTGAGACGGTGGGATATCAGGTGCGCTTCGAGGAGGTGGCGGGACCGCGCACGCGCCTGCGTTTCCTGACCGAGGGCGTGCTCACGCGGCGCCTGCTCAGCGACCCGGATCTCGAACGCGTGGGCTGCGTGGTGCTCGACGAATTCCATGAGCGGCACCTGGAAGGCGATCTCGCTCTCGCCCTGCTCCGCCGGTTGCAGCGCACTCGGCGGCCGGATCTCAAGATCGTCGTCATGTCGGCGACGCTGGATGCGGCCCCCATCGCGCGGTATCTGGCCGAGGAGGGCGCGCCGGCCCTGCCGGTTCTCCGCTCGGCGGGGCGGCAGCATCCGCTGGAGATCGAGTACACGCCGCATTCCGCCGCGCCGCTGGAAGAGCAGGTGGCGGCCGCGCTCCAACGGCTGGCCGCCCGCGGGCTCGACGGACACGTGCTGGTGTTCCTCCCGGGATCGTTCGAAATCCGGCGCGCGCAGCACGCCTGCGCTGCCCTGGCGCGGCGTTTCGGGTGGCAACTCCTGCCGCCCTACGGGGATCAATCGCCCCAAGAGCAGGATCGCGCGGTGGCGCCGTGCGGCGGAACCAAGATCATTCTCTCCACCAACGTGGCGGAGAGCTCCATCACCATCGATGGCGTCGGCGCGGTGGTCGATAGCGGCCTGGCGCGCGTGGCCAGCCACTCGCCGTGGTCCGGCCTGCCGGCGCTTCAGGTGGCGCGCGTCAGCCAGGCGAGCGCCAATCAGCGCGCCGGACGCGCCGGACGCCGCCAGGGAAGCTCGGCGGCGGTGCTGGTGGCCTCCAGCGCGCCGCTCGATCAGTAC
>PLDO01000655.1 GCA_003136215.1 Bryobacterales bacterium
TAGAAACAGATAGCTGAACTCGATGACCATGGCGATGGTCATCGGCGCCTCGCCCATATCCACCTTGCGGATCTGCTGCGGAACATTGTCTTCCAGCACGCGGAAATTCCCCGGCGGAATGCCCGGGATGAAGTGCCCCTTGTTGTCGATCACGGCCACGTCGAGAGTCACGATATCGACATCGGTCTTGAAATGGACCACGTCGGCGCCCTTTTCCAACTGCGGATCCTTCTTCAGCTTGGAAGGGATCTTGGGCAGTTCCTCTTCCGCGGGCGCATTGCTGTCCGTGCTCTTGCGCGGACGCGCCACCGTGGCGTCGGGTTCCTTGAGAGGGCCCTGTGACTGACCGAGCAGCAAACTCGCCACCACCACAAACATGGCCGCGCAAGGTAGAACGACTTTTATGGATCGCATAGGCGTACTTCTAGCGTAACTATATCAAAGGACGCGGCGGCTGGCTGGAGGTTTCGAGTAAACAAGTGGGATAAGCCTCCNNCCGGCTTGTCCATCCGAGCGAAGCTCGGACAGCGGCGCTGCGATGCACAAGGCGGAGCCTTATGCCACCGCTAATTGACCCACGGCCCACGGCCCTGCTTCTTCATGTAGACCTGGAACTTTCGCTTGGCGCGCTGCAGTTTCCATTGGCGATACGCGCCGCGCCAGTCCGGCAGTTTCAGCCGCATCCCCGGCAGGCGCGATTTCAGGTAGACGAACCCCACCACCATGCCGCCGAGGTGGGCGATGTTGCTGACTCCCGTGTTCACCCCGGTCGACATCCACAACTCGATGGCAGCGTAGATCATGACCATGTACTTGGCCTTGATGGGGAACAGGAAGTTCATCAGCACGGTCTGCTCGGGATAGCAGACGCCGAAGGCCAGCAGGAGACCGTAGATGGCGCCCGAAGCGCCGATGGTGCTGGTGTGCCAGTTGCCGATCACGGCGTTGAGCAGGACATCGCACACCCCGGCGCCGATGCCGCAGATGAAGTAGTACTTCAGGAACCGCCGGGTGCCCCAGTCGCGCTCCAGCGGCGTGCCGAACATCCACAGCGTGAGCATGTTGAACACCAGGTGCCACACGCCGCCATGCAGAAACAGGTAGGTAGCCAGCTGCCAGATGGCGAAATGCTTGACCACCGCCACCGGCGCCAGCGCCAGCAGCATGATATCGCTGGTATATTGCGGGCTTAGCAACCCGGTCAGAATGAAGACCGCCGTGTTGACAATCAGCAGCCACTTCACGCCGGTGGTGAAGTAACCGCTGAAAAAGGATCTCCGATAGGTATACCGGGGCTGTGCCATGGCGGGTCTCTATTTAGAATATCAGAACGCCGCGGGGTCGCCGCTTTTGCCGTAACGATTCAGCGCGCGCGCGCACAGTTGCAGCGCCACCGCCGCGCCCATCCAGACATGCCAGTGCGAGAAAATCCCCGAGGAGATGGCGAAGCTGTTGGTCCAGTTGAGGTCGGCGGCGATGCACCAAAGGGCCAGAATGGCCGCGGCCAGAGACGAGGGCGGCAGCAGCACGGCCAGGACGAGCGCCAAACGTCTGTTTTTTTGGCGTTTCCTGCCCAGCTTGGAGCCTTTGGCGAAACGGATCCGGACCACCATGGAGATGTGATACCAATTTAGCAGTTTTTGCGATAGATTAAACATTCGGTACAAGCGAGGCATTCATGCAAAAATTTAAAACCGCGTTGTTCGGAACCGGCTTCGTCGGCCGGGTTCATCTGGAAGGAATTCGCCGGCTGGGCTACGTCGAGCTCTACGCTATCGGCGAACCACAAATCGAGAAAGCCAATCAGCTCGCCGACGAGTTCGGCGTGACCCATACCGAGGCGGATTATCACCGCATTCTGGAGGATCCGGCCGTCGATGCCGTCCACATCTGCACGCCCAACGCGCTGCATTTCCCCATGGCCAAAGACGCGCTCCTGGCGGGCAAACACGTGATCTGCGAAAAGCCGCTGGCCACCAGCATCGCCGAGGCCCAGGAACTGGTCAAAATCGCCGCCCAAAAGAAACTGCGCAACTGCACCTCGCACAACCTGCGCTTCTACCCGATGGTGCAGCAAATGCGCCGCATGGTGGAAGACGGCGACCTGGGCGAACTTATGGTGCTGCAAGGCACCTATTCGCAGGACTGGCTGCTCTACGATACCGATTGGAACTGGCGCCTCGACAGCAAGTTCAACGGCCGTTCGCGCTGCCTGGCCGATATCGGCTCCCACTGGTGCGACATGGCGGAGCACATCACCGGACAGCGCATCACCAGCGTCTGCGCCGACATGGCCACCTTCCATAAGACCCGCAAACAGCCCAAGGGCCCCATCGAGACCTTCGCCGGCAAGACGCTTTCGCCGGAGGATTACGTCGAGACAGCCATCGATACCGAGGACATGGGCGCGGTGGTGTTCCGCATGGGCAACGGCGTGCGCGGCGCCTACACCGCCAGCCAGGTGAATGCCGGCTGCAAGAACCGCCTGCAAATGGAGATCTACGGCACCAAGAGCAGCGTGGTGTGGAATCAGGAGCGCCCCGACGAGTTGTGGATCGGCCATCGCAACACGCCCAACCAGATCATCATCAAGGACCCGTCGCTCCTCAAGGCGAAGGCCAAACCCTACGCCGATCTCCCGGGCGGTCACAGCGAAGGTTACGACGACAGCTTCAAGCAGATCTTCCGCCGCTTCTACCAGTCCATCGCCGACCCCACCGCCACGCCCGAATACCCGCAGTTCGTCGACGGGCTCCGCCAGTTGACCATTTTGGAGGCCGAACTGGAAAGCAACGCCAGGCACGGCTGGGTGGACGTCCCGCCGTTCCAGGGTTAGCGTTCCCGTGGTGGGGCAGCTTGGCAAGCTGCGCGCCGGTTGTCTTACCGGCGCTGTGGGCGGGTAACCAACCCGCCGCAGGTTACCAACCTGCCCCACGCATCCGCATCACCGTGATGAGCCAGGCGCCGCCCTCGCGTTTCAGCACGAACACCGCGGGCATGGTGCGCTTCAGGATCACGCTGCCGTACTGTGAGCCGGTGGCATCGACGAAGGCCACATCCGATGTGACCAGCCGGATGGCGGTGGCCGCGAAATAGACTTGCGACACTTCCTGGCCGGCGAGGCGTCGCAGCGGCGCGACGTCGGCGCCGGGCGCCAGCACGGTGGCGCGTTCGTGCGGATCGTTGAAAGTAGCGATCGCCTTGCGGATGGCATCGGCATCGGGGGGCTCCCCCGGCCAGGCGCGGGCGGCGAGCATCAGGAAGACGTAGCACGTGGCTCTCATATCGAATGTGAAATGCCGCGTGACGGGACTTCCTTTCGGGCGTCTTTTGAGGCATCATATCTCCTATGCCGAAAACCGACACCGTGAGCGTGTGGGCGGGCACCCGCAAAGGCGCGTTCGTCTTTCGCTCCAGCAACCGCAAAACCTGGCGCATCGAAGGTCCCTTCTTTCGGGGCTGGGAAGTCCACCACGTGGCGCAGGACCCGCGCGAACCGGAGCGCCACTATGCCGCCATCAACAGCGCCTGGTTCGGCGCGCACATCCACGCATCCACCGACGGCGGCAAAAACTGGAAGCTCTCCGAGGCGGGCCTGGAAATCAAATGCCTGCCGGAGACCTCGCTCAAGCGGGTGTGGCACGTGGAACCCGGGGCGGCCGACGAACCGGGCGCGGTCTATGCGGGCGGCGACCCCGGCGTGTTGTTCAAGAGCGAAGACTGGGGACAGAACTGGAGCGAGGTCCCCTCGCTCACCGCGCACGCCACACGCGACCGCTGGAACCCCGGCGCGGGCGGCATGTGCCTGCATTCCATCCAGTGCCTGGGCGGCGGGCGCATGATCGTCGCCATCTCGGCGGCCGGCGCGTTCCGCACGGTGGATGGCGGCGTCACCTGGGAACCGTTCAACGGCGGGGTGCGCACCGATTTCCAGCCGGTCAAGTTCCCGGAAGTGGGCCAGTGCGTGCACAAGCTGCTGGCGCACCCGGATAATCCCGAGGCGCTGTACCAGCAAAACCACTGCGGAATCTATAAAGCGAAATTCGGCGGGAAGAAGTGGACGGATATTTCCAAAGGGCTGCCTTCGCGCTTCGGCTTCGGACTCGCGGTCCCCGCCGCCGAACCGGAGACCCTGTTCACGGTGCCCATCGAAGGCGCCGAGTACCGCTGCGTGCCGGAGGCCAAGTTCCGCGTGGCGCGCAGCCGCGACAGCGGCAGGAACTGGACGCTATTGACACGCGGTCTGCCGCAGCGCAACGCACACCTCCTGGTGCTGCGGGAATCCATGGCCAGCGACCGGCGCTCTCCCGCCGGCGTCTACGTGGGCACCACCAACGGCCAGGTCTTCCATACGGCCGACGGGGGCAACAGCTGGAAAATTCTGGCGGAGAATCTGCCCCCGGTAATTTCGGTTAGCGTGGCGAATTGAAATCGCCCAAAACCGTTCAACCCTTACGGTTCGGCGATACATCCCTTTTGTTTTCAGCACAGAAAAAAGTAAAACCGTAAGGGTTGAACGGTTTTGGCAGCGGGACAGGCCGGAGGCCTGTCCTACTGAATCGTGCGGGTTTTGCGATTCATGTAGTCCATCAGGAGGTACTGGCCGAGCGTGTAGGGAGTGGTGAAGTAGGCCTTGCCCTTGCAGATCTGGGTCACCTGCTGGACGAATTGCACCAGGCCGTAATCGCTGGCCAGCATGAAAGTGTTGATCAGAATGCCCTGCTTGCGGCAGCGGTTGACCTCTTCTAAGGTTTTGCCAATTACCAGCGGGTCCAGCCCGAACGCGTTCTTGTATAAGCGGCCGTCTTCCAGGGTGAGACAACTGGGCTTGCCGTCGGTGATCATGACGATCTGGCGCATGTCCTTGCGCTCCTGGTTGAGCAGGCGCTGCGCCAGGATGAGGCCATCCCGGGTGTTGGTGTAGTAGGGGCCCACCTGCACGCGGGCCAGCTGGCTGATGGCCAGTTCCTCGGCCCCGTCGTGGAACAGGACGCAGCGCAGGCTGTCGCCGGGATACTGGGTTTTGATGAGGTGGGCGAGCGCCAGCGCCACTTTCTTGGCCGGGGTGAAACGGTCCTCGCCATAGAGGATCATGCTGTGGCTGCAATCCAGCATGAGGACGGTGGCGCAGGAGCTTTGATACTCACACTGGTGGACGTGCAGGTCCGAGTACTCCAGGTTGAGCGGCACTTGCGCGCCTTCGCGGCGGATGGCGGAGAACAGAGTGGCGCTCACATCGAGGTTCAGGGTGTCGCCGAACTCGTAGCTCCGGGAGGAACCGTTGGCTTCGATGCCGGTGGCGAGGTCGCGCGTATCGTGGCGGCCGAAGCTGCTGCGGCCCAGCGAGCCGAGGAGATCCTTGAGCGTTTTGAAGCCCAGGAAGTCGAGCGATTTATCGGTGACTTCGAATTTGACCTGGGTATCCGGGGCGTTTCCGGCGCCGCCGGAGGCATTGTCGATGGCGATCTGGCCCTGCTCCACCATTTGCTGGACGAGGCTTTCGAGCAGCTGATCCATCTGCTCCGGCGTCATGTTTTGCAGGCGTTCCAGCATCTGCTGGAGGAGGTCGGGCGGGAATAACTGGCCGTCTTCCAGCGCCTGCCGGATGGCCTGTTTGAGATTGTCGAGCGTGTGCTCGTTCCACTCGCTCGGGTAGCCGCTTTGCAGCAGGAAATCGGAGAGCGCCTTCAAGAGGTCGTCGGCGTCAATGCCGAAGTCTTCACCGGTGTAGCGGGAGTACTTGATCCACTTCATGGTCGCCTCAGTTATAGCCGCGGCGGAAGTTGGGACGCTCGCCCTTACCTTCTTTTTCCTCGCGTTCGCGCTCGCGGGGTTCGCGGGGCTTGGGTTTGTCGTCGGCGGCGAAGCCGCGTTCTTCGTTGCGGCTGATGCGGCGGTGGGCGTGCAGCCCTTCCAGAATGAATTCCGCGGCGGCGGCGCGCACGCTGTCGGGCTCGTTCTCCGTGAGACCGAGCGCCTTGGTCTTCTCCATCAGCCCCTGGATGGCGTCCAACTGGCGGACCATGGTGGCGGAATCGACACTCTCATCGAGCTTGAGCGAGCCGCCGAGATCGAACCACTTGACGACCGGTGAAAAATTAACGCCCTCGAAGTACTCGTTGTAGATCTTACCGACGGCGGCGCGGATGAGATCTCGGGCCACCGTGTCGCCGCCCTTCAGTTCGCCCTCGTATTCCAGTTCCAGTTTGCCGGTGATGGCCGGCAGGGCGGCGTAGATGTCGGTCACGCGCGGCACGGCGGCATCGTCCCGGCAGCGGAGGGCGCGCCGTTCGGCGTTGGAAACCACGTTTTCCAGGACCGAGATGGGAAGGCGCTGGCTGACACCGGAGCGCTGGTCGACGCGCTTGTCTTCGCGGGCGAGGAAGGCCAGCTGTTCCACCACGCGGCGGATATAATCGGGCACGCGGACCTGAATGGGAGAGGGGCGGCGAAGCCAGGCTTCCTGTTCCGTGATGGCGATGCCCTGTTCGAGAACCGCCGGGTAGTGGGTGCGGATCTCGCTGCCGATACGGTCCTTCAGCGGGGTGATGATCTTGCCGCGCGCGGTGTAGTCCTCGGGATTCGCCGTGAAGCAGAGCAGCACGTCGAGCGGGAGGCGCACCGGATACCCTTTGATCTGGACGTCGCCTTCCTGCATGATGT
>PLDO01000102.1 GCA_003136215.1 Bryobacterales bacterium
AGTAATGGCCCCGAGCTGGGTACTCGGGGCCTGCACTCAGAGGGTGGCGGTGGGAGGGGACTCACCGCCAGGATGCTGTCTGTGTTGCATTCAGATTAACAATTAAGGACCTGTTTGTCTAGTGCTTGATGAAAGTTTTTTTGGAATATTTTTGGAGGGGTGCCGGCGCCTCTCCAAACAGGGGAGGGCACGGCCATGAGGAAACTTGTTCGAAGGAAGCTCGCGCGGTCCGTCTTAGGTTTGCTGCTGGCTTGGTCCGGCGTCCAAGCCGCTCGCGCACAACAGGATGTGGGGCTGGACGCGGACGGCCTGGAGATGCTGGAACTCGGCAATGCCGCCGCCCGCGCCGGGAAGTTCGACCTGGCCATCGCCAGCTTCCAGAAAGTCCTGGAAAATCTCCAACCGGATTCGCCGGGGGCGGGGGACCTGCACTTGCGGATTGGCGAAACCTATCGGAGGAAAGGCGACGCCGAGGCGGCCATCGCTTCCCTGACCCGGGCGAGCGAATTGCTGCCCGATCAACCGGTTGTTCTGGGCACTCTGGCGCTGGTTCTGGATGGCTGCGGCAAGAAGGAGGAAGCCGAGCGGGTCTACCGCGCCACCTTGCAACTGGATCCGGACAACGCCATCGCCATGAACAACCTGGCGTTCCTGCTGGCCGAACGGGACGAGGATTTGGACCAGGCACTGGAGTTGGCGCGGCGGGCCGGGGAGTTGATGCCCGAGGATGCGGATATGGTCGACACCGCCGGGTGGATTCAGTGGAAGCGCAGGCAGACCGATGCGGCGGCCGCCCTGTTTGCCGATGCTCTGGGTATGATGCCGGCCAACGAGGGCTACCGGCAACACCTTCTGATGGCGCTCGGCGCGAAGGCCGGGCGGAGCGCCGTAATGGACGAGCTGAAATCCTTATTATTGGTGAGCGAGCTATCTCCGGCGAGGATGGAGAAGGTCCTGGAACTTCTCAGGGCGGTGCGGGCTTCGTTGCCATAGGTGAGCGTGGCACGCCCGCGGTAGCCGGATCTGGAAAAAGATAAAGGCCCCGAGCTGGGTACTCGGGGCCTGCACTCAGAGGGAGGCGGTGGGAGGGGACTCACCGCCTGGGATGCTGTCTGTTGAATTGAGATTAGCAGTTTAGGGTAAACTTGTCCAGTAATATTTTCGATGAGTTGGAGCCTGAGACGAGCGGCGGCATGCTCCAAAAAGATAAAGGCCCCGAGCTGGGTAACTCGGGGCCTGCACTCAGAGGGAGGCGGTGGGAGGGGACTCACCGCCTGGGATGCTGTCTGTTGAATTCAGAGTAACAGTTTAAGACCCTGTTGTCCAGTATTATTTTTAACTATTTTTTATGGGTCTGCCGCTGGCGCTGAAAATGCCTTCTAACCGCCCGACGGTCGTCCGCGTGGAGGGAGTGGCGCGAATCGAGTGGGAAAAGCGTACCGTAAGTACTGGTTATTACCCTAACGGAATACCTCTGCAAACTACAGCAAATAAACAAGCTACGCTGTCTGTCGGGAATCTTCTCCGGGGGTGATAGTGGCCTTCAAATAACTAAAGACAGCTTGAGCCGCCGGGTCGCGCGAGGTAATTTGGCGATTGAAGGCGGTGTCTGGTGACCGAAACCTACGAAGATAGAACGTTCGGCGGCAAAACGGACCGGGAACGGCGGATCAAGCGGCGCTTCCCGATCGATCAGGAAGTTCGATACAAGATGCTCTACGGTCAGCGCATCGCCGAAACCGGAGTGGGCCGAACCACCAACATCTCCAGTGGCGGGGTCTGGTTCAGTTCGGAGAACATGTTGACCAGTGGGATGCCCGTGGAACTCTCCATGAATTGGCCGGTTCTGCTGAACGACTCCTGTCCAATGAAACTGATGATCTACGGATGCGTGGTTCGCAGCAACGAAAAGGGCGCAGCCGTAGCCATTGAACGCTACGAGTTCCGCACCCAGGGCTCGCGCACCTTCCAGACCGCGGCGACAGCTCCCATGGAGATGCGCCTGGCATAGCACGCGTTGACACCACCAGACAGATGTGGCCGCACCCGGCGCAGAGACCGTGGCGCGGCCACTTTTTTTTGCAGGCGGCGGTTGCCGCGCCTTCCCGAGCTAAAGCGCGCGAAGCATGCGGGCGGGCAATGTGACGATCGCCCATACCAGTCCGAGGGCGCCTTCGACGGCGATCCCCACCAGCCGGAAGGGCAGCAGAAACAGCCAAACCAGCGGATAGAGCACCAGGGCCATCAGCGCCAGTGGCCAGCACAGCACCAGCAGAATGCACCACAACAGGAATCTCATCTCGCTCCTCCTCGCTTTCCCACGCGCGTCAACCGTCCCAGTCTCCCTATACGTAAAAGGGCAGGCAAATGTTCGAGTCTGCTACCATAAAAATCTTACCTGATGCTGCGATTTGAGACGGCTGGAGAGTCCCACGGCGAATGCCTGGTGGCTACGATCAACGGGCTTCCCGCCGGAATACCGATATCGTTGGAAACCGTCAACCGCGAACTGTGGCGCCGCCAGCAAGGCTACGGACGCGGGGGACGGATGAAGATCGAAACCGACCGGGCGGAGATCGTGGCCGGGGTGCGCCATTCCCACACCATCGGTTCGCCGGTGGCGATTCTGATCCGCAACCGGGACTGGCAGAACTGGACCGATGCCCTGCCGGTGGAAGATATCGATGGGGGCGAGGAAAAACGCAAAATGGTCACCCGCCCGCGGCCGGGGCACGCCGACCTGGCAGGGGCCATCAAGTACAATTTCCACGACGCCCGCTACATTCTGGAGCGCGCCAGCGCCCGGGAAACCACCGCACGCGTGGCGGTTGGCGCCATCGCCAAGGCGTTGCTGGGGGAATTCGGGATACAAGTGTTGAGCCACGCGATTGCCGTCGGGCCGGTCCGCCTGGAACGCGCCGCCAGTTGGCACGAATTGGTGGAACTGAGCCGGCGCGACGACGTGCTGCTGGGCTGCGTGGATGCGGCCACGGAACTGCGCATGAAAGAAGTGGTGGACCTGGCCTACCGTACCGGAGATACCGTGGGCGGCGTGTTTGAAGTGGTGGCGCGCGGAGTGCCGGTGGGCCTGGGCTCGCACGTGACCTGGGATTCGCGCCTGGACGGGCGCCTGGCGCAAGCCATCGTTTCCATGCAGGCCGTGAAGGGCGTCGAGATTGGGTTTGCCGCCGAAGGCGCGGCCAGCATGGGCTCGGTGGTGCAGGACACGATCCATTACGACCGCGAAGGGCGGCGCTTTACGCGCGGCGCCAACCGCGCCGGGGGGTTGGAGGGCGGCATGACCAACGGGCAGGATCTGTTGGTGCGCGGCATGTTGAAGCCGATTTCCACCCTGCGGCGGCCCCTCGAATCGGTGGATCTGGTGACGCGGGAACCCTCGCCCGCCGCCTATGAGCGAAGCGATGTCTGCGTGGTCCCGGCGGCCGGGGTGATTGGCGAAGCCATGGTGGCGATTGTGTTGGCGCAGGCGTTCCTGGAGAAGTTCGGCGGCGATTCCCTAGGCGAAACGCGGCGCAATTTCGATGGATATCAGGAGCAGGTGAGAAACTACTAAGGGCCTCTGCGAGATATGGTTTATCCGATTGTGAAACTGGGCGACCCCGTGCTGGAGCGCGAGGCGGCCGAAGTGACGGAATTCGACACGCCGGAACTGCACAAGTTCCTGGACGACATGTTCGAATCGATGTATGCCGCCAAAGGAGTGGGACTGGCCGCGCCGCAGATCGGCGTCGGGCGCAAGATCGCCGTGATTGACGTCAGTAACGGCGAGAAACCCGAAGACAAGCTGGTTCTGATCAACCCCACCATCGTCAAAATCGATGGCCGGCAGGAAGGCGAAGAGGGTTGCCTGAGCATCCCCGGATTTCGCGAGCAGGTGCGGCGCGGACGCAGCGTCACCATACGGGCGCAGAACGTCAAGGGGGAAGTTTTCGAGCGGACCGCGGAAGACCTGCTGGCGCGCGCCTTCCTGCACGAAACCGATCACCTCTACGGGAGGCTCTACATCACCCACATCAGCGCGCTGAAGCGCGACCTGATGAAGCGCAAGATCAAGAAGCTGCAGCGCGCCGGGGACTGGAGCTAGAGTGAAGCGCACGCGGAGAGGTCAATCGGAGCCGCGACCGTGAGGGAGTGGTAATGCGCCTGATATTCCTGGGCACTCCCGCTTTCGCCGTTCCCACGCTGCATGCCATCGTCAAAGCCGGGCACGAAGTGGTGGCGGTGCTCACGCAGCCCGACCGGCCGCGCGGCCGGGGGCAGAATGCGGCTGCGTCTCCGGTGAAGCAGGCGGCGCTCGCGCTCGGTCTGAAGGTTTACCAGCCGGAACGCGTGCGCCGTCCCGAAGCCGTGGAGTATCTGCGCGGCATGGCGAGCGACGCCATGGTGGTGGTGGGCTACGGGCAGATTATCCCGCAGGTGGTGATCGATCTCGTCCCCCTCGGTATCATCAATGTGCACGCCTCGCTGCTGCCCAAATATCGCGGCGCCGGACCCGTTCAATGGGCGATTGTGCGCGGCGAGACGCGCACGGGCGTGACCACGATGCGCATCAACGCGGGCCTGGACACCGGGGACATGCTGCTCAAAGCGGAAACCGAAATCGGCCCCGAGGAGAACGCCGTGGAACTCGGCGCGCGACTGGCGGCGATGGGCGCGGACCTGCTGGTGGAGACGCTCGAAGGACTGCTGGACGGCCGGATTGTCCCCCAGAAACAAGATGACTCGCAAGCCACGCTGGCGCCGCTGCTGAAAAAGGAAGACGGCGCGATCGATTGGACCGCGACGGCGCAGGCCGTTCACAATCGCGTGCGCGGCCTTCAGCCCTGGCCGGGCGCGCAGACCAGCTTTCGAGGGGCGCCCCTGCATTTGTGGAAAAGCAGGGTCGGGTCCCTCGGTGGGGCGGACGCCCTCGTCCGCGCTCTTCGGGTCCCAGGCCAGTTCGTCAGCCTGAAGCCCCTGGTAGTGGCCTGCGGAGACGGCAGCCTGGAGCTTCTCGAAGTGCAGTTGGAAGGCCGCAAGCGGATCTCCGCCGCCGATTTCGCCAACGGGCAGCGGTTGAAGGACAATGATGTTTTAGGAGAACCACGGACTTGAATCTTCCGCTGGGATACGTATACGCCACGACCTACGCCGGCATACGGCAGGTAGAAAAGGACGATCTGGCGCTGATTGTCAGCGGGATGCCGGCCAATGCCGCGGCCGTTTTCACGCAGAACCGCGTGCAGGCCGCGCCGGTGCGCCTGGGCCGTAGCCATCTGAAGGCATCCAAGGGACTGGTCGGCGCGGTAGTGATCAATGCCGGCAACGCCAACTGCGCCACCCGGACCGGAGATGCGGTGGCGTTGGCCACCTGCAAGGCCGCGGCCAGGTTGCTGCGCCTGCCGGTGACCCAGGTGGTGCCCTCATCGACCGGCGTCATCGGCGTGGAACTCGACCCGCGCAAGATCATCGACGCCCTGCCGCGCCTGGTGAGCGGACTCAGCGCGGACGGCTTCGACGCGGTGGCGCGCGCCATCATGACGACGGACCTGGTGCCCAAGACGGCCTTTGCGGAAGCCCGGCTGCGGCGCGGCGCGGTGCGCGTGGCGGGCATGACCAAGGGCAGCGGCATGATCCAGCCGATGATGGCCACCACGCTGGGTTTCGTGATGACCGACGCGCTGCTTCTTCCGGCGCAATTACGCGCCATGCTGAAGCGCGGCGTGGAGCGCAGTTACAACCGCATCTCGGTGGACGGCGACACCTCCACCAACGATACCCTCCTGCTGCTGGCCAACGGCGCGTCGGGAGTGCGGCCCCTGCCCGGCGAGTTGGCCATGGTTGAGGCGGCAATTACCGATTGTATGGAACGGCTGGCGCAACAGATTGCGCGCGACGGCGAAGGGGCCAGGAAGTTCGTCACCATCGTGGTCACCGGGGCGCCGGACAACCAAGCTGCGGCGCGAATGGCGCGCGCCATTGCCAATTCGCCGCTGGTGAAGACCGCGATCGCCGGCTCCGACCCCAACTGGGGCCGCATCCTCTCCGCCGCCGGCAACGCGGGCGTTGCCTTCGATCCGGCGAAAACCGACATTCGGATGCAGGGCGTGGCCGTGTGCCAGGGCGGGCTGGCCGCGCCATTCTCCGAACAGGAACTGAAAACCAGACTGGACGCGGCGGATTGCGAAATCCGCCTGGCGATTCGAGGGAAGGGAAAAGGCGAAGCGCGCTTCTGGACCTGCGACCTGACGGAAGGCTACATCCGGATCAACGCCAGCTACCGAACCTGACATGACGCGCCGCGTGCTCCTCATGATTCCGTTTGCCGCCTGCTGCCGCGCCGCCGATGCGTCGCAGGAGGTGCTCGATCTGGTCGCCGATGCCGCGGCTTCGTTGAGCGCCGGCAACGTTTCGCTCTTCTTAAAGGCGTTCGACCCCGCCATGGCGGGCTACGCAAAACTGCGGGAGAACGTCACCGGGCTCGTGGCGCAGGGGGACGTGCAGTCCCTGATCGAGCCTATGGAGGACGAAGGCGACGGACGCCGGAGGGTGGCCCAATTCGATTGGACGCTGCTCCTCGAGCGCGGGCAGGAGTCTACCGGTTCCCTGCGCCGCCAGCAGGTAGTGAAGTGCACCGTGGAAAAGCAGGGCGGCAAGTGGCGCATTGTGGCGCTGGAGCCAATCGCGTTTTTCGCGCCCGCGTCCTGAGCGCCGCGCCGGAAGGCGCTTCAACGCGACTTGATTTCGCGAATCAGCGCGAAGGCCGCGTCGCGTTGCTTAATCGGAAACTGAAAGTCTTTCGTCCCCGAAGGCGGGATTCTTTCCACTATCCCACTCACCGTGCCGACTTGAGACCCGGCGGCGTTGGTAAGATAGACCACCAATTCGGCGCCGATCTCATTCTTGGTGGTGTTCTTCACCACGCCAACCAGCTTGGAGCCGTCCACCCTGATTTCCAGCACCTGCACGTCGGTGGGCGGCGCGAGCTGAATGTCCTTTGCCATATTGGGCAGCAGCTTCGCCGTGATCTCCGCCGCCGTAGGTTCCTTGGCGGGCGGCGGTGTGGGAGGATTGAGGGATCTGCTCAACTGGTACCCGATTCCCAAAACCAATACGCAGGGTATGACGATCAGGCTCCAGAATTTCAGCCTCTGGGCCGGGCTCCGGTTGGTCAGATAGAGCGGGTCGGAGGGGGCGGGACCGCCGGAGAGGAGGCGATCGACCGGGCCGCGCAGGGGGCCGAGCCAAGTCAGTTGCCGCTTCGGTGCCGTTTGGCCGC
Organism: Bryobacterales bacterium; assembly: GCA_003136215.1. Lineage (GTDB taxonomy): Bacteria > Acidobacteriota > Terriglobia > Bryobacterales > Bryobacteraceae > Solibacter. Next base: position 7,280 of record PLDO01000102.1, read on the forward strand.
CGGGCTTCATGCCTGCATACACAATCGATTCGAGGAATTCCCGGATGCGTTTCATGGTGGCGCCGCCACAAGGGCTGTCCACTGGCTAGTATAGCGTGGGGCTGCGCGCGAGGAGCAAGCGCCGCGTCGGACGGCAGCTAACGGCGTGCCGGCCGGGGCTCGGCGAGCAACGTCTCGAGAGTGCGCAAATTGCCGGGGCGGCCCATCACGATGAGGTAATCGCCGCCCTGCACGGCGGTTTCGGCGGGCGGGTTGAATACCATTTCGCCGCTTTCCTTGCGAATGGCCATGACAATCACGCCCACCTCCTTGCGCAGTTGCATCTCCTTGATGGTCTTGGACACCATTTCGCTGGTGCCCGAAACGCGCACCTGCTCGATGGCGATATCCTCGCCGACGTCCTTGGTGGTGAAGTCCAGAAATTGTACGACGTGGGGGCGCAGCAGGGATTGCGCCAGACGATGACCGGTCATCGCGTAAGGCGCGAATACCGCGTCGGCGCCGGCGCGCCGCATCTTGGCTTCGGCGCCTTCTTCCGCCGCGCGGGTGGCGACATAGATTTGCGGATTGAGCCCTTTGGCGGAGAGCAGGACGAAAAGATTGTCGGCGTCGGTGGCCAGGGCGGCCACCAGGCCGCGAGCCCGCTCGATGCCCACCAGGTGGAGCGTCTCGTCCTGGGTGGAATCGGCGGCCACTGCCAGCATGCCGGCAAGCATGGCGCGCTCCACCCGGTCGGGGTTGTTGTCCACCACCACGAAGGGCACGCCCGCGTGCCGCAGTTCGTGGGCGGCGCCGCGGCCGACACGTCCGTATCCGCAGATGATGTAGTGATCTTTCAGGTTGTCGATCATGCGTTTGTTCCGCCGCTTGCCAATGGCGTCGCCGAATTCCAGCTCGATGATGGTCTGGGTCATGGCGCCGATGGCTATGAAGATCGTGGTCACTCCGAACACAATCAGGAAGGAATTGAAGATGCGCCCCGCTTGCGACAGCGGATGGATCTCGCCGTAGCCCACCGTCGTCATGGTGGTCAGCGACATGTAGAACGCATCGAAGGGTGGGTACCCGTCGATCACGGTGAAGCCCACGGTCCCGATGGTGAGCGTGGTGACGATGGCCACCACAATCAGGATGAAGCGCCGCGCGAGCCGGTTCATGGTGACGTCTGGATCAAGTATAGCGGGCGGTGCTCAAAAGTGTGAATCTCTCCGGGCGGGTCTGTTAAACTGGGAAAGACCCGTCACGATTCACCCCTCTTTTTTGGGCCGGTAGCTCAGTTGGTAGAGCATGTGACTTTTAATCACAGGGTCGCGGGTTCGAGTCCCGCCCGGCTCACAAAAATATAGTGTTTATTTTCAACAACTTACAAAGAAATCCAGGGATGTGTGTGGATTACGTGTGGTCCCACTGCTAGGCTGGAGAAGTGCTTACCGTCTTCCGCAGGCACCGGCGGCGCTGTCCGCATGCCAAAAAAGGCCGCGATTGGCGGCGCTGTTCTTGCCCGTTATCGGTGGAGGGTACGCTGCCCGACGGCTTGCCAGTTCGCAAGGCGCTGAACACCGCAAATTGGGAACTGGCCAGCGAGATGGTCCGGGTGATGGAAACCGGCGGGCCCAGTACTGCAATCCAGGTAAACGAGGCGATCAAAAGGTTCCTCTCAGACGCAACTGCCCGCAAATTGAGCGAGGCATCCCTCAAGAAGTACCGCGTGTTGCTGCAAGGAAGGCGAAGCAGCGAGCGCTCCTCCCCGACGTTGGAAGAGTATGCGGAAGACACGGGGTACCTGTTGCTCAAGCAACTGGACGGTGATGTCCTTCGTGATTTTCGACAACAGTGGAAGGACGCGCCTCTTGCTGGCCGCAAGAAGTTGGAGCGCCTTCGAGCATTCTTCCGATTTGCAAATGAAGCCGGATGGGTCTCATCGAATCCCGCGCTGGCGATCAAGCCTCCGCTGCTGCACGACAATCCGACCATGCCGCTGGACGATGACGAACTGGAAAAGATCCACGGGAAACTGCCGGGGTTCGTGGCGGAGCGGAAGGCTGCGGCGCGCGGTCAAGCTGCTACTTCGGATCATGTGGAGCGCCTGAAGGCTCTGCTGCTGGTGCTTGAGCACACGGGGCTGCGGATCATTGACGCGGTCCAGTTGAGTTCCCGGCAAATCCTGGAAAGCCGACTGCTCTTGCGCGCGCAGAAGAACCAAGGCGACATCAACCTGCCGCTCCCGGATGAGGTGATGGTCGAGCTGAGGAGCCTCACTCCTTATGGAGGACATCTTTTCTTTTGGACCGGCGAAGGGAAACCGGAGACCGCGACGGGCAACTATCGGCGCACGCTCCGGGATCTTGGCGAGTATTGCAAAGTGCCGGACTTGCATCCGCATCGGTTCCGGGACAGTTTCGCGGTGCGGTTGCTTCAGGGCGGTGCGACGCTCGAACGCGTGGCACGCGCACTGGGAAATCGCAGCGTGCGAATCGTCGAGAAGCACTATGCACCGTGGATCAAGAGCCGGCAGGACGAACTTGATAAGGATGTGCAGGCTACGTGGAACGTCGGGTCGAAACGCCGTCCGCGGCTGGTCAGGGTGAAATGAGATAGATCCGTCTGAATTATTGAAATCAGTGGCGGCAATTTGGTACGATTGGAATTGTAGAGTTGGGCCAGCGGGCGGCAAGACTAAAGAGGCCCGCCAGGCGCAGTGCCTGAATCCACTCAACCCAAAGAGTGGGCTTTCGCTGTAATCCTGAACGAAAGAGCACACTCTACGTGTCACAACTCAAGCAGTTCCCGTCTCCGATAATCGAAGTCACTTATACACCAGCACAATTGGCTGTCATGCGCCAGTTGTCCGTCGATACCATTCGCAGTCTGTTCGAAAGGGAGCCTGGGGTCATGCTCCTGCAGCGGCCCCGGCGCGGTGTCCGCCGCTACCGGACGCTTCGCATTCCCGCCTCTGTGGCGGAGAGGGTCTTTCGGCGGCTGAC
>PLDO01000279.1 GCA_003136215.1 Bryobacterales bacterium
CCAAGCTCGATGGCCAGCCCGTCCCGGATTCCATCGGCAAGCCTTCGCAAACATCCCGCGGCACGGGCGATAACACTCTGATGGCCTCCCGGCGGAAGTGGAAGCAGTACGGGCAAAGTGGATTGTGGGCCTCCGACTGGTATGCCAATATCGGCGAGCACGCCGATGACTTGACCGTCATCCGCTCCTGCTGGGCGGATGGTTTGAATCACGTGGGATCGGTCTGCCAGATGAACACGGGGTCCATCCTCGCGGGACGTCCTTCAATGGGCGCCTGGGTCACTTACGGACTCGGCACCGCCAACCGGAACCTTCCCTCCTTCGTGGTTCTCTCCGACGGTCGCGATCCGCTCGGGGGCAGCGCCAACTGGAATTCCGGATTCCTGCCGGCGCTCTACCAAGGCACCCGGTTCCGTGGCGGCGATACGCCAATTCTCGACCTTAAACCCCCGGCGGGAGTCAGCGACCAACAGCAGCGCAACGAACTGGGTCTCCTGCAGAAGTTAAACCAGATCTGGTCCCAGGATAAGTCCGAGGATACGGAGTTGGACGCGAGAACTCGCTCTTATGAGCTGGCCTACCAGATGCAGTCAGCCGCCTCTGACGCCGTCGATCTCTCTGGCGAATCCGAGGCAACGCGAAAGATGTACGGCATGGACACCCCTGCGAGCGCTGTCTTTGGAACCAATTGCTTAATGGCGCGGAAACTGGTGGAACGGGGAGTGCGGTTCGTCGAGCTGTATTGCGGTGCCGGAAGCGGCTGGGATGCCCACAACGACCTGGAAGGAAACCACACCAAGTTTTGCGCCGCGTCGGACAAACCCATCGCCGGCCTGCTCACCGATCTGAAGGCCCGCGGGATGCTCAAGGACACCCTGGTAGTCTGGGGCGGCGAGTTCGGACGNNCGGCGAATTCGGCCGCACGCCATTCGCGCAAATCTCAGCCGGGCAGACTCCGGAAAAATATGGCCGCGATCACAATCCGTGGGGCTTCACCATGTGGATGGCGGGCGGCGGCGCCAAGGGTGGTCAGTATATCGGGGCGACCGACGAGATCGGTTTGCGCGCCGTGGAGCAGCCGGTCCACGTCCACGATATTCATGCCACCATTCTTTGGATGATGGGGATGGACCACTTGGGGCTCACCTTCCTGCACAACGGGCGGGCGGAGCGGCCGACGGTTCTGGCCGGCGAAGTGGTCAAGGCTGTCTTTTCGTAGGGAGATGCGATGAAACGCTTGGTCTATTTACTCTTGTTGGCGGTGTCCCTTCGAGCCGCGCCGGACGATGCCAAGGCGGAGAAGGAGGTTCTGGCGGCCATGGATGCCTACAAGGAGGCAATGATCCACAATGACATAGCCACCCTCGATAAGCTGCTGGGCGACGACCTTGTCTTCACGCACTCCCACGGAGAGTTTCAAGACAAGGCCGCCGTGCTGAAATCCTCTCAACCGCCGCAACACATCATGCGCATGGAATTCTCCAATACCAGCGTCAAGGTCTACGGCAATACCGCGCTGGTGAAAGGGCGCGTGGATCTCTGGCACCCCGACAGCGTGGTGCACATGGACGTGCTGCACGTCTGGATCAACCGTCCTACGGGCTGGCAGTTGGTCGCTCGTCAGGCAACTCTGCTGGCCAAGTAGAAGGTCCTTTCAACACGCGGAGATCACCCAGTTTGGATCATATCACCCAGCTGTTGGGGTCATTTAGCCCTATCCAGCCCTCATTATCTGAATACCTAGTGTCGTAAGCTTCTACGCTTTCGTCCTCTGCCCCATTCGCTAAGACTGGCCCTTCGGGTGCTTCCGTACCGCTGCGTCAGACTACGCCTGAGGTCTCAATTCTGTCTGGAGGTGCGTGTAATGAGCCGGTCCGAACGTCCGCGGTCGACCTATGATGTGCTGCGAGCGCACGGTGTTGACCGAAGGGACTTCCTCCGGTTCTGCACCGTAACCGCTGCCGCCATGGGACTGGAAGCCACCCTGGTTCCGAAAGTGGTCTCCGCCATGGAGAACCAGCCCCGCATTCCCGTCATCTGGCTGCACGGTCTGGAGTGCACCTGCTGCAGCGAATCGTTCCTTCGTTCGTCGCATCCCGTGGCCCAGGATATCGTGTTCAATATGATCTCGCTGGACTATGACGACACGCTGCAGGCGGCCGCGGGATTCCAGGTGGAGGAGATTCGCAAGAAGATTATCAGGGAGCACCCCGGCGAGTACCTGCTGGCCGTGGAGGGCAACGCGCCGACTGCCGATGGGGGCATGTACTGCACCGTGGGCGGCAACAGCTTCCTGAATATCCTGCTGGAAACGGCCGAACACGCCAAGGCGATTGTTGCCTGGGGTTCGTGCGCCTCCAACGGATGCGTGCAAGCCGCCAAGCCAAATCCCACCGGGGCCAAACCGGTCCACGAAATCCTCCCGGGCCGCACCGTGATCAATGTCCCCGGCTGCCCGCCCATCGCCGAAGTCATGACCGGCGTGCTGACCTACATCCTCACCTTCGGTAAGCTCCCCGAACTGGACCGCCTGGGCCGACCTAAGATGTTCTACGCCCAAACCATCCACGAAAAATGCGATCGCCGGGCGTCGTTCGACGCCGGCCGGTTCGTGGAGGCCTGGGATGACGAGGGGGCGCGTAACGGCTGGTGCCTTTACAAGATGGGTTGCCGCGGTCCGGTGACACACAATTCCTGTTCCACGACGAAATGGAACGGCGGCGTGTCGTTTCCCATCGGCTCTGGCCATGGTTGTCTGGGGTGCAGCGAGGCCAACTTCTGGGATGACGGGCCGCTTTACAAGCGGCTCCCGCTTGTGCGGTTGCAGGAGAGCGTCGGCCCGCTGCCGGCGGCGTTGCAGAGCCCGGGGAATGGGGAGAACCAATAGGCCATGGCAAAAAGAGTCGTAGTCGATCCCGTCACGCGCATTGAGGGCCATCTGCGGATTGAAGCCATACTCGATGACCGCGGTGTTATCCGCGATGCCATCTCGTCCGGGACCATGTGGCGCGGTCTGGAAGTGATTCTGCAGGGACGAGATCCGCGCGAGGCATGGGCGTTTTGCGAGCGTATTTGTGGCGTCTGCACCACGGTACACGCCCTGGCCTCGGTCCGTTCGGTGGAGAACGCCCTCAAAATCCAGGTGCCGCGCAACGCCGATCACATCCGCAACATCATGGCCCTGACACAGATGGTGCAGGACCATGTGATGCACTTCTACCACCTGCACGCCCTCGATTGGGTGGATGTCGTGTCGGCGCTCAAGGCCGACCCGGCAGCCACCGCCACGCTGGCGCAGAAAGTTTCGCCCGATTGGCCCACCGCTTCGCCCGGGTACTTCCGCGAAATTCAGGCAACCGTCAAGAAATTCGTGGATTCCGGCCAACTGGGCATCTTCGCCAATGCCTACTGGGGCCACCCGGCCTACAAGATGCCGCCGGAAGCCAATCTCATGGCTGTGGCCCATTATCTGGAAGCCCTGCAATGGCAGAAAGAGATCATCAAGATCCACACCATCTTCGGCGGCAAAAACCCGCACCCCAATTACCTGGTGGGCGGCATGGCATGCGCCATCTCGATGCAGGGTGATCATGCCATCAACATCGAGCGGCTCAACCAGGTTCGCGACCTCATTACAGAGGCGCGCCGGGTGGTGGAAGGGCTCTACGTTCCGGACCTGATGGCGGTAGCCTCGTTCTACCCGGAGTGGACCAAACTCGGCGGCGGACTGGGAAACTACATGTCCTACGGCGATATCCCGCAGAACGGCATCGACGATCCGGCGCATTACCGGTTCCCCAGGGGGATCGTAGTGGGGCGCGACCTTTCCCACGTTCTGCCGGTCGACCCTACCGATTCAGGGCAGGTCCGCGAGGAGGTTGCCCATTCCTGGTACGACTACCCCCAAGGGAAGGACGCTCTGCATCCGTGGGAGGGCGTCACCAAAGCGCGCTATACCGGCCCCAAGGCGCCGTATCAGCAGCTTGACGAAAATGCCAAGTACTCCTGGCTCAAAGCGCCGCGCTGGAAGGGCCTGCCGATGGAAGTGGGGCCGCTGGCGCGCGTGCTGGTGGGATACGCCGGTGGCCGCGGCGATTTCAAGGAGGTCGTGTCCGAGGCGCTGGGACGCCTGAAGCTTCCTCCGGCCGCCCTGTTTTCGACCATGGGCCGGACGGCAGCACGCGGCCTCGAAACCCGCCTCGCGGTCCGGTGGCTGGCCGAGGAATATGACAGCCTGGTGGCTAATATCAAGGCCGGAGACACGGCGACGGCAAACGCCAAGCGGTGGGAACCGGAGACTTGGCCAGCGGACGTCAAAGGCTGCGGCTTCTGCGAGGCGCCGCGAGGAGCGCTGGGGCATTGGGTGCACATCGCCGCGGGCAAGATCGCGAATTACCAGATCGTGGTCCCCTCCACCTGGAACGCTTCGCCGAAAGACGGCAAGGGCCAGCATGGCGCCTATGAGGCGGCCCTGCTCGACACTCCCATGGCCGACCCCGAACGGCCCCTCGAGATTCTCCGGACCATTCACTCGTTTGACCCCTGTCTGGCATGTGCCTCGCACGTGATCGGGCCGGACGGCCGCAAACTGGCCGAAGTAGTGGTGCGCTAGCCGGCTGGAAAGGAGGGCAATTCCGATCATGACACGCGGCAAAGCTCCGGTCCTGGTGCTGGGAGTGGGCAACGCATTGCTCCGCGACGATGGTGTCGGCCTGCGCCTGCTTTCGGATTTGTCCCCGGAAAGGCACAACGGGGACGGGGAGGTCGAATTCCTCGACGGAGGCACCCAGGGACTGGCGCTGCTCGGCCGGATCGCCGGCCGCCGCGCTCTCCTGATCCTGGATGCCGTGAAGCTTGGCGCCGCCCCCGGCACGGTCCACGTGCTGCGTGAGTGGCGGGACTGCGCGGTGCGGTCTGTTACCGCCCATGAAAGCAACGTGTCGGAATTGCTCGCGGTCTCCACCCTGCTCGGCGAGTGTCCGGAAGAAGTGGCCATTGTCGGAATCGAGCCGCACCGGATCGCGACGGGGATGGAACTGTCGGACCTGGTGGCGCAGGCCCTGCCTCAGGCGATAGAGGCAGCCCGCTTATTGCTGGTCGGGTTGACGGAGGCAGTCGTTCGGAAGTCGAAAGAGAGCGAAAGCCCGTTGACAGCGGTGGTCTAATGGTCATACCATTTTGAAAGAGATAAATCCCTTATTAACTCTGAAATTGAAGGCGATCCCATGAAGAATAGTCCGGAAAGCATCGAGAATCGAGAAAACACACTCGCGCAACCGCAGAGCCGTGCCACCTCAGCGGATGATTCGTTGCGGGAAGATTCCCCATCGGAAGGCGGTGGATTCAACCGGCGGAACCTGTTAAAGGCATCGACGCTCTTCGGCGGCGGGGGCTTGATTGCCCAGGCCATGGTGCCGGCGCGCGCCTCGGCGCAACAGACTGCCCCATCCGGCGCGCCCCGCGCGGAGGGGCCCGGCCGCCTCCAATACAAGGACGTTCTGGTCAAAGCTCGCGAGCGTCTGTATCCCACCTGCCGGGTCTGCCCGGTATGCGACGGTGTAGCCTGCTCGGGAGATGGCGGGGGAATCGCCGGCAGTGGGACGGGCATGTCGTTCCAGAACAACTTCACCGCGCTGCAACATGTGAAACTCATGATGCGCAACGTGCACGACGTGACGAAGGCCGATACTTCCACGACGATCTTCGGCCGCAAGATCTCCTTGCCCGCCGTGTGCGCGCCCATGGGCCCCGCGGCCACCAAGTTTGGCAAGGGGATGACGCAGCAGGAATGGTTCGACTCCATCGTGGGCGGATGCGTGGCGGCCGGCACACTGGGCGCCGTCGGCGACATGCTGACCTACCCCATCGAGGACGTCAAACGAAACCTGAAGGTGGTGGAACGCTTCCAGGGAAAGGCGCTCTACAACAGCAAGCCGATTCCCAACGAGATCATTCTGAAATGGCAGCCGGAAATCGACGCTACCGGGGCAGCCTGGCTTTCCGTCGATATTGATTCCGGGCCCAAGAGCGTGGCGCAACTGAAGGAACTGGTGAAGGCTTTCAAGATGCCTGTGGTGGTAAAGGGCATCATGCGGGTCGATGACGCGATGCGTTGCGTCGACGCCGGAGTCGCGGGAATCGCGGTCTCGAATCACGGCGGCCGCCGGCAGGATCACACCGCCGGCATTGCGGAAGTGCTGCCGGCCGTTGCCGCAAAGCTGAAGGGCAAAGTCCCGATTCTGACCGATGGTTGCGTGGCCACCGGCAGCGACATACTGAAGTACCTGGCTTTGGGAGCCGACGTCGTCATGGTCGGCCGGCACATTCTGCGCGGTGCTTATGGAGGCGGCGCCGAGGGAGTGGCGCTCTTCGTCAACAAACTGCGCGCCGAATTGCAGGGCGCCATGGTGCTGACAGGTGTTCCGTCCGTGTCGAAGATCGATAGCAGTATCCTCTACACATAGCCAGGTGAATCATGCGAGTCCAGATCAGCATCCAGATGGCGCTGCTTGCGGGGTTGTTGCTCTGCGTGCAACCGGGGGCGGTCGACGCAAGTGGCCGCCTGCCTACGCTGAGCTATCGCGGCGGCGGGCACGGGAAGGTGGTGTTCGACCACCAAACGCACGCGTCGGAGGGTCTCCGTTGCGACGATTGCCACACCAATTTCGCCGGGACCGGAAAGCAGCTTTTTGCGACGCGGAAACAGGGGCTCATCACCTTTAAGGACCATACCGCCGGCACCAAGTGTTTTGCTTGTCACAATGCCGACGGCGTGCCCGCCGAACGCAAGGACGCTGCCTACGATGGCAAGGGTGCGCCCGACAATTGCGACAGTTGCCACCGAAAGATTAGCGGCTTCTAAAGATCACAGGCCGTACAACCACCAGGAGAACCGATGAAGCGACTTTCCAACATCATAGGACTAATAGCTATAGGATGCCTCACGCTTGGAGCATTGCATGCCCAGGCTCCGAACACCCTCACCAAAGAAGAAATCGCCGCCGGATGGAAGCTGCTGTTCGACGGGTCCACATTGAAGGGATGGGAGGCTCACCAGGCGTCCGCCACTGAGCCTGCCTCGACATCGTGGCGCGTATCCGATGGCGCCATCATTTGCGACGGCGATCGCAGGGGATGGCTTGGCACGGACGACATGTTCAGCGATTTCAACCTGAAGATCCAGTTCCGCGTCGGCGAGAAGACCAACAGCGGCGTTTTTCTCCGCTCCCAGAAGACAGGCGGAATCCCGGCCGAGACTGGTTATGAGTTGCAGATTTGGGACTTCCGGCCGACTTACAAAACCGGAGCTCTGGTGAATGCCATCGAAGCTGAACCGAGCAAGATCCTGGCGGATCAATGGAACAGCTACGACGTCACCGCGGACGGCAACCATTTCGTCGTTGTGTTCAACGGCAAGAAGGTCGTGGACGGCACGGACGCCAAGCACTCCTCCGGGGTGGTCGGCTTGCAGTTCAATATCGGCGGTAAGGTCGAGTTCCGCAACATCAAAATCAAGCCAATCAAACACTAGGAAAGAGAAATACCGTCTCGCTTAAGGCGCGGCCTGCCGCCAGGCTAGGCCGCGCCCCCCACGCTTACAGGTCGATGGCCACGACTTCGTGCAGCCCAACGGCCGGCGTGGTGGTCTCGATCCATCCCCCATTTTGCTTCCACTGAGCCTTCGCTTCGCTGACCAGGAACCGGACGCTGCGAGCCTTGGCCCCTTCGGGCAGTTTCACCCGGACCTTCTGCGGGCCAATCGGGAAGACCTCGCGGATCGGCCCCTTCATCATCATTGGGTTCGTGAGGTTGACGAGGTGCGCCGTGACGGAGGACTGCTGCTTCCATAGGGCTATGTCGAGCACGCCCGGCCCCTCGACTCGCAGCGGCTGCTCCTCGTTGGCGGCCCAGCGGATGGCATTGGCTAGAACCACCCCGTGCTCCTGGCACATGATCTCCCAGAACGTCCGGTCGATATCCCACGGGAAGTAAACCACCCTGCCCGCCCCGGAGGAGTGAATCATCACACCCGGAATATCGGTCTTCATGTCGCGTACGTACACTTCCTCCATCGGCAGATCCGGATAGGTAGGAACCGTCATGAGTGGCGCACGCAAGCCCGGCGCCGTACGAATTTCGACGCGCTTTACGCCGTGGATCATGCGGCCTGCGTAATCGAGCCCTGCCAGCAGGGGATGGGTGTGGTCTTCGAGATTCAGGTACGCGTTCTGCTGGCGCTCGATCACGTTACCTGCAAAGGAGGCGCCGAAAAGGCCGGCCAAACCGAAATCGGTGCGGCGTTGACCGCGCTCGTCGTTGAGCGAGGTCTCGTGGGTGGCAACCAGCCCGCCGCCCTTCTCAACGAAAGTTTTCAACTGCGCGCATTGTGCGTCGCTCAGGTTGGCGATATTCGGCAGGGCCACTACTTTGAACTGTTGCAGGTGCGCGGCGTCGAGCTGACTGTCCTGCACGATTTCGAATGGGATCCGGCCTTCCACCAGGGCGTGGTAGAACCCCGACATGTAGTCCGATGAGGCCCGTCCCTGCTGCGTGGAAACCAATCCGACCCGGGCCAGCGGACGCTCGTTGCGCAGATACTTCTCGTTCTTCCAGCACCAGACGTAAAGGTCCTCCACCGGCTTGAACCAGCGTTTATCGAGCGGTTTTGCATTGAACTTGACCACCCATGGCCGGAACCCTTGTGCGATGCCGTCCACGGCCCACAGCCGGACCTCATTCGGGTTCTGGGAGGAGTCTTTCCATCGGTAAGGCGCCTCGTACCCGACACTGAATATGCCCACGATCGGCTTCGTGCCGGAGATCGCACGGGAATCCTTGGCATACTTGCCGTTCTGCCAGGGCAACTGGAATTCGGAGCGGCACTGCCGGTCCGCAAACAAAATCGGCACCGAAACGCTTTCTTTTATCTGCTCGAATCCGTTGGGAAAATATACGGCGCTCGGGTTCTTCTTCCTGATTTCGCCATCCCAGAGGGTATACAACTCCAGGAGGCGTTTTCTCTGCCAGGCGGCGAATTGCCGGCTGGCGTCGTTGGGCGCGCTCCCCGCCGCTCGCCCGCCTCCGGCTCCTGGCCCTGCCGTGGTCCGTGGAATTTCCAGACCGCTGAATTCCTTGAAGTTTCGCTGGCAGTGCTGGCAGTAGCACGTGCCTGAGCCGCTCCAGCGGTTGGCGAAGATGCCGTCCACCTTGTAAAGCGTCATGATCTCTTGGATCACTTCAGTCATGAACTCGAAGTTATAGGGGCCCAGCGCACACGTTACCCATTCGCCGGGCATCGCCCAGTGCTTGCGAGGCTGGCCGTTGGCTTCCACGGCGATCCAATCCGGATGCGCGTCGAAAACGTCCTGATGCGCGGCGTGAGGATCCACGCGCGCCGTCACCACCATGCCGAGTTTGCGGCAGCCTGCGAGCATTTCGCCAAAAGCGTCGCCGTTGCCCAGGAACTTGCTGCGGTAATGCAGCGGTACTTTCGTAGGATAAAACGCCACGCATCCGCCGGCGCTCAGGCAGATTGCGTCGGCGTGAATCCGCTTGAAGTAATCGAGCCAGAAGCCGGGGTCGTAGCGGCCCGGATCGTCCTCGACGAAGGCCAGTTGCACCCACCGCATAGGCTTGTCGAACCAGCCTTCGGCCTGGCCTGGCTGGCCGAAGGCCGCGCCGGCCGCTGCCAGCGCACCGGTCTGCATCATCCATTCGCGCCGATTGATTTCCATGACGAGATGAACTCCTGATCTTTGGTCTGAATCGCTTTAGGGTTTGGGTTACATAAGTTTCGCGGCTCGACACTATTGCCGAGCCGCGAAACTTATGCGGTTCTATTTCATGGCGCCGTTGGAACGGCGTCAGAACACGATTTTCCCCGCGAGCTGAATCGTTCGCGCGGTGGAAAACTGTGTGGTCACCGTGCCAAAGGCGGTGCTGGTGGGACTACTGGTGTTCGGGGCCCCGAACATCGGCGTATTGAAAACATTGTACGCTTCACCGCGGATTTCCAGATTGAGTCCCTCCCTCAGCCGGGTACTCTTGAGCAATGACAGGTCAACCTGACGGATGCCATCTCCGCGTACGCCGGAGAAGAGGCTGCTCAGCGTGACCAGATTATTGGCGAGCTGCTGGCTGGAAGTTCTGTTGAAGCACGAAGTGTTGAACCATTGGCCGATGGTTCGCTGGTCGCCGGGAAGCGCAACCTGGCTTATCGGGCAGGTGAGGATGGCGTTCCCAAACCCGAGCGGCGGCCCGCTCTGCCTGGTGTATATACCCTGGAGCTGCCATCCCCCGATTAGCGTGGATAAGACCGGGGTCGAGCTAACAAAGTGCTTGCCGTGGCCGAAGGGCAACGCATAGATCCACGTAACAGCCAGACGTTGTGTGCGGTCCGCACTGGAGAGCACCCTCTCCGGCATCGGGTCGCCGGCATTCAGGTAGCTGGTGCCTCCAATCAATTTCGACCAGGAGTACGACGCCGTCGCCGTGAGACCTGTGGCGAACCGTTTCTCATACCGCACCTGCATCGAGTTATAGAAGGAGTAGCCCTGGTTGGTGTATCCGTTCACTTGGGTGAACTCGGGGTAGGGTGTCAGCAATTGAGACCGGGGGACGGTGGTCCCCGACAGGCCGGTCCCCGGCAGCAATGGATAGAAAGGGTTGGCAACCGCGCCCGTTAGCAGGTTGATGGTGGTTTGATCGCGCGACCCGGTAGTGCTCAGGTATTGGTCGGGTAGCGCGTCAAAATTCTTGGTCACGAGTTGGTGCACAGCGTGGTCGCCCACGTAAGAGACTTCCAGCACCGAACTGCCCGGCAAGACCCGTTGGACCGCAGCCTGCCAGCGCTCCATGTACGGGCTCTTCAGAGACGGGTTGAAGAAGCTGACGGTGTTCCCCAGAGCGGTCGATAGCCCGCTGGACGCCCCGGAGACCGGGATGAAGCCGTTTGGGAACGGGTTGGTCAGAGTGGCGACGTAGTGCACGTTGTCTACGCTGGGCACCATGGTGGTGACCTGGCTGAACCCGGTCTGGTTCACGCTGGTGCTGACCACTCCGATGGGTGCGTAGAAGATGCCGTAACCGCCGCGCACG
>PLDO01000275.1 GCA_003136215.1 Bryobacterales bacterium
CCGTAATAGCTGAAGCGCTCCCACATCTCGGTGAAAAACAGCGTGGCGAGCCCGCGCGGGTGACCAAAAAAGCTCGTGTCCGCTCGAGCGGCATTCAATGAGGCGGCGTGGTCTGAAGGGGAGGCCATAGGTTGTCCGGCTTCGTCAGTGTATCCGGATGCGTGCCATTATGGCAAACCGGTGGGACAGAGGTGGGGTGTGCTTTGGCCGTGCTTTAGCTGGCTGAAGCGATGGCCTCTCCTACGGGCTATGCTGGTGCTATGGTGAAGTTCCTGATCGGCCTGATGACGGGAGTGGCGCTGGTGTTCCTCTCGGTGATTCTGTTGTTCGCGGTAGCCCTGCGGTTTCGCGAGAGTGCGCCGGTAATCGCCGGCAATTCCGTGCTGGTGCTGCGCTTGAGCGGTGAGTTGCCGGAGAAGCCGCCGATGGAACTGCCGTCATTTGTGGGCGACGACCACACGCCGCTAACCGTGATCGGGGTGTGGAGCGCGCTGGAAAAAGCCGCGGCCGATGCGCGCATCAAGGCGGTGGTGCTGCAACCGGAAGGCCTGTCGGCGGGATGGGCCAAGCTCGAAGAGTTGCGGCTCGATATCGACAAATTCAAGAAATCGGGCAAGCCGGTATTCGCCTATCTGCGGCAACCGGGGACGCGCGAGTACTACGTCGCCAGCGGGGCGGACCGTATTTACCTGGGGCCTTCGGAACCGGTGATGGTCAAAGGGCTGCGCGCCGAGATGATGTATTTCAAGAAGACGCTGGACAAGCTCGGCGTGAGTATGGAAATCGAACACGCCGGCAAGTACAAGGACTTCGGCGACATGTTCACGCGTTCGGACATGAGCCCGGAGACGCGGGAAGTCATGACCAGCGTGGTGGATGACTTGTACGGCAACCTGGTGGCGGGGATCGCCGAGGGGCGGCGGAAATCGCCCGAGGAAGTGCGGGCGATCATCGACAGGGGTCCGTTCACGGCGCCGCAGGCGCTGAAGGCCGGGTTGGTGGACGCGCTGCGCTTCGAAGACGAGATGTGGGGTGAGTTGAAGGAGCGGCTCAAGGGCGAGCCCTCCCGTGTCTCGATGGACAAATACTCCAGGATCACTTCGGAATCGCTGGGGCTTGCAGGCAAGAGCCACATCGCGATTGTGGTTGGCGCGGGCGACATCGTGCGCGGGGATGCGGGCGACGATGGCGCGGGCGAAAACAGCCTGACCTCGTACGGCTTCAACAAGCTGCTGCGGCGGGTGGAAAACGATCCGCTGGTGAAGGGAGTAGTGGTGCGCATCGATTCGCCGGGCGGCGAAGTGACGGCATCGGACGAACTGTGGCGGCAGATGAACCTGCTGAGCAAGAAGAAGCCGGTGGTGATCTCGATGTCCGACGCAGCCGCGTCGGGGGGCTACTTCATGGCGATGACGGGCGACCCGATCGTGGCCTACCCGGCAACGCTGACCGGTTCGATCGGCGTGGTGTTCGGCAAACCCAACCTGCACGGGCTGTACGACAAATTGGGCATCACCAAGGAAGCCATCCAGCGCGGCAAGAACGCGGGAATCGATTCGGATTACACGCCGCTCTCGCCGGAGGAACGCACGACGCTGAAAGAGGGGATCGACGAAAGCTATCGGGATTTCGTTGGCAAAGTAGCGGTGGCGCGGCACCGCAAGTTCGAGGAGATCGAGCCGCTGGCGCAAGGGCGCGTCTGGCTGGGTTCACAGGCCAAGCCGCGCGGGCTGGTGGACGAAACCGGCGGGCTCGATAAAGCCATCGAGATGGTCAAGCAGAAGGCCAGAATCCCCGCTGGCGAGCGTGTCAGCCTGATGGTTTATCCAGGGCGCCGCAGCCTGTTGGAACTGATCCTGAAGAAATCGCAGGAGGACATGCTGGAGACGAAAGTCGCACAGGTTTTGGGCCGTATGCCGTTCCATGCGTGGCTGCGCGGCGGCTATCTGCGCATGATGCCTTATTGGTTCGAGGTGCGGTAGAGCGCGGGGGGCGACAGACCGGCCAGCCTGGCGGCCGGCTAAGGCGAGCAAAGCTCGCCCCTGGCAGGCTGAAGGCCAGCCCCACCAATGCAGGCACGCGGCACGACTTGGTGGCGCAGGCGGTTCCGCCTGCGATGGCCGGCCTCGCGGCCGGAGCCTTATGCCACCAGGTTGGGGATTTGGACCCAGGCGCGTTTGTGCCAGCTCTCGATGCCTTTTTCGGCGAGTTGCACACCCTTGGCGCCTTCCAGCAATCCCCAGCGGAAAGGCTCGTCTTTGACCACGTGGCGGAGGAAGAGTTCCCACTGACGCTTGAAGGCGTTGTCGAAGGTGTCCTGCTCCGGGACCTTCTGCCAGCCTTCGAAATAGTTGAGCGGGCTTTCCACGTCGGGGTTCCAGACGGGGCGCGGGGTGTTGCCGTAGTGCTGGGTCCAGCAGTGGCGCAGGCCGGCGACGGCGGTGCCTTTGGTGCCATCCACCTGAATGGTGAGCAGGTCGTCGCGGCGCACGCGGACGGCCCATGACGAGTTGAAGTGGGCCACGATGGGGCCGTCCCGGCCTGCGATGTCGAAGGTGGCGTAGGCCGAGTCGTCCGCAGTGCAGTCGTACTGTCGTCCCTCTTCGTCCCGCCGGGTGGGGATGTGGGTGGCGCCGAGGCAGGAGACGGCCCTGACCGGTCCGAAGAGATTGTCGAGCACGTAGCGCC
>PLDO01000625.1 GCA_003136215.1 Bryobacterales bacterium
CGGCGCATCATATGCTCGACGTGGATCCGGGAAAACTGCCCGGGTCGCGCATCGGGAACTATTTGCCGGCGCTGGCCAGCGTTCCGCCGTTTTCTTCCGGCACTCAGTTGTTCCGAACGGAGATGGAATGTCCGGGGCGGCGCTACACGGGCGAAGTGTTTCTGGCCAACATCTGGTTCTCGACGTATCGCACGCGCTCCGGACCGCGCCTGTCCGCGGTCGTCGTCGACGTGTCGGAAGACTTGCGGAACCGCGAAGAATCCAACCTGCAGCAATTCATGGCCGGTTCGCGCATCGTGGTCGCCACCGTGTGCCATGAGATTCGCAACCTGTGCGGAGCGATCGGCGTGGTGAATGCGAACCTGGGCCGGAACGCCGCACTGGCTGGGAGCGAAGATTACCGCGCGCTGGCGACGCTGGTCTCCGGCCTGGAGCGGATCGCGTCGCTCGAACTGCGGCAGAGCGCGACGGAAGCGGCCGATGGCATCGATCTGCTGGCACTCCTCGACGAACTGCATATTGTCGTCGAGCCTCCGCTGCGAGATTCCGGCATCGAATTGCGATGGAGTCTTCCCACTTCCCTGCCCCTGGTCTGGGCGGATCGACACACGCTGTTGCAGGTTTTTCTCAATCTGACGAAGAACAGCGCGCGCGCGATGGAAACGTCGCAAGCGAAAGTTCTCACGATCGCGGCCTCTGTCGAAACGGGCCGCGTGCTGGTGCGAGTCGAGGATACGGGGACCGGGGTGCCCGCGCCGGAGCGCCTCTTCCAGCCGTTCCAACCGGGCGCGGAATCGACCGGACTGGGCCTCTATGTCTCGCGGGCCCTGGTGCGCGGATTTCGCGGAGACCTGATATATGTTCCGCGCGCGACGGGCTGCTGTTTTACAATTTCGTTGACGGTTGTCGCCGAAACGGGCGATCAGAAAAAGAATGCAGAACATACGCCTGTTATTGCTGGACGACCACACGCTGTTCCGGGAGAGCTTGAGCAGGCTGCTCGACGCCGAGCCTGATTTCGAAATGGTGGCCGACTGCCCGTCTGTCGAGAAGGCTATCGAGATTCTTCAAAGCCGCGCGGTGGACCTGGTTCTTCTCGACTACGATCTGGGCTCGCAACGCGCTCCCGATTTTCTGGATCGCGCCCGCGCGCTGGGCCTGGCGCCGCGGGTATTGATGGTGACCGCGGGCATCACGCCATCGGAGTCGGTGCAGATTTTAAACGGTGGGGCGTCCGGCATATTTCTGAAGCACAGTTCGCCCGCGCTGCTGGGAGAAGCCATCCGCCGGGTCCACGGCGGCGAGACGTGGGTGGACCAGCGATGCCTGCGGGAAATCGTGCAGGTGGCGTCGCAGCCCGAGGGACGCTCGGCGAGCAAGGATTTCACCGACCGCGAACGAGCGGTTCTGCGCGGCGTGTTCGAAGGCCTGAGCAATAAAGAGATCGGCGCGCGGCTGGAGATATCGGAAAGTTCGGTGAAGGCGGCGTTGCAGCAGCTATTTCACAAAACGGGAGTGCGGACGCGCAGCCAGCTGGTACGAATCGCGCTGGAGCAGTTCGCCGGACAATGGAGCAAATGAGTTTTCGCGGCGCGATCGCCCTCATTCTCGCAACAGTTCTTGTGTTAAGCGCTGCGGTGCAAAAAGGCAAGAAGAAATCCGACGAGGAGCCTGTCACTCAGACGTTGCCGCTGTTGAAAGATCCGCCCAGCGCGGTCGCGGCGGAAACGGCGCGGCTGGCGTTTCAAGTGTCTCCCCTTTCGAACAAGGGTTTGCTGTCGCAACAGGTGCGCGACGCGCTGAAGGCTCTGTTGCGCGACACGCACGGCGCAACCATCGTAAAATTACGCGCGTTTGTCGCCGGGTCGGGCGACATGAGGCGTGTTTCCACCATCGTCAGCGAGACGTTTACGGAACGCAAACTGGCACTGCCCGCGGTGTCGACGATCGAGGTCGGAGCGCTGCCCATGGAGGGCGCGCAGGTCGTCATCGAGAGCATCGCGGTCGATAAGAAGACTCTGAATCCGAACGGTGTGGCGTTCTACTCGGCTCAGCCGGTGAAGCAGTTGCATCCCATGGCTGGAGCTTTAAAAGCGACGTGTTTCTTAAGTTCGCTCGACGACTTGGCGAAGGTGAAATCGGCTGTGTTCGCCGCCTTTTCCGGAGCGGCGGTCAATTTCGTGCAGTCGCAGCGACTGGGATTCGAGCCGGCCGATGTCTGCGAATCGGTGGTGAGACTCGACGCGCCGCCCGCGCAGCCTGTGGCGATCGGGAACGGCGCGGCACAGGTGAACGCGCCGAAAATCGTGCTGACCGGCACTCAAATGGCCTTCCGCGACACCGACGCCGACCTGCGGCTGGCATTCGAGCGATTGCGTAAGGTGCTGGAACCGTTCGGCGTGACTTATAAAGACGTGTTCTGGGCGAGCGCCTATCCACTCACCCGTCCTGTCGAGCAAAAAGTGCGCGCGATGCAACAGGAATTCTTCAATCACGCAAAACCACCGGCCGGTACATTGCTGCTGTTCGAAGGACTTCCATCGCTCGATGCAACCATGGCGATCGATGTGATCGCGGCGGCGCTGGGAAGAGGCACGCTAATTTTCGGATGGCATCTCGGCGTGGTCGATGACGAGGATCTCTACCGGTCCCTTTGTCGCTTCCAACCTGAGGCCCGCTTGCTCCTGGAAAGCCCTGAAAAGCCCGGGACCGGTGGCCGCCGTGAAGGGACCGGGCGCCTCGGCATTTACTTCATAGTCCAGCGTAAAGTCGTATCTATCCTTAGAGCCCGGTTCGATCGAGCACAGGACGGAGCAGGCGCCGCGGCTCCAGAACGTTTCCATGATATGCAGTTCGAGTTTAGTCAGTTTCGGGAGTAGCATAACTATCTGACACAGCCCTCCTACTATCACCGTAGTCAGATTACAAGAACTTTTTTGTGATGCTAAGATGTATCACATGAAGAGAGCCACGGTTCGCGATCTTCGCTATGACTTTCCAAAAGTGGAAAAGATGCTCGCCGAAGGGGAGCCCATCGAGATTACCAAGAGGAATCAGGTCATCGGGACGCTGAGCCCGGTGAACAAGAAAGTCGAGTTCCCCGATTTCATGGGACGTCTGAAGAAGATCTACGGCGATAAGGTCCTGAAAACGACTTGGGCCGACGTTCTCGCCGAACGCAAGGGGCGCTATTGATCGCCTACGCCGATACCAGCTTCCTGGCGTCGCTGTATGGAACCGATGCGAACTCCCTGCAAGCGGCACACCATGTTGAAACGCTTCGCCCGACGTTTGCGATCACGCCGTTCGGCGAGTTGGAATTCATCACAGCATTTGAAGCTCTGGCATTTCGGAAACTCTTGAGCGTGGACGAATTGGACGAATCGATGCAAGCGTTTCGTGCCGATCTGGCGATGGGCGTGCTGACCTGCAAACCGGTTCCTCCCACCGCTTTCCCCCGCGCCATCGTACTGTCGAAGTTGTACACACGGACGCTGGGGTGCCGCACTCTGGATATTCTTCAGGTCGCCATCGGCCTTGAACTTGGGGCCGACGTATTTTTCACCTTCGATAAGGACCAGGCCAAACTCGCCCGTCGCGCCGGACTCACCGTCCGCCCGAGGCGCTGACACCTCCAATTTGATAGACTTGTTCTTTCAGTGGAAACGAAAGGAAGGTCGGCAATGAGTACTCCTCAAGACGACTCGAAGAAGAAGCGCAAGAGCGCATTTTCGCGGCGCGGATTTTTGCAGGGCCTCGGCGCGGGGACGGGCGTGCTCTCCACCGGCATCCTGGTCGAAGAAGAAGCGCAGGCCTCTCCGGCGACACCCGTCAGCGGACCCGGCGCCGTCGCCATCACTCTCGACATCAACGGCAAGAGGTACAAGGCCACCGTCGAGCCCCGCACGACGCTGCTCGACACCTTGCGCAATCAGCTCGATCTGACGGGCGCCAAGCGCGTCTGCGATCGCGGTGCGTGCGGCTCCTGCACCGTGCTGATGGATGACAAGCCTGTATATGCCTGCTCGATCCTCGCGATCGATGCGCAGAACTGCAAGATCATGACCATCGAGGGAATCTACCCGGCGGAGACGCTCGACACCTTGCAGCATGCCTTCGTGGAAAACGACGCGCAGCAGTGCGGCTTCTGTACTCCCGGATTCATTGTGGCGGCCAAGTCGTACCTCGACCATCATCCGCAGGCCAGCGCCGAAGACTTTAAGCATGGCCTCAGCGGGAACCTCTGCCGCTGCGGCACCTACATGGGCGTCCGCCAGGCCGTCCTCGAAGCCGCCAAGAATATGAAGGGAGCGAAAAATGGCTAACACACCCGACTATAGCTGGCCGCCGATGGATGCCCGCAAGATCATCGGTAAGCCCTTCAAGCGCCTCGACGGCCCCCAAAAGGCCTCCGGCCGCGCCAAATATACCTCCGACCTGAAGATGAAGGACCTGCTGTACGCGGTCTACCTCACTTGCCCGTACGCGCATGCCCGCATCACTTCCATCGATACCGCCGCGGCGGAGAAGATGAACGGCGTGAAAGCCGTCCTCGTCATCGCCGAGGCCGGCAAGGAACTCCAGTGGCACGGCCAGGAAGTGGCCGCCGTGGCCGCTACCACTGTGGAAGTGGCCAGCGAAGCCGTCCGCAACATTAAGGTCGAGTACGAGGTGCTGCCCCACTTCGTCAACGAAGCCGACCTCGCCAAGGCCGGATCCCGCGGCAAGGCCGCCGGCGAAAAAGTCACCGGCGATCCCGATAAGGCCATGCAGGATGCCGAGGCCGTCTCCGACGGCGTGTACGGCATCCCGGTGATCACCCATGCCTGCCTGGAACCCCACGGTTGCGTCATTCAGTGGCAGGGCGACCAGGTATCGGCCTGGCCTTCCACCCAGTTCGTCACCGGATGGGCGGGTGTCCTGGCGCCCAACCTCAAGGTCCCCGTGGCCAACATCAAGGTCAAGATGGATTACATCGGCGGCGGCTTCGGCAGCAAATTCAGTCCCGGAGCGTGGGCCGAAGTCGGCGCCCTCCTCTCCCAGAAGGCGGGCGGCAAGCCGGTCAAGATCTTCCTGGATCGCGCCACCGAGCAGTTGATCGCCGGCAATCGTCCCAGCGCCCACGGCAAGATTAAGATCGCCGGCATGAAGGACGGCACCATCACCGCCTGGCAATCCGAAACCTGGGCCAGCGGCGGCTTCGCCGGCGGCGGCCAGCCTCCCCTGCCCTACGTCTACACCAACATCCCCAACACGCGCCTCAATCACGTGTCGGTGTCCATCAACGCCGGCCCCGCACAGGCGTGGCGCGCTCCCAACAACCAGCAGGCCAGTTTTCTGACCTGCTCGGCCATGGAAGACTTCGCCGCCAAAATCGGCATGGACCCCATGGTGGTCTTCGATAAGAACGCCGGCTACACCCCGCGCGCCGAACAATATCAATATCAACTGAAGAAGGCGGCCGAACTCTCCGAGTGGAGCAAGCTCTGGAAGCCGCGCGGCTCGCAGACCGGCTCCGTGCGCCGCGGACTCGGCATCGGTGTCAACGCCTGGGGCGGCGCGGGGCACGCCTGCACCGCCCGCATCACCATCAATCCCGATGGCAGCGTGCTGCTCGAAATGGGCACCCAGGATCTGGGAACCGGCACGCGCACCATCATGACCCAGGTGGCCGCCGAAACCCTCGGTCTCCAGATGGGCCAGATCAAGCTCGCCATCGGCGATAACAGCCTGCCGCCGGGCGGCAGTTCCGGCGGTTCCACCACCGTCGGCGGCTCCTCCTCCGCCACTCGTAAAGCGGGCATCAACGCCCTCGCCAAACTGTTCGAATCGGCGGCCCCGGCGCTCAGCGCGCAACCCGAGGATCTGGAAGCCGTAGACGGCACCGTCCGCGTCAAGAGCGACCACAAAAAGAGCATGACCTGGGTTGCCGCCTGCAAAAAGATCGGCCCCGGCGGCAAGATCAGCGAAACCGGCGCCAACGAGCAGCGCAATCCCATGGGCCTCAACAGCGGCGGCGCCGCCGGCGTGCAGGTGGCCGACGTCAGCGTCGATACCGAGACCGGCCTGGTCAAAATCAATCGCTACGTGGCCGTGCAGGATTGCGGCCTGATCATCAACCCCCGCCTGGCCACCAGCCAGATCTACGGCGCCATCATCATGGGCATCTCCACCGCCCTCTATGAAGAGCGCATCATGGACGATGCCACCGGCCGCATGATGAACGCCGATCTGGAGTTCTATAAGCTCGCCGGCATCAAGGACGTCGGCGATATCGTGGTTCACCTCGATATCCGCGAGGTTAACGATAAGCGCGGCGTCATCGGACTCGGCGAACCGCCCGCCATCGGCATCTGCGCCGCCGTCGGCAACGCCGTCGCCAATGCCATCGGCGTCCGCGTCCCCAGGATTCCGATGACCCCAATGCACGTGCTCAATGCCCTCGAAGGGAGGAACGCCTAATGCAGTCCTTTGCGTACGCCAATCCGGCAACCATTCAAGATGCCCTGGGGCTGCTCTCCGCCAAGTGGGGAGAGGCCGACGTGCTGGCCGGCGGCACCGATCTCATCAGCCTCATGAAGGAGCACCTTGTCACGCCCAAGCGCGTGGTCAACATCAAGAACATCAAGGAACTCGAAGGCATCCAGAAGACCGACGCCGGTCTGCGCATCGGCGCCCTCGTCACCATGGATGAACTGGCCAAGAACGCCGACGTCAAAGCCGCCGCCAAGTCGCTTTCCGATGCCGCCGCGGCCATCCCCAGCCCGCAGATCCGCCACATGGGAACTGTCGGCGGCGACCTGTGCCAGCGCCCCCGCTGCTGGTACTACCGCCAGGGCTTCGGCCTGCTCGCCATGAAGGATGGCAAGAGTCTGGTCCCCGAAGGCGCCAATCAATACCACGCCATCTTCGGCGGCGGTCCGGCCTACTTCGTCAGCGCCTCCAGCCTCGGCCCCGCGCTGGTCGCGCTGGGCGCCAAAATCAAGCTGGTTTCCGCCAAAGGTCCCCGGGAAGTCCCGGCGGCCAACTTCTTCGTCGTGCCGCAAAACGACACTTCCCGTGAGATCGCCCTCCGCCCGGACGAGATCCTCACCGAAATCGTCATCCCGGCCGGCGCCGTGCGCAGCGCCACCTACGAAGTTCGCCAGAGGGAGGCGCTCGATTGGCCTCTGGCCACCGCCAGCGTCGTGCTTCACATGCGCGGCAATGTGGTCGCATCGGCCAAGGTCGTCATGGGACATGTCGCGGCCAAGCCCTGGGATTCCCCGGAAGCCGCCAAGGCCATCGCCGGTAAGACCATCACGGCGGAAACCGCCGAAGCCGCCGGCAAGGCCGCCGTCGCCAGTGCCCAACCGCTCAGCCTGAACGCCTACAAGGTCACCCTGGCGCGGGTGGCGGTGAAACGCGCTCTCCTGGAGGCCGCTAAACAGAAGGCCTAGCTCAGAAGGACAAATATGGAACGCCCAGGTCTTACCAAAGTCAGCATGAACCGCTGCGAAAAGCTGCGCTGGAAGGGCATGTTCATCCAGGCCGAATGGGATCCCACCATTCAGCACTCCAACGACCGCTCCTTCTGGTGCCAGCACACCTGGAACTGTCTCGGCCCCGACGGCAAGATTGTCGACGAGTTCGAGTGCAGTCCCGGCCGCCGCTGCTACGAACAGCTGTAGGACAGACGATCGCCTTTTGTCGTCTGTCGACAGAATCGAAAAACGATCGGGATGGAGGCCGGCCTTGCGGCCGGCTGGCAAGCTCAAGAGCTCAAGCATGCCCCACCATTTTTCATGAAGTTTCGCGGGCGGAACGCCCATCCCGACAGGCCACGGAAAACGATGGCCTGTTTGAATG
>PLDO01000525.1:0-12626 GCA_003136215.1 Bryobacterales bacterium
CAATGCTCCGCAACACCTGGAAATGGCCAAACTCCAGTGGCAGGCTGAAGCATGCCCCACCAATGCTCCGCAACACCTGGAAATGGCCAAACTCCAGTGGCAGGCTGAAGCATGCCCCACCCATGCAGGCAGACGCCACGACTTGGTGGCGCAGGCGGTTCCGCCTGCGAGAAACCTTGCCGCGGCAGATTCGCGGCGCGAATGGCCAATCTCCAGGGACAGGCCGGAGGCCTGTCCTACGCCTTTACGGGCTTGTCCGAAGCCTTCCAGTGCTTCTCGTCCCAGTACATGGTTTTGCCTTCGCGGTAGGACTGCGCCGCCAGATTGATGACGACGACGGCCTTGGCGCCGGTTTCCACGTCCAGGTGCGGTTTCTCGCGGGTGCGCATGCAACCGAGGAAATTGCCGATGTGCAGCTCCATCATGTCGGACTGATCGACGGGGATCTCGATGTCCTTGAGGCCGAACTTCTTCTCGTAGGCTTCGCCGCCGATGGCTTTGCCGCCTCTCACCTGCGGCTTCACCGTGATGAACGGAACGTTGCGCTCGAACTGGCCGTGGTCCACCATGATGATGGTGCCTTCATGCCCGCGGATCATGCCGGGGATGTGGGTGTCGTTGGCCATCGAAGAACTCAGCACCAGCGAGTGGCCCTTGGCGTATTCGGCCAGCAGGTGGAAGGTGTCCGGCACTTCGCGGTCCGGCTTGCCGTCGGGCAATGTCTTGAATACGTAGATTCCCCCGGTAGCCATCACCTTGGTGGGGAACTGCGGCTCATCCCAGCAGATGTTGAGCGGCGCGATCACGTGATAGAAGAGGTCGCTGGCGATACCCAGGGAATAATCCCAATACTTGCGGAAGCGGAAGAAGCGGTCGGCATCCCAGGGGCGCTTGGGAGCAAGTTTGAACTGGGACCCCAGCCACATGTTCCAGTCCACAAAGTCGTCTCCCTTGCCGTCCGGGCCGGCGCCGGCTTCGATGGGCCAGTTCCACTCGCCTTCGGTGCTGTTGCGGTGATAGGAACCCTGGCTCTCGATCATCTGGCCGATCATGCCGTCGGCAATGGCCTTCTTGGCTTTCCACCAGATGTCCGCGGAAGTGGTCTGCGAGCCGACCTGAAGGATGCGCTTGGTCTCCTTCACCGTGGCCACCAACTGCCGGGCGTCTTCGTTGGTGTGGACCATGGGCTTTTCCAGATAGACGTCCTTGCCCTTGTCCATGGCGTCCATGGCCATCTTGGCGTGCCAGTGGTCGGGGGTAGCAATGACAACGGCGTCCACGTCGCTCTGGTTGAGGAGTTCGCGATAGTCCAGATAGCCCTTTACCTTGTATTTATCGGCCACCATCTTCTTGCGTTTTTCGTAGACATCGCAGGCGGCCACGATCTGACAGGCATTGTTGTGCTTCTGGGCGAAGCCGTTAAAGGCGTCGGCGTCATAGCGGCCACGCCCGCCGCAGCCGATCACGCCGATGTTGATGCGGTCGTTGGCGCCGATCACGCGGCCTCCACTCATCTTGCCGGCAGTCTTGGCCGCAATCGCGGTCGTGGCGGCAGCGAGCGACAGACCGGTGGCGCTGACGGATTTCAGAAAACCCCGGCGATCGAAATCTTTCGTTGACATGCGGACTCCTTATTCGGACGGGCGGACTCCGACCCTGCACACAGGTCGCGCGAGCCAGACATCCCGTACTACTTAATTAAACCCTTTTCACCACTGTTTGCAAGCGGGTAGAGACCGCGGAAAGCGCGTGATTTCGGGCCCGATGGTATGATGTGGGTGAATCCATGATTATCGGTGTCGATATTGGCGGGACTAAAGTAGCTGCCGGGCTGGTAGATTCCACCGGCGAGATCACCCACAAGGCGCGGGTGCCGATGATTCCGGCCGGCGATGCCGCCACGGGCTTCGCTGCCGTAGTGAACGCGGTGGAGGCGATCTTCTCCGCTGTGCCGGAAGCGCGCGGCGCGGTGACCGGCATCGGCCTGTGCTCCCCGGGACCGTTGGATCCCAAAACCGGCGTGGTGCTCAATCCACCGAATCTCCCGTGCTGGCGGGGTTTCCCGCTGGCCGCCGAAACCCAGCGCGTGTTCGGCGTGCCCGCCAGAGTGGATAACGACGCCAACGCGGCGGGTCTGGCCGAATATCTGTGGGGCTCGGGGCGGGGATACTCCAACCTGTTCTACGCCACGCTGGGCACCGGCATCGGCGCCGGAATCGTCCTCAACGGCAAGATCCATCACGGGCGCACCGGCAGCGCCGCCGAAGGCGGACACGTGACCATCGACTACCGGGGTCCGCGCTGCGCCTGCGGCAAATACGGCTGCATCGAAGCGCTGGCCGCCGGACCCGCCATCGCGCTGCGCGCCCAAGGCAAACTGGCCGGGGGTGGCGCGTCGCGCATGGTCGAACTGGCCGGAGGGGTGGAACAGATTCGCGCCGAGCACGTGGGCCAGGCTTTTCGCGAAGGCGATGCGGCGGCCAGGCAGGTGCTTGAGGAAACCGCATTCCTGTTGACCGTGTGGCTGGGCAACATCGTGGACCTGCTGGAACCGGAGTGCATCGTGGTGGGTGGCGGCATGGCCCAATTATTCAGCCCGTTCTTTGCGGATATCTCCCAGAAACTGCCGCGCTGGGCGATCAATCAGCGCGCCGGCGAGATACCGATCGTGATGGCGCGCTACGGCGCCGATGCCGGCATCGCCGGAGCCGCCGCGCTCTGCGGATAGACGCCACTTCACACCGACGGTCAGGGGATGGGCTGCCATCGCCGGGCACACCCACTCACGGCGGGCCGCGGAAGTGATACAGTGTTTCCCAAGGAGGAGGATGATGTATCGATCCACCCGACGCGATTTTCTGGCCGCAAGTTTCGGCGTTGCCGCGCTCACACGGCTCGGCGCACAACCCCAAAAGAGACTGGCCACCGACTGGGTTACCCTCGGCAAGAGCAATGTCAAAGTCACCCGGCTCGCCTTGGGCACCGGCACGTTTGGCGGCCGGGTGCAGCGCGAACTTGGGCAGGAAACTTTCACCAGCCTGGTCCGTCACGCATACGACAGCGGCATACGCTTCTTCGAAACCGCCGAAGGCTATCGCGGCATGCCGGAGATGCTCGGTATCGCTCTCAAGGGACTGCCCCGCGAGAGCTACCGGCTGATGACCAAGTACAGCACGCCGGGGTCTGGCGCCGCGACGGGGCCGAAGATCGACGACTTCCGCCGCCAGCTGCAAACCGAGTACATCGATATCCTGCTGCTGCACTGCCTGCGCCCGCCGACCTGGGAGGCCGACTATCGCGCCTTGCAGGACGGGCTTTCGGAGGCGAAGAGCAAGAAAGTCATCCTCTCGCACGGCGCCAGCGTCCACGGTCTGCCCGCGCTGCGCACCATCCCCGGAAACCAATGGCTGGACCTCCTGCTCACGCGCGTCAACCACAACGGCACCAGGATGGACACGCCCGACCAGCGGGACGTGGATGCGGTCGGCAACGTCGATGAAGTGACCGCGCACGCCAAAAAGATTCACGCCCAGGGTATGGGAGTGATCGGCATGAAGTTGTGCGGCGAGGGGCGTTTCACCAAAGCCGAGGACCGCGAGGCCGCCATGAAGTTCGTCATGAACCTGGGTTCGGTGGATGCGGTGACCATCGGCTTCAAGAGCCCGGCGGAGATCGATGAAGCCATCGAGCGCATGAATCGCGTGATGAACGCATAGGGTAGGGCAAGCTGTCCGGATTGGGAGTTCGGGCATTTCCAGGTGCTGCGGAGCATGGGTAGGGCATGCTTCAGCTTGCCAGGAGCGAAGCTCGCCCCTGGAGATTGGCCATTNNATGGGTGGGGCATGCTTCAGCTATGCTTCAGCTTGCCAGGCGAGCCAAGCTCGACCGTCCGGGCTCTGCCCGGATTGACCGGCTGAAGCCTGTCCCACCTGCACAAGCGCAGCCATATGCCACGGGTTAAACTGGCGGACGTGTCACGCCTCCTTCCTGGCATCCTCGCATGCACGCTCCTGACGGCGGCCGCGGCCGGCGCGGCGCCTGCGGCGCGCATCCTGATCGCCTATCACTCGCGCACCGGCAATACGGAAAAGATGGCCGCCGCGGTCCGGGACGGCGCGGCGTCCGTGGCAGGCGTGGAGATCGTCCTGCGCAAAGTGGCCGACGCGACCGCCGACGATATCGTGAAAGCCGACGGCATTGTGCTGGGTACTCCGGTGGAGTGGGGCAATCTCTCGGCGGAGGCTAAGCGCTTCCTCGACCGCGTAGGCGAGGCGCTCGGAAAGGCGGGCGCGACTTACGGAGAGGGCCGGACGGCGGCGGTATTCTGCACGGCCGGCAGTCCTTCCAACGGCCAGGAAATGGCGCGCATGTCCGCCATCGCGGCATTTCTGGCGATGCGCTTCGTGATTGTCGGCGGCGTCAACCAGGAAGGCTTCGGATCGCTCGGTCCGCAAGCCGTGACCGGGGCCAAACCGCCGGGCGTCAGCGATGGCGACCGCGCCGACGCGCGCCGTTTCGGGGAACGCTTCGCCCGCCTCACGCTCCAGTGGCGCGCCGCTTCCGCGCCCATTCGTTGATGAAACGCGGCATCGGCCGGTTGCTCCAGATGGGCGTGTTGCTGCTCCCGCTGGTCTGCTGGCCCGATCTGCCGCATCCGTTCGCCACGCCGAAGACCTGGCTGCTGGGTTGTCTCGCGCTGTGCGCCCTGGCAGCGGTTGCGGCGTCGCTCGCGAGCAACTGGCCGCGATGGGAATCACCAGGGACGCGGCCAAGGCCAAGTACCCCACGCCGGAGATTCGCATGACCACCAAGGCCTGCCTCATGCCGGGCGGAACCGGCGACGCGGCGGTTAACGGAGAGTTCGCCCCCGGCAGCAGTTTTGTTTTCGAGAACGACAATGTGGATGTAGTCAAAGAGAATGCCACGGCGACCGAGTATCGCGCCACTTTGAAGGCCGCGGCGGGAACCGGACCGCAAAGCGCGGCCCTGCTGGCGATCACGCCGGTGACCGCCATCACCGCCCGGCAGGATAGCGCCGCCGTGGTCGCCGGGCGCTATGAATGGACCAGGCATCCGGCGGGTTCGACATGGAGGCATTTGGAACACTCATGAAGCAGCTGAGCGATTCGAAACTCATGCAGGCGCAGCGCGAACTGCTGATGAAGAAGGTGGAAATGGCGCAAACCGTGATGCAGGCCGAGATGGCCGGAATGAGCGCCCCGGCGAATATCGCCAAGGCTCAGCAGAGTGCGCGGGAGTTCGGTTGCGAGAGGATTTCGGTGGGGATACAGGGCGGCAACCTGAACGGCGACATGCGTTGCGCGGAAAACGTGGCACCAGAATCGCGCTCACCGGCAACGTGAAATTTCTCGTGAAATTTCTCGGGCGGTAGCAGGGGCCTGCTCCAGGCGGGAGTGCCTCAACTCCGGGTCCAGCCCCTGCCTTCCAAGGTCCGCCGCATATAATGAGATCCCAACATGATCCCTAACGCTACAACCAACGCCGCATAGATCGTCACAATGGCGTGTGCCGGACGAACGAGGAAGAAGCAACATCCGGCGAGTAAGGCACCTTCGAGCAGACGCCACCCGAAACTGCTGCCACTAGCCTTATCCCATGTCTCGAGGCGGGACGCGGCGGCCAGGCGAACGACGAAGCCAAGCCAAAACGCCGCGAGCATCAGCGCCAACGGCCCGTATCCGTTTTGCAGCAGCCAATCCAGCAGCCTGACGCCTCTGGCTTGCATCGCGAAAGCGGCGATCGCCGCCAACCAGATACCGACGCTGCCGAATACGCCAAGCATGCAAAGGGGCATGGCGGGCAACATCAGAATCAGTTCGAGAACCGCCGCCAGTTTGATGGGGAGAATGGAGACCGCCTGCCAACGGTAGCGCTTCGAGAGTTCTTGTGCCAGCGTTTCCGGGATTCCTTCTTTGTCCTGCACCACCCACAACGACGATTCAATCGCATCTCCGGCACCGTCGAGCACCTGCCGGATGTATGGATGCGTCTCCTCGGGCAGCGCGCCGGGCGTCATATCCGGGTGGCACACGACGATCACCGACGGGAGTCCGCCCATGGCCTGATGCGCCGCGGCAGCGGCCAACTCCACCGCCGGCCAATGCTCGTTGAGCGCGGCATCCCGCCGGTGGCTGGCCGTTTGATCATCCAGGAACTGCACAAAGGTGGTGGCGTCGCGCAACTCGGTGGTGAGCCTGTGGCGCCAGCTGCTTCCGTGTTCTATGCACTTGGGAGCGAAGAAGCAGGCCACGTGGCGGCGATCGAGTTCGGTGTGCAAGTCCTGCGCAAGCCGTCTTCCCCAGTCGGACTTTTCCGAATAGCTGACAAAGACCCGGATCTGGCCGGGAATCCACGGCCCGTTGGCGAGAAACGCCGGCGAGCGGCGGCCAAGAAGCAATGGTTCGGGGTGATCGCCGCCCAAAAGCCTCTCGATCAGCAGAGGCCTCCTCCTCCATCGTGCCAGGGAGCGAACGCATACATCCATCGTTACGCCGGCTAAGAACCCGGCCCATAAGAAGAGCGATTGCGACGCCAGCCGGGCCATTGGTAAAAGATAAATGAGCGGACCCAGGAGGAGAGTCAGGCGAAAAACCAGGCCGGATGTGAGCCGCGTGCCCAGCGTGACCAGCATCAGCAGACTGACCCACAAGAGTTGCCCCACGCCGAAACACAGCCACGGGCTCCAACGACTGTCCTTCCAATTTCCGGCGCTCGCGCCAATCACCAGCAGGGCAAGTGTTGTCAGTACAAACAACCATCGAAAAGCGCCAACCAGAACAGACAGGATCTTTGCCCACTTGAATTCCCAACGTTCGCGCGTCAGCCTGTGACGGATCTTGGGCAACTCCAGCAGGTAGCCCTGAAGAAGCCGCATCATGTCGCCGGGGTCGTCGCGGATGTCCGAGGAGAAGTGGACGGAGTCGATCAACGCGCTCGCGGATGGATGCTTCTGAAGTGCCATGGCTTTGAGTGTTTCGAAAGTCAGGCCATCGGTGAGCTGAACGAACAATCGGAATTCCGGATCGGTCCGAAACAGTTTCCCGCAAATAGAGACGAGCTTGGCTAAGGATACGTCCGCCAAGCCCCGGGTTGACAGGAGGAGGACACAGGCGGCAATGCGGCCCGATGCGAGATCGTCCAGGATATCCGGAATGCCGGCTAGAGTGATGGGGACCACGTTCGCCGGCAGCGACGAAGCGCCGGCGAGCATCTGTTCGGCCGTTGCACCGGGCTGCGGGCGGCACGAAAGAATCAGGACTTTGGGCAGAACGGAGCGCTCCGCGGAGTGCCACTTCGCTGTTTCCGGATCGAAGTAGAAATGTGGGGATTCGCCAGCATCATTCATGGGAAATTACGAAGGGTTGCGCATCCAGGATTCTAGCGTTCGTTTCACCGAGGCGTAATCTTCCACTCCGGATGGAATCCAGAAGCCGCGGTCGGAGCGGGTTCCCTTGATCCTCAGGCCGTCGGCGGATTCCACAATGGCCGCGATTTCCCCGCGGCGGATCTCGGTATCGTCCGGGTGCTCGGTGAGATAGATCGAGTCGTCACCCAGGTGGAGTCCCCAATTCTGGAAGGAGAACGCCGGATTCCTCCAGGTGCGATATACGAAAAGCCGCAGCACCAGGAAGGCCAGGGCGACGACTCCCACGCTCTGCATGGCGGTCAGCCGGAGGAAGAATATCAAGCTGCCAACCACGATCGTTTGGAAGATCACGAACGGGACGAGCATTTTGCGAATCAGCGCCATTTTTGCCCGGCGCTTACCTGCTTCCGTAAGGCACAAAAGACGAGGCATGAGTTTCGCTCCGCGATTCAGAAGTGCAACTTCAAGGCTCCGACCACCAGCGCGCTTACGATTGAGATACCGATGCCGATGTAAGACAGCCGTTTTGCGGTCTCATCCGGGCTCCCCATCAGCGAAATGACGCCCATAAACACACCAACCCCGGCTGCGCCCAGCGCGCCCCACTCGGGGGGCGGCAGAGTGGCGGGCCTGAGTGCCAGTTTTACCAGGAATGCCGCGCTCACCAGGCCGAATGCAAGGGAGAAGAATCCAAAGCGTACTGCGCTCGTTTCGTCGCTAAACCAGTTATTCATGACGGTTCTCCTGATGTTGTCGAGTAAGGCGGGAAGCCGGGGGATCCGTGAATCGTGGGCCAGGCGCACAATGGACGGCGCGTGGCAGCTGTTCTCGACGTCGTGGAGGATAGGGGTCCATCGACCCTTACCGTTGTGGCCCTCCGGCTACGCTAGCGAGGATTTCCATTTCGGCTCCCAGGCTCGATTAAGCGTAACATGGGCTGCCAACTTCCGATCTCCGAATTTCAGTATTGCAGAGCATTTAATCTTGAAAACGTCTCCTGGCTCAGTCGAGGCGCCTGGGCGCCCGCTCCAGCCAGGCGTTATAGTAAGGCGTCAGGAGCCATCTGAAAAATGCGCCGCAACCGTTACCGCGTGCTCTCCGTAACTCTGCTTATGACAATGTCCACCGCGTCAGCCTTTGCCGCGGATCGCGTCAAGCTCGCCGGCGGAACCATTGAAGGGACCGGCCCGCAGGCATCCGGCTTGCGTGAATTCAAGGGCATCCCGTTCGCGCAACCGCCCGTCGGAAGTTTGCGGTGGAGCCCTCCGCAGCCGGTCAAGAAATGGAGCGGGGTGCGCCCGGCGAAGGCGTTCGGCCCGCGTTGCATGCAGCAGTCCCTGTTTGGCGACATGAATTTCCGCTCCAACGGGATGAGTGAAGATTGTCTTTACCTCAACGTTTGGACCCCTGCCAAGTCGGCCGGTGAGCGGCTCCCGGTGCTGGTCTACTTCTTCGGTGGTGGATTCGTGGCCGGCGACGGAAGCGAGCCGCGGTACGACGGGGCGAGCATGGCGCGTAAAGGCATCGTGGCGATCACCGTCAATTACCGGCTCGGCGTGTTCGGCTTTCTGACGCATCCCGATTTGACCAGGGAGTCCGCGCACCACGCGTCCGGCAACTACACGCTGCTGGACCAGAGCGCGGCGCTCGTCTGGGTCCGGGAGAACATTGCCGCGTTCGGCGGCGATCCACGAAAAATCACCATCGCCGGGGAGTCCGCCGGATCAATCGCCGTGAGCGCCCAGATGGCGTCGCCTTTATCCCGCGATCTGATTGCGGGCGCCATCGGCGAGAGCGGTTCGATCATGGGGGCTCTGCCGGCCGTGCCGCTGGCGGAGGCGGAAGCGCAAGGGAAGAAGTTCGCATCCTCCTTGGGCGCCGATATCGCCGCGCTGCGCGCGATGACCGCCGCCCAGCTCCTCGAGGCCGCGGCCAAGCCGGGCACGCCGCGCTTTGGCCCGGCAATCGACGGCTATTTCTTTCCCGAATCGCCGCTCGCCATCTTCACCTCGGGAAAGCAGGCCCACGTCCCGCTGCTGGCCGGCTGGAACTCCGAGGAAATGAATGCGCGGGGAGTGCTGGGCCGCGATGAACCTAACCGCGAGAACTTCGAGAAAGCGGTGGGGCGTCTATACGGCGCCGATGCCGCGGCGGTTCTCAAGGAGTACGCCGCGGGCACCAACGAGGAAGCCTTGCAGTCGGCAACCGGCCTGGCCGGCGACCGCTTCATCGCCTTCAGCACCTGGAAGTGGATCGAACTGTGCGGCAAGACCGGCGGCAAACCGGTTTACCGCTACTATTACTCCCGGCCAAGGCCGCCAATGACTCCGGAGATGGGCAACGCCACCGCCGGATTGGCGGGTGGCGTGATCAAGGGTACAGGCCCGGCTGCCACTCCCGCGCCGCCCGCGCGCGGCGCCGTGCATTCCGCGGAGATCGAATACGCCATGGGGAATCTGGATACCAACAAGGTCTACCAATGGACGGCGGAAGACCATAAGGTCTCTTCGGTGATGCAGGATTACTTCGCGAACTTTATCAGGACCGGCAACCCGAATGGCGCGGGATCGCCGGAATGGCATGCCACCAGCGACGGCGCGCTGCCGGTCATGCGCATCGATGTTGAGACACGCGCCGAGGCGGACCGCCACCGCGGCCGCTATCTGCTGCTGGATCGATTGGCCGCTCACTGAGCCGCTCCGGTCCTCGGGGCCGATCCCTATTTCCAGAGCTGGAACAGGCTGCTGTATTCATCCGTCCAGGGGCGCACCTTCCGGTTGGAAGGCGGCTGCGCGTAGGGTCGCAGCGCGGCGAGATCGTCACCGTTGCCGGCGACAATCGCCCAGTCGGCGGGCTCCGTCGCCTGCGCCGCATCGGGCATGCTGTGGATGCGCAGCACGGTCTTACCGAGCCCGGCGGCGAGAGCTGCCACTTCCGCGCTCAAATCCAGGTAGCGGTTGGTCAGATGAATCAGCAGCAATCCGCCGGGGCGCAAACGGTCGAAATACATTTCGAACGCCTGCCGCGTGAGCAGGTGAACGGGAACCGCGTCGTCCGAGAACGCGTCGAGCACCACTATGTCGAAGCTGTGCGGCGGCTCGCGATCGAGCATCAGGCGGCCATCCCCAAGCACCACATCGTTGGCCGCCGCGGAATCCCGCAGGAAATCGAAAGACTCCGCGGCGCCCCGGATGACCGCAGGGTTGATCTCGAAGAAGCGGAAGAAATCGCCGCTCCTGCCGTAAGTGGCCAGAGTGCCGGCGCCCAGGCCCACGATGGCCACGCGCCGGTTCGCGGCACGCCAGGATGCGAGCGCCAGGCCCGCGCCCGATTGGACACCGTAATAGGTCGTGGGAGTGCGCCGCAAGGCCGGCGACAGGAATTCCAGCCCGTGAATGGTGCGGCCGCTGTACAACGCGCGCACCGCCGAATCGCCATCGCCCGAATCGCGAATCTGCAGGGCGCCGTAGAAATTGCGCGTGCGGACGACGCGGCGCTCGGCGTGATACTGCGTGCCCGCCACCAATGCCAGGGCGGCGACCACTCCCAGCCGGATCAATCGGCGGGGAGAACGGTATCCGAAGAGGAAGTAGAGCGCCAGCAACACCGACGCCGTAACGCCGATGGGAAGCTCCAGGAAGGTGGGGAAGAGGTTCGGCGCGACCAGCCCGACAAAGACGCCGCCCAGGGCGCCTCCGGAAGCCACCATCAGATAGAAGAACGCCAGCCCCTCTTGCGGCGCGGGCTTGCTGCGCGCCAGTTCGCCGTGGCAGAACATGCAGCAAACGAACAGCGCCGCGGAGAAGACCGGGATCTCCCATTGCAGCCCGCCGGCCGAGCCTTCCAGGGCAATGCGGGAGCCGATGGCAATCCACGCGATGGGCATCAGCCAGCGAAACCGCGCCGGCTTGTACCAGCCGTCGGCCTCGAAGCACAGGATGAAGCTGAGCAGGTATACCGCCATCGGAACGATCCACAGAAATGGCATGGCGGCGACCTGCTGCCCGAGATAATTCGCGACGGCCAGCCACAGCGTGGACGCGCATGCGGCGAGCGCGATCCAGAGCCATGGTCGACGCTCGGACACCATGGGCCGCGGGCCGTCCGCCGGACGCGTTCGCAGCAGATTGGCACCTGCTACGACGGCCAGCAGGAGCAATAACGCGACGTAGCCACCCGACCACCAGGCCATCTGCAGGCGCGTGGAGAAGAACGGCTCGATGGCCACCGGATACGCCAACAGGGCCAATAGCGAAGCGGCGTTGGAAAGCGCGAAGAGCCGGTATGGGAAGTGCCTGCCGCGCAAGGCGAGCCACGATTGCAGCAACGGACTGGTGGCCGACAGTGCGAAGTATGGCAGGCCCACCGACCACGCCAGCGAGAATAGGATCGCTGCCGTGGGGCTGCCGCCAAGGACTTCCAGGCGCGGCTTTAAGGGCAGCGCGATCGCACTCACCGTCAGCACGCCGCAGTGCACCAGAGCCTGTGCCCTCACGCCCAGATACCGCGTCAGGCAGAAGGAATAGAGGTATCCCAGGAGCAGCGTCACCTGGAAGAACAGCATGCAGGCGATCCAGACTCCGGCCGAACCGCCGAATCGCGGGAGCAGGCTCTTGGCCATGACCGGCTGCACCACGAAGAGCAACGCGGAGCTAAAGGCCACGGAGACGGCATAAATCAGCGGACCGTAGGCGAGCTTCGCGATCCCAGCGGAAGTCTTGATCAAGACCACACTATAAGGGCCTTTCCCGTTGCCTGCAAGCGCACCGCGGTCCGCGAACCAACGGGCCCGGTCCGGGAAAAGAAAAAGGGTTGGAGCCGGCGGAGGGATTTGAACCCCCGNNCTACCAACTGAGCTACGCCGGCAATAGAATCAATAAGCTACGGCGAACAAGGCCAAATCGGCTTCAGCCCGCTCTCCATAATACAAGTATACGTATTTCTGGATGACTGGTGAGGTTTTGACTCTGCCGAAGTCTACTGAATGACGTGCAAGCCCCGGGCGCCGGGGATGGAGNNACCCAGGTATTCATCTCTTCTTCGTTCTGCAGGAGATCGCGCAGGGTGGCTTTGCTGAGCACCTGGTCCACCGCCACCTGGACGGCGCGCCAAAGCGACCGGACGGAGCAATCCACGGAGCGGGTGCAGATGGCCGCCTGGCCGGAGTGGCTGTCGCAGAAGCTGCTCTCGAAGATGCGGCCGCCAAGGGCGTCCATGACGTCGCCGATGACGATGGCTT
>PLDO01000525.1:12692-12895 GCA_003136215.1 Bryobacterales bacterium
CGCAGCCTCGCGATGGGAATGAGGTCTTCGATGCCCATAGCCAGTTTGGCGGCTTCGGACATGCGGTCCTTGGTCCAGGGCGGATCGAAGGTGAGTTCCAGCTTGACGCCGCTGACGCCGGGGACGGCTCGCGCGGCGCGTTCCACTTCCGCCGGGAGGCTGCCGGCCACGGGACAGTTGGGCGCGGTCAGGGTCATACGGAT
>PLDO01000256.1 GCA_003136215.1 Bryobacterales bacterium
CCGGTGACCCGCATCGAGGGCCATTCCAAGATCTCGCTCCATCTGGACGAGGAGGGCCACGTCGAGGAAGCCTACTTCCACGTCACCCAGTTCCGCGGGTTCGAGAAATTCTGCGAGGGCCGCCCTTTTTATGAAATGCCGTCGCTCATGGCGCGCATTTGCGGCATCTGCCCGGTCAGCCATCTGATCGCTTCGGCCAAGGCGTGCGACGCCATCCTGGCGGTGCGCATTCCCGCGGGCGCGGTGCGCCTGCGGCAGGTCCTCAACCTGGCGCAGATTCTGCAATCCCACGCGCTCAGCTTTTTCTATCTCTCCGTGCCGGACCTGCTGCTCGGCATGGATTCCGACCCGGCGTCGCGCAATGTCTTCGGCGTCATCGAAGCCAACCCATCGATGGCCAAAGACGGCGTCCGCCTGCGCCAGTTCGGCCAGCAGATCATCGAGTGGCTGGCCGGCAAACGCATTCATCCGGCATGGGTGGTGCCCGGCGGCGTGGGCAGCCCCTTGACCGCGGAAAACCGCGACCGCATCCTGGCCGGCATTCCGGAGGCGCTGGCCATCGCCACGCGGGCTCTGGACTGGTTCAAGAACGAGATGGAGCGCTTCCGCGAGGAGATCCGCTCCTTCGCCAATTTCCCCACCCTCTTCATGGGCCTGGTGGGCGACGATGGAACGCTGGAACACTACTCCGGCAAACTCCGCTTCCTCGATGCCGGCGGCCACATCGTGGCCGATTACGCCGACACCACGTACCCCGACTATCTGGCCGAGATCGCCCATCCCTGGAGCTACCTCAAGACCAGTTTCTACAAGCCGCTGGGCTACCCGAATGGGGTGTACCGCGTGGGTCCGCTGGCCCGCTTGAATATCATCGACGGCATCTCCACCCCGCGCGCCAGCCAGGAGTGGGCCGAGTTCCGCGAACTGGATCGCGGCGCCGTGCTCTCCAGCTTCTATTACCACTACGCGCGCCTCATCGAAATCGTCTACGCGCTGGAGAAGATGGAGCAACTGCTGCACCATGCCGACGCCCTCGACAGCAACGTCCGCGCCCATGCCAGCGTGAATAACTCCGAGGGCATCGGCGTGTCCGAAGCGCCCCGCGGCACGCTGATGCATCACTACAAGGTGGATCGCGACGGGCTCATCACCTGGGCCAACCTGATCATCGCCACCGGCCACAACAACGCGGCCATGAACCGCGGCGTGTTGCAGGTGGCGCGCCATTTCGTGCACGGCAACAGGCTCACCGAGGGCATGTTGAATCGCGTGGAGGCGGTCATCCGGACCTTCGACCCGTGCCTGAGCTGCTCGACCCATGCCAGCGGGCGCCTCGCCCTGGAAGTCGAACTGCGATCGCACGAGGGAGAACTCCTGGACTTATGCCACACACGTTGATTGTCGGCTACGGCAACTCGCTGCGCGGCGATGACGGCGCGGGCTACATCGCGGCGGAACTGCTGCGCGGCAGGCTGCACGATCCCGATGTCGAAATCCTCAGCCAGCAGCAGCTGCTGCCGGAACTGATGGAGCCCATGGCGCGCGCCGCGCACGTCGTCTTCATCGATGCTGCGGTTTCCGGCCGCGCCGGCAAGTTCAACAAGATCCCGTTGCGCCCCGCCCCGGCATGCTCCCGCTTCACCCACCACGCCACTCCCGAGTCGCTGCTGGCCGGCGTGCAGCGGCTCTACGGGCACACGCCCGAAGCCACCCTATACACCATTCCCGGGCGCAATTTCGAGTTGGGGCAGGAACTGACGTCCTCCGTCCGCCGCGCGGTAAACGAATTGGTGGACAGGCTGGAACAGGAATTATTGGCCACAGATAAACACAGATGAACACAGATAAGCAGAATACTGTTTTTATCTGTGTTCATCTGTGTTCATCTGTGGCCCAAAACGCCTTTTCTTACAGCTTCAGCCGCAGGTAGATCGCTCCTGGCGTCGGTATCTGCGCATAAGGTCCGGTGCGTTGGAAGCCGGCGCGATCGTACATGGCGAGCGCCACGGCCATTTGCGGAATGGTGTCGCCCACCAGTTCACGGTATCCCATGCGTCGCGCCTCCCCGATCACCCAATCGAGCAGTGCGCGTCCCACGCCCTGTCCCCGGAATTGCGGACGCACGTAGAGGCGCTTGGCCTCGCCGCGATCCGCGTCGAAGCGGCGCAGCGCGGCGCATCCCGCCGCCTCGCCCTCGATCAAGGCCAGCACGAGCGCTCCGTCCGGCGGAGCGTAGGCGCCCGGCAGCCCGGACACTTCCGATGCGAAGTCCTGGAAACACGGGCTGAAACCGAAGGAGGCCCAGTATTCCCGGAACAATTCCCGGACGCGCTCCCAATCGGCGGCAGTGTCCGGCTGAATCATGCGCATGGACTAGTCCACTCTGATCAGGCGGTCCTTGTAGAGTCCGAAGACGCGCTTGAAATCCAGGCCGAGCATCACCGTCACCGGGGTGGCGCCGGGAGCCACGCGGCGGTCCAGCGGTACCGTCGATCCGTAGAACTGCCCCCAAGTGGTATGCACGTCGAGGTAACGCGGTTCGCTCTTCGTCACGAACTCCGGTTCCAGCAGGTAGGCCGCGGCCAGCGAGTCCCACATGTATGCCACCGCATCCGGCTTCTTCAGGAACCCCGGATAGCGGTTACCGAGATCTTCGCGGAAGAGCTCCGTCACCGGCGTGCGAACCGCGGCGATCTGGTCGAACTCGGCCTTGCGGATAGGCGCCAGGTTGCAAATATCGAGGCCGAACATCACCTTTTGCGGAATGCGCGAACGCAACACGATGCGCGCCGCTTCCGGGTCGAACCAGAAGTTGAACTCCGCGGCGTTCGACGCGTTGCCCGCCACGCGGATATTGCCGCCCATGAAAACGATGCGCTGGATCTTGCTTTCGATGTCCGGTTTCATGCGCAACGCCAGCGCGATGTTGGTCATCGGCCCCAGCGCCAGGATGGTCACCTCACCGGGATGGCGCTCGATTTCGGAGATCAGCAGATTGACCGCGTCGCGGCGCGGTTTGCGCGTCGCCAGCTTGCTGCCCGGCGCCGGAATCACCGCCGCCGTGGGATCCTGCGCGAAGGCGCCCATGTAGCTCAGCGTGCCCCAGCGGCGTCCCCACTCCCGCGCCATGGCAATGGTGTGGAGCAGCGGACCGTCGGCGCCCATGGCCACCGTCAGGTTGGCCCGCTTGAGCAGGTCCAGGATGTGGAACATGTACTCCGCGCCCTGCGGCCCCCAGACATTGCCCGGCACGATAGTGATGGCCTGCACCGAGACCTTCGAGGGACTGCGCAGCAACATGACCAGCGCGGCGCCATCGTCGCCGAAGAGGCCGGAATCGGTGTCGAACAGGACCAGGTTCCTGGTGGCGCCCCAAAGCCCCGACACGACCAGGAATCCCGCCAGCAATCGCATCATGAACCCTCAATATACCGCGATGCGCCGCGCCCTTCGCCACGGTACAATGCGATGGTTATGAAGAAAGTTCGATGGGGTGTGTTGGGGGCGGCGAATATCGCCGTCAGACGGGTGATTCCGGCCATGCAGGCGGGCGAGTGCAGCGAGATTGCGGGCATCGCGTCGCGCGACCGCGGACGCGCCGAAGCAGCGGCGCGCGATCTCGGCATTCCCAAGGCCTATGGCTCCTACGAGGAGATGCTGGCCGACCCCGGGATCGATGCGGTCTACAATCCGCTGCCCAATCACCTGCACCTGCCGTGGTCCACGCGGGCCGCCGAGATGGGCAAGCATGTGCTCTGCGAGAAACCGATCGGCCTCAACCTGCGGGAGGCGCTCGCGCTGATTGCCGTGCGCGACCGCACCGGCGTCAAGATGGGCGAGGGCTTCATGGTGCAGAACCACCCACAGTGGCTGCGCATCGTGGAGCTGGTGCGCGCCGGACGCATCGGGCAACTGCGCTCCGCGGTGGGCACGTTCAGCTATTTCAAACTGGAAGCGGAGAACATCCGCAACATCCGGGAGTACGGCGGCGGCGCGTTGTTCGATATCGGCTGCTACGCCATCAAAACGTCGCGCATGGTGTTCGGCGAGGAGCCGGTGAGCGTTTCCGCCGCCATCACCCGCGACGCGCGATTCGGCGATATCGACATGCTGACGTCGGCCATCCTGGAATTCCCTTCCGGCCACAGCGTGTTCACGTGCAGCACGCAGATCGCCGGGCAGCAGAGCATGCGTTTCTTCGGGACCACCGGACGGATCGAGGCGGAGATCCCTTTCAACCCCACTCCCGGAGGCACTTCGCGCGTGCACATCGACGACTGCCGCGACCTCAACGGCGGCGGACTGGTGACGGAGGAACTGCCGGCCTGCGACCAGTACACCATCCAGGGCGACCTGTTCTCCCGGGCGATTCTCGATGGCGGCGAGGTTCCGGTGCCGCTGGAAGATGCCGCCCGGACCATGGCCGTCATCGACGCCGTATTCCTGGCGGCGGAGACGGGGCGCAGGGAGCGTCCGGCCGTAGTGTAAGAAGGCATTAAGGAAATCGGGAATACGGCGATCGCGAACGGCACTAAACGGGAGCCGCGGCCTGGCGCGTTCGCCGGTAGAGGAGCCAGGCAGTGGCGATAACGGCCGCGGTCCCCACCGCCAGCTTGGTTTCGAAGAGCCACACGTTTTTCACTTCGGCAGTGGGCACGACGGAGCACAGGATGGCGAGCAGGGTGATGGCCCAGCCGGAGACGGCGCTGACCCTTTTGCCGGCCTTCCAGGCGCTGCCGAAAATGTAGAGGAACGGCAGGAAGCCGGTGATCACCATGAGCGAAACCAGGGTCTGATAGGCGGCGCGCATGGTGTCGCCGAGTTGAATCGCCACCAGGAGGAAGGAGGCGAGCACACCCAGGGTGACGATGGCGATGTGCGGCGTGCCCCATCGGGCATGGACCCGGCCAAAGGCCGCCGGCAGCAGGCGGTCCACGCCCACCGCAAAGGGCAGGCGCGACACCGACGTGCCCAAGCCGCCGAACTGTCCCACGGCGCTGGCCATGACGAGCAGGGCGACCACGGGCGTGAGCCAGACCAGGTGCAGGCTTCGGGCGGCGCTCTCGCCGGCTTCGGCGAGGCCATTCATCTCGCTGATTTG
This sequence comes from Bryobacterales bacterium, assembly GCA_003136215.1. Lineage (GTDB taxonomy): Bacteria > Acidobacteriota > Terriglobia > Bryobacterales > Bryobacteraceae > Solibacter. Next base: position 5,102 of record PLDO01000256.1, read on the forward strand.
CCCGGGAGGCAGGATGACCAGCAGGGCCACCGTGGCAGAGACGTAGAACGCAGTGGTGAAGGCGGAGGCGATCCAGCCGGCGCGCGGCAGGGTGCGCGCGGGGTCCTTGATCTCGCCGCCCATCAAGCCCGCCATCTCCAGTCCGGTCATGGCATAGGCGATGGTGGACCAGAAGCTGAGGGTGTCCCAATTCCAGGTGGGCGCAAGGTGGATGGGTGTGGCCGTGCCGTGCCGGCGAAAGACCACCGCGGCCACGATGACCAACAGCGCACCCAGCAGCCAGGTGGCGGCCGCGCCGGCATTTTGCGTCCACTTGCCGATCTTCACGCCGATCAGGTTGGTGCCGAGGGCGACCCATATGGCCACCAGCGATACGGCGAGCAGGAATGGGCGGCTGTCGGCCAGGTAGCGGTACGACGGTCCCAGCGCGTGGATGCCGGCGCTCATGTAGAACATGGCCGCACCGGGGAACCAGAAGGCGATGCCGACCCAGTAGACGACGAAACAGAGGAAGCCGTGCCAGCGGCCGAAATCGTTGCGCGTCCATAAATAAAAGCCGCCAGTGCCGGGATACTTCACGGAGAGCGCGGCCACGGCGATAGCCAGGGGCACCATGAAGAGCACGGCGGCGAGCAGCCACAGGGTGACGGCGCCGGGCCCGGCGTGAGCGGCGGCGGGAATCCAACGCGTGCCCACGATGCAGGCAATGGCGAAGAATGTGATGTCGCGAAGGCCGAGCTCGCGCTTCAGTTGCGGCGAATGGTCATCCATGCAGGCGCTCGATCTCGGCGTGCAGTTCGATGGCGATGCGGCGCAGTCCCTCGCGGAGGAATTCGGGTTTTCCGCCCAGCCAGACGCGGATGTAGCCTTCCAGTCCGAGGTGGACGCCGGGAACAATCAGCACGCTCTGGTTGACGCGGATGCGTTCCGAGAGCTGGAAACTCGGGGTGGGGGATTGATAGCGCATCAGGCAGAGGGCGCCCGCCTGGGGTTCGCGGAAGGTCAGAAAGCCGGAGAAACCAGCGGCCCATTCCCGCATGATGGGCAGGTTGTGCTGCAGAATGGCGCGGGTGCGCGCGTAGAGTTTCTCGCGATTCTCCGGGCGCACCGCGATGCGCGCCACGGCGTCGGAGATTTTGTTGGGTCCGATAGTGATGTAGTCGTGCTGGCTCCAGCATTCGGCGACGACAGCGGCGGGGCCGACGATCCAGCCGATGCGCACGCCGGGGATACCGTAGGCCTTGGAAAGCCCGCTGGTGACGATGACGCGGTCGCTCATACCCCAGAAACTGGGGGTGCGCTCTCGCGCGATTTCGGCGCCGAGGTAGACTTCGTCGGCCAGCAGCCATGAGCCGGTCTGCTCGCAGCGGCGCACGATGCGCCGCATGGCCTCCGGCGTGAGCACGCTGCCGGTGGGATTGTTGGGGTGGGAGAGGTAGACGAGGCGTGTCTTGGGCGTGACGGCGCGCTCGAACTCTTCCCAATCGGGTTCCCAATCCCGGTCGATGCGCAGGCGGAAGGGCTTCACGGTGGCGCCGAGACTTTCGGGCACGCCGCCGTACTGCATATAATTGGGGACTTCGAAGGCGACCTCATCGCCGGGGCGGAGGAGGGCGAGAGAGAGGAGGTAGTTGGCCTCGGAGGTGCCGTTGGTGACTTCGATGTGGTCCGCGGATGCGCCCGGATAACCGCGGGCTAATTCCTCGCGCAGGGCAATGGTGCCGTTGGACTGGCTGTAGCCGAGCGGCATGTCGAGGATGGAATCGAGGTCGAGTCCCATTCCGGCGAGCTCGCGCAGGGCCACCGGGCGGATGCCGCTTTCGCTCAGGTCCATTTCGACCAGGTTTTCCCACGTCGACTGCATCCGTTCCATTTCGAATGGTGCGATTTTCACAGTGCCCCCAGGTAACAGGATTCGGCGATGTACAGGTCTTCGACGCCAAGCCCGGTGAAATCCGCCACGGTGATGCCGGCGGAATCGAAGGCGGCCGGCGCATCGCAAAACTCGCCGATCTCGATGGCGCGGGCGGCTTGATCCGGCGCGTGTTGCAGTTCACCCAGCATGGCACATTGACGGCGCGAATCCACCAGCAGGAGCGAGGCGCGGCGCAGGATATCGGAAGCGAGTTCCTGCTTGCCCGGGGAGTCCGCGCCCACGGCGGAGATGTGTGTGCCGGCCGCGAGATCGGCGGCGCGGAGCAGGGGGAGGCGGGATGCTGTGGCGGTGACGATGAGGCGCGCGGCGGCAGCGACATCGGCGGGCGAGTGGGCGAGACAGATTTCGGTCCGCGGAAGGGCCGCCTGCAGGTCGGCGCGGCACTCGGCGGCTCGCTCAGGATTGCGGCCCCAGAGGAAGACCTTTCGGAGGTCGAGGATTTCGGCGTGCATGCGGGCCTGCAGGCGTGCCTGTATGCCAGTGCCGAGGATGCCGAGCGTCTGGTCGCGGCGGCCGAGTTCGCCGGTGACGAGGGCGGAGACGGCGGCGGTGCGCACGTCGGTGAGATAGCCGGAATCGGCCAGAAAGGCCACGGGTTCGCCGGTTTCGGCCGAGGAGAGGAGCATCATGCCGTTGCCGGTGGGCAGGCCGCGCGCGAGGTTGCGGGGAAAGGTGGCGGCGATCTTGAGGGCGAAATACTTTCCGCCGCGGCGATAGCTGGATTTGATGTGGACTTCGGCGTCAACGGGCGCGATGGCGAGGTGCATGGGCATCGGCATGTCGCACTCGCCGCGGGAGTAGGCGATGACGGCGTGGCGCATGCGGGCGATGATGTCCGGGAACGCGAGGGCGCGCCGGATTTCCGGAAGTTCGAGAATCCGCATCAAGGTAAGACTAGCAGACGCGGCGGCGGCTGTGCCCAAAGTGTGTAGATTAATCCTTTTCAATGACATAGCTCTGTGTGGCTAGTAGCCCGACGCGATAGCCGGCAGTACCATGGAATTGTGGAAGGAGGTTCTTTACGCCACCCAAGGCATTACTTCTCGCAGTTCTGGTGCTGGGCTCAGGTGTTCTTCCGGCGCAGCAGGCTCCGCCCGTTCCGCCACCGCCGGATCAGCGGCTCAGCCCGGACCAGTTGAACGATCTGGTAGCGCCCATTGCGCTCTATCCCGACCCGCTATTGAGCCAGGTTCTGGTGGCCTGCACTTATCCATTAGAGGTGGTGCAGGCCTACCAGTGGGCGCAAAGGAATCCCGGGATATCCGGACCCGCTCTCACGCAGGCCGCCCAGCAACAGGACTGGGACGCCAGCGTGCAGGCACTGGCGGTTTTCCCCGACGTTCTGAAGCGTCTGAATGACGACGTCGCCTGGACTACTAACCTGGGCAACGCGTTTCTGGCGCAACAGCAGGACGTGATGGATGCGGTGCAGCGCATGCGGCAGAAGGCACAGCAGGCGGGAAAGCTGCAATCCACCCAACAGGAGAACGTCACGACCGCGACCGACGCCGGCCAGCCTTACATTGAAATCGAGCCGGCCAACCCGCAAGTGATCTACGTGCCCGTGTACGATCCGATGTGGATCTGGGGCCCACCCATGTGGTATCCGTATCCGCAATGGTGGTGGCCGCCGCGCAGTTTCCTTACCGGCGGGCTCTACTTCGGATTCGGCGGACCGATCGACGTAGGCTTCTACTATGGCGCCGGCTGGCACGGCTGGGGCGGCTGGGGCTGGCATCCGGGTTGGGGCAGCCACACCGTCATCGTGAACAATTCGTTCATGCACCGATACAACTACAACACCAGGGGTATGGGAAGCGTCCGTGGAAACACGGTGTGGGCGCACGACGCGGCGCACCGCGGGGGTGTGCCGTACGCCAACCAGTCCCTGCGGACGCAGTATCAGGGGAACGTACGGCAGAACATGGCGCGTCCGTCGACGGATCAGGTTCGCGGGCAGCAACAGCAGGGTGAGCGGTTCGGCAATCGCCAGGTTCCGAGCAACAATGCGCCGGCGCAGAATCGCGGGGTCTTCAGCGGCATGGACCACGGCTCGGCGGCGCGGCAGCAGGCCGACCACGGTTATTCCAGCATGGGCGCGGCGCGCAGTTCGCCGGCGCCGCGTGCCGCGCCGGCGCAGCGTTCCGCTCCGGCCTCCCGGCCTTCGGGCGGCGGAGGCGGCGGGCGCCCCTCCGGTGGCGGCGGTGGACGTCCGTCCGGTGGTGGTGGTGGTGGAAGGGGAGGACGATAATGGCAGCCCGAACTTCGATGGTGGCCGTTGTGCTGGCGGTGGGAATCGCAGCGATCCCCGGCGCCGCTCAAACCGGCCAGAAGACTTTCGCATCTTCACAGGAGGCGGCGCAGGCGCTGGTGGATGCCTCGGCCGCCAACGATACGGCGGCCCTGCTGCAGATCTTCGGTCCCGCCGGCAAAGACATCGCGCAGTCCGGCGATGCGGCGGCCGATAAAGAAAGCCGCGAACGGTTCGCCGCATTGGCCCACCAGAAAATGACGGTGGAAGTGGATGAGGATAAGGATCGCGCCACGCTGATCGTCGGGCCCGACGATTGGCCCCTGCCTGTGCCGATCGTGCTGGCAAAAGGCCAGTGGCGGTTCGACTCCGCGGTGGGACGCGTGGAAGTTCTGGCGCGCCGGGTGGGCCGCGACGAACTCACCGCCATGGAGATCTGCCGGGCTTACGTGGAAGCCCAGACGGAGTACGCCGCGCGCGACCGCACCGCCAGCGGCAGCCTGCAGTACGCCCAGAAGATCTTGAGTTCGCCCGGCAAGAAGGACGGACTCTATTGGGAAGGCGAGCCGGATAACCTGGTGCCGAAGGCTTTTGCCGATGCTTCCGCCGCCATGCTGACCGAAGGCAAGAAGCTTGTGCCCTACCATGGCTACTACTACCGCATTCTCAAGGCGCAGGGTCCGGACGCCGAGGGCGGTGCGATGGATTACGTGGTGGGAGGCAAAATGATGGGCGGCTTCGCGCTGGTCGCCTATCCCGCGGAATACGGGGTTTCCGGCATCGAAACGTTCCTGGTCAACCATCGGGGCAAGGTCTACGAAAAGGACCTGGGTGCCACTGCCGGCGTTGTGGCCCGCCAGATGACGCGCTTCAATCCGGACAAGAGCTGGAAGCTGGTGACAGGGGAGTAGGGCCTCCTCGAGGATCTTATTGCACGGAAATCACCACATTCGACTGTGTCGGCACACCATTCACGCTGGCCGCGAGCGTGACATCTCCCGTGCCAAGATCCGCGGGCAGTATCAAGTTGATCTGGTAGAGCCCAGCGCCTGACATTCCCGCGAAGCCTGGGATGACGCTCACGTTGTTGATGAGGACGTTGACGGTTTTAGTGGTTGGCGCAGCTCCGGAAAATGCCTGGCCAGCCGCCACCACCGTACTGGTTGGCCCGAATCCGACTCCGAAGAGCAGAAGGGAATCGCCTGCCTTTGCGGCGACCGTCGGATAACCGAGAGACGAGCCAGTGGGGCCGAGTATGTCGTAGGTGCCCCCGCCGTAGGCTCCAGTGCCGTCAAACCGGAGGATGATGCCGGTCACGTGTTTGGTATCGAGCAGGAGGAAGGAAGGAGCGAACGGCGCCAACGTTACAGTGGACGTTGCGCTCCCGCTGGTGGTGGTAACAACCACGGGGACAGTTCCGGTCGTGCTGTCGTCCGGGGCTTGCAGATTGATCTGTCCGGGGCTGACGTACCACAGGTATGCCGACTTGCCATTGATTGTGACGCTGGCGCCACCGAGGGACTTGGGGAAGTTGCCGGTCCAGGTTGCGGGGGCGCCGGCGAGATTGGCGCCGTAAATCGAGACCCATTCGCCGGGCTGGATCGTGTTCACCGTGCTGTCGACGGGGACGATGCCACCAGGCGTGATCGAAGGCGCCAAGCTGAACTTGGCGATGAAGCCGTCATAGCTGTTACCGGTGCCGGGATTCTTTAAGGCAGTCTGAAACGCGCCGGGTGTCGTCGGCAGTGTAGTGTCATAGGTGTAGCTCGTTACATAAACGTTCTCCTGTGCGTCCACCGCCAAGCCCCTCAGGGTAAAGCCTCCTTGAATCAGGGAAGAAAACAGCAACGTGCTTCCCGTCGGGTCGAGTTTCGCCACGAACCCCGCATCGTTGTTTAGACCAGGCTGCACTGGATTCACCGGCACGAACGAGCAGCAACCATTGTGGCCGGCCACATATACATTCCCTTGCGTATCGAGTTGAATGGATGAGAAAAAGTCGGCCGGTTCCACCAGCGCGGACCATACCAGGCCTGTTCCGGCGGAATTCAATTTGGTCACAAATGCGGCAGGGCAAAGTGCAGCGCCGTTTAGTGGGCAGGGGGTGTGATAGGCGCCTGTCGTTACCGGGAACGTCGGCGAATTTGTGTAGCCACCGACATACGCATTCCCCTGGCTATCGGCAGCCACTCCGCTCGGAAAGTCACCGAAGTCTGTGCCAGTCGCTTCCAGATAGGTGAGATAGGTGAGGGTTGCTCCATTTGCGGTCACCGGTCCAAACTTGGCGGCAAATCCGACAAGTGGTTGGGCATTGAACGCCGCAAGGGTCCGCTGGAAGGCACCCGCGGTGGTAGGCAGGCTGGGCGAGCTGGTAACCCCCACAACATAGAAATTTCCGTTGGGGTCCACGGTGACCCCGAAGGCTTCCGAAGTGGTCCCCCCCACCGCGGGCGCGGCATTCGGATCGCCAAGAAGCGTGGAATACAAAAGCGTCGCAAGATTCGTGTCGAAAACCGAGACAAAACCGTACCCATTGAAGGAAGCCGGTGGCGCCGGAATCACCGCTCGCGGTGTAGTGGGGAACGGGCACGTAGAATCGCTCGGATTGCAACTGTAACTCGTATAACCCACGACGTAGGCGCGGCCCAGGGAGTCCGATGTTACGCTGAGTCCATAGGTTAGATGAGGACCCAAGTATGTCGACTTCGTGAGTTGGCCGATACTGTTGAACTTGGATACGAAGGCGCTGTAAGTGCCGTTAACATTTTGGGTCTTGAAAGCGCCCGGCGTGGTCGGAAAATCAACGGCATTGGTGGTACCCACGACGTAGACGGCGTTGTCGAAGCTATCCCAGGCAATCGAGGCACCAATGTCAAAGGGGTTGGTCTGGTTGTTGGGGTTGCTCACGGACCCTCCCAGATACGTGCTGTACAGCAACGCGGTGCCGGTTGGGTTCAGTGCACTCACAAAGGCCGTGTAAGCGCCTCCGGGCTCGTTTCTGGTGGCTTGATAGGCNNGGCATTGGCCACGGGAAAATCGTTGGAAATCGTTTCTCCAGTAACGTAGACGTCGCCGGCCGAGTCAATGGCCAGCGCGTGGGTGGGACTAGTGGTCTGGCCGACGCTTGTGATGCCACCGATGTAGTCCACGCTGGAACCGCCCAAATACGTCAGATACGTAAACACGGGATCGATCACCAGAGTTTGGTTGTGATCGTATTTGCCCAGGTGGAAACGAACTTTGTTGCCGGCGATGGTATAGCTGGCCTCGACAATTTTCTTTTCACCGGCGACGTTCTGATAAACCACCGGCTTCTTCAAAGCCAGATCGCCGTCCGCCAGCTTCAGGACGACATTGCCGTCGGGGTCGAGACTCGGCTTGGCGCCAGTCAAACCGAGCGAAATTTGCTTGGGGTCGGCGCCGGACGCGACAACGAAATCGTACTCCAATCGGCGCTGATTGCCGTAAAACACAGCATCGATGCCCGGGTAGATGCCCTGGTACTTCACTTTGCCGTAGGTAGTGATTCCGCTGCGCCACTTCCTCGGGTCGTTGCCAACGTAGTAGTTGGCTACACCTGCCAGCTTATCGGCACCGGTAACCTGGGCGCCACGATTGGCTCCCCGCAGTTCCATGCGGACAACCGACGGCAGAGCTTTGGCACCGGCTGGCGGCCGCAGCGTGAAGACAGCTTCGTTCGATGTAAGAAACAACGAGTAGCCGTCGCCGCGGGATAGAAACTTTACCTGACTGTCGGTTTGGCCCTGATTGGCCTCGAAGCTCAAGGGCACGGCCAGGAGGGCCGGCTTGGCCGGTTTCGCGTTGGTCGGGTTTTCCGGTGAATCCCCGAATATGTGCCCGGCCGTTAAGCTCCAAAGAACGATGGACATCAGGATGATTCCGGCCGTGTGCGCCGTGGAGCTGGCGTGGGCTGACAAAGTTCGTTCGCTCGCCATGTGCTTTCCTCCGTTTGTCCTGCAAAGGAATGCACTGGTGAGCCATTCCGGGGTTAGGACCGGCTCTCAGTTTCGCACACGCTGGAATTCCCTGCCACCTCGCGATCAGCCAGTGCATGCGGCGCATTCCACCGGATAAGAGGGGGTGGAAATCCGAAGTGAAGAGCGCTATGGTCAGCTTTGGACCACGTCAAAACCAAATCACTGCGGCGCCGCGGGTTTCTGCGGATCGCCGGCACCGCCACTGCGTGTGGCGCGCTTGTTTCGTGTGGGCGGGAGAACACGCCGTGGCGCTTTCTGACGGCGGCTGAAGGCAGGACGCTGGCCGCCATCTGCGAGCAGATCATCCCCACCGACCAAACGCCGGGCGCGGCATGGGCGGGAGGGGTCGAGTTCATCGACCGGCAATTGATGGGCCCCTATCGCCGGCAGCGAGACGCCTACCGCAGCGGGCTGATGGAGATCGACCGGGCTGCCACCGGCAAGTTCGGCAAGGGGTTCGCCGCTCTCGATGGGCCGCAGCAGACGGCATTGCTGGAATCGCTGGAAGGCGGCGCGAAGCGCTTCTTTTCCACCGTGATTGCGCACACCATGCAAGGCTACTACGGCGACCCGCGCCACGGCGGCAATCGCGATGCCGTGAGCTGGCGCATGCTGGGCGTGCCGGTGATTCCCATTCGCGGGCGCAATCGCTACGAGTTGCCGAAGCAGGGGGCGTAAGCGATGGCACTCGAACACGTGAATGCGGTGATTGTGGGAGCGGGCGCCGGGGGAGGCGTGACGGCCAAGGAACTGGCGGCGGCCGGACTCAGCGTAGTCCTGCTGGAGCGCGGCAAATGGTACACGGCGGCCGATTGCCGGAAGGACGATCTGCGCAATCAGCGCACGTCGGTACTGGGCAATAACTCGGGGCCGGACGAAGAGCGCAATCCGCGCGTGGTGGTGGATCTCGATGGGCAGCAACGCGTGGTGCTGCCGAGCGAAGGCGGCTACAGCAACAACGCGGGATGCGTGGGGGGCGGCACCTTTACTTACGGCGCGCAGGCGTGGCGCTATCAGGAAAAGGACTTCCGCATGGCGACCACCTACGGCGTGCCGGAGGGCAGCACGCTGAGCGACTGGCCGGTTTCCTACGCGGAGATGGAGCCCTACTACGAGAAGGCGGAATACGAGATCGGCGTTTCGGGCGACGTTTCGGCGGACCCGTTTCACGGGCCGCGCCGCAAGCCGCTGCCCATGCCGCCGCTTCCCGTGAATAAGGAATACGGGATTCTCAAGCCGGCCGCGCAGCGCCTGGGCCTGCACCCGTTCGATCTCCCGATGCTGCGCAACTCTGTGCCGTACGGCGGCAGGCCGCCATGCATGCAGTGCCGCTGGTGCGTGGGATTCGCCTGCGAAGTGAACGCCAAATGCGGCACCCAGAACACGGCGATTCCCGCGGCGCTGGCCACCGGGAATTGCCAGCTGCGCACCGGATGCATGGCGCGGGAGGTGATGACCGACGCGCAGGGACGCGTTACGGGCGTGGCGTATTACGATGCGGACAACCGGCTGCGCGAGCAGACTGCCGATATCGTGATTGTCTCCTCGGCGGCGGTGGAATCGGCGCGCCTGCTGTTGAACTCGAAGAGCAAGATGCACCCGGCGGGCCTGGGGAACGGCTACGACCAGGTGGGGCGCAATTTGCAGGGACACACGTACACCGGGGCGTGGGGAATCTTCGATTACGATACCTACGACGATATCGGGCCGGGCGCCAACATTGCGGTGTGCGACTACAACCACGGCAACCCGGGCCTGGTGGGCGGCGCCATGCTGGCTAACGAGTTTATCCGCCTGCCGTACCAGTTTGTGAGCGCGCTGCCGCCCGGAGCGCCGCAATGGGGGCGCGGCCACAAGGAGTTGATGCGCCAGTGGTACCGCCGCAGCATCGCGGTGCAGGGGCCGACGCAGGAGATCCCGATTGCCGAATCGCGGGTGGAAGTGGACTCGAAGGTGAAGGACTTCTGGGGGCTTCCGGTGGCGCGCCTGTCCGGCGGTAAGCATCCGAAGACGATGGAGACGTCGCTCGCGATGGCTGAGAAGGCCGAAGCGTGGCTCAAGGCGGCGGGCGCCATCCGCACGTGGAAGAAGCTGGCCGGGAAGGGAACCAGCGGAGGGCAGCACCAGGCGGGCACCTGCCGCATGGGCGCCGACCCGAAGACGAGTGTGGTGGATAAGAATTGCCGCGTGCACGATCAGGACAACCTGTACGTGATCGATGGCAGCGTACACGTGAACAATGGCGGGTTCAACCCCGTGTTGACCATCATGGCGACGGCGTACCGCGCGGCGGAGCAACTTGTGAAGGGACGGAAGGGGCGCGGCGTATGAAGCGCAGAATGCTGCGCGGCGGCCTGCTGGCGGCTGCCGCGATCGTGGTGCTGGCGCTGCCGGCGGGAAGCCTCTATTACGAGTACAACTCCGGCGCCAGCTGCGCGCGCTGTCACGAGATCCGCAAGAACTACGATGCCTGGCACGCGTCCAGCCATCGCGACGTAAGCTGCGGCGCCTGCCACGGCGAGATCACCACATTCGACCCGGGGTTCCACCTGGGGAATCTGCGCCGCCTGGTGCAGCACGTACGGCAGGGGTTCACCGACCCGGTCCGCCTGGGCACGCGCGATATCCCGCGCCTGATGGAGCGCTGCCGCTCTTGCCACCGGCAGGAGTTCGCCCAGTGGCAAAGCGGGGCGCACAGCGCCACCTACCGGCGGCTGTTTCTGGATGACAAGCACAATCACCAGCGTCTGCTGATGGACGATTGCCTGCGCTGCCACGGCATGCACTTCGAAGGCGGCATACGCGACCTGGTGGCGCCGGTGGATTCCAAGGGCCCGTGGCGTCTGCTGCGGCCGGAACTGGCGGAGCAGCCGGCGATCCCGTGCCTGAGCTGCCACCAGGTGCATCGCGAAGGCGAGCTGTTGCCGAAGTCGGTGCGTCCGGTGGAGAAGTCGGCCGCGAAACAGGCCGCGAAGCAGGAAGTGCTGCGGCCGTCGGTGGGGCTGTTCGACCGGCGGGAGCAGAAGCATTTCGCGGTGGAACTGTTGCCGATGCCGGTGATGCGCGACGGGGAGCGCGCCCTGAAGATCAGCCCGGATACACGCCAGGCGTTGTGCTATCAGTGTCACGCGCCGGAGGCGAGCCGGCTGGTGGGCTCGGGCGACGACCGCACGCCGGTGGGGGTTCACGAGGGGCTGAGCTGTCTGGCGTGCCACCTGAAGCACGGGCAGCAGACGCGCGCCTCCTGCGCCACCTGCCATCCGCGGCTGTCCAACTGCGGCATCGACGTGGAGAAAATGGACACGACTTTCGTCAATACGGCGAGCGGCCACAATATCCATACCGTTAAATGCCTGGATTGCCATCCGAAGGGGATTCCCAAGAAGCGCGCCGAGCAGGCGGAGCGCCACACGCCGGCATCATAAGACAATGGCGCGGCGGCCCCATTACGGCTCGTCGATGCGCAGCCGCCCGCAGTGAAATCGCCGAATGGCCATGAAAGTCCGCGACGCAATTCGTATCATTGAGCGTGATGGCTGGCGATTGGTTAACCAGGAAGGGAGCCACCGTCAATACAAGCATTTCGACAAAAAGGGCAGGGTGACGATTGCAGGCCATCCTTCGATGGACCTGGATCCGAAGACGCAAAATAGTATCCTTAAACAAGCAGGGCTGAAATGAGATACGCCGTTTTGTTTGAAAAGACCGACACCGGTTACAGTGCATACGTGCCGGATCTGCCGGGGTGCGTGGCTGCTGGAGCTACGCTCGAGGAAACTACCGGGCTGATTCGCGGAGCCATTCGAATGCATTTGGCGGGCATTGCAGAGGATGGGGAGGCAATTCCGGAGCCGAAGACCATTGCAGAGTACATCGTCGCCGCATAAGCCCGTACCGCGCTGACGATCGGCGGCTAGATCGCTTCCAACTCTTCTTCCAGCATTTGCTTCTGGCAGAGATCCGCATAATATCCGCCGGCCTGCACCAACTCTTCGTGCGTGCCGCGCTCGACGATCTGGCCGCGCTCCAGCACGACAATGGCGCCGGCCTG
>PLDO01000263.1 GCA_003136215.1 Bryobacterales bacterium
GCGCGAGGAGTTGAAGCTGAAGCAGGCCAGGGTCACCAGCGGCAGATGGAGGAAGGCGAAGAACGCTACGGCGTAGAGCCCCAGCCAGCGTTTCATGCCAGGGGCTCGCTTTGGCGCCGCAGGAAGAGCACGAGGACGAGAGAGACCAGCGCCATCAGGGTGATGGAGACCGCCGCGCCGAAGGGCCAATCGCGCGCGGTGGTGAACTGGTTCTGCACCAGGTTGCCTACCATCACGGTGCGGCCGCCGCCGAGCAGGTCGGGCGTCAGGTAGGCGCCCAGGCAGGGGATGAAGACGAGCACCGAACCGGCGACGATGCCGGGGCGGGAAAGGGGCACGACGACGCGCCATACGGCGGCGAAGGGGCGCGCGCCCAGGTCCGCGGCGGCTTCCACCAGCGCCGGGTCGAGGCGTTCCAGGGTGGCGTAAATGGGCAGCACCATGAAGGGGAGATAGCCGTAGACCAATCCGAGCAGCACCGCGCCGACGTTATAAAGCAGCGGCAGTGGACCGTGGATGATGCCCAGCGCCTGCAACGCGGTATTGAACAGGCCGGTGTCGCGCAGCAGGAAAATCCACGCATAGGTGCGCACCAGGAAGCTGGTCCAGAAGGGCAGCATGACGAGTTGCAGGTAGAGATTTTTGCGGCGCCCGGCGCGGGAGATGAACAGCGCGGCGGGAAATGCCAGCACGAGACAGAAGGCGGTAGAGGCCAGGGCCATGGCGACGGAACGCCACAGAATGACGAAATAGAGAGGATCGAAAAGACGCCGGTAGCTCTCCGCGGTCCAGGGCGGTTCGATGCCGCCGTACACGCCGCGCGTCAGAAAGCTGTAGGCCAGCACGATGGCGAACGGCGCGGCGAACAGCACCGCCATCGAAAGCCACGCGGGCAGCAGGAAGCCGGTGCGCAGCTTCATGGGAAAGTCATCTCATCGGCGGCGCTCCAGGTGAATTGCACGGCGTCGCCGGGTTGAAAGAGGGCGGCGCGCCGCGGCATTTGCGCCACGGTGTCTTCGCCGCTATGGAGGCGCACCAGAACTTGCACGCAATCGCCCAGAAAGACGCTGCCGGTGACGATTCCGGGCGAGCCGCGATCGGCGGTGGCGTCCCCCGGGGGTAGCAGGCGGACGGCTTCGGGGCGAACGCCGGCGCCGGAAATCCAGTTGATGGCGCCCAGGAAGCCGGCCACGAAGCGCGACCGCGGCCGCAGGTAAACGTCTTCGGGGGAGCCCACCTGCTCGATGCGGCCTTCATTCATTACGGCCAGACAATCCGACATGGAAAGGGCCTCCTCCTGGTCGTGGGTCACCAGCAGGAAGGTGACGCCGGCGCGGCGCTGCATGGCCTTGAGTTCCCCCCTCATCTGTTTGCGCAGTTTGGGATCGAGCGCGGCCAGGGGCTCGTCGAGCAGCAGCACGTCGGGCTGGAGGACGAGCGAGCGCGCCAGGGCCACGCGCTGCCGCTCGCCGCCGGAGAGTTGCGCCGGGCGGCGGGTTTCCTTGCCGGCGAGGCCGACCAGTTCCAGGGCTTCGCGGACGCGGGCGTCGATATCCGTGGCGCGGTGGCGTTTGAGACCGAATTCCACGTTGCCGCGCGCCGTGAGGTGGGGGAAAAGGGCGTAGTTCTGGAAGACGGTGCTGACGTTGCGCTCATAGGGCTTGCGTTGATTGACGATTTCGCCGTTCAACAGGACATCGCCGGAAGTGGGCTGCTCGAAGCCGGCGATGAGACGCAGGGTGGTGGTCTTGCCGATCCCGAGGGCCCCAGCAGGGAGAAGAAACTACCCTGCGGAATGGCCAGCGAAATATCCCGGACCGCCTGCTGGCCGGGAAAGTGCTTCACCAGCTTGCGTAGTTCCAGAATGGGGGCCATCGAATAATAGAAATAGTAGCGCAGGATGGTTACGATTGTTCTTGACTCTGACGTTGGGTGAGGCTTGAAGATGATTTGCGTGAGGGATTTCGAGTGAACGTACAAGAGTTCGCCAGAATGGCCGGGGTTACGGTTCGCGCGCTGCACCACTACGATCGCCTGGGCCTGTTGCGCGCGCGGCGCAACGGGAGCGGGTATCGCGTGTACGCGGCGCGCGACCTGGAACGCCTGGAACAGATTGTGGCGCTCAAGTTCCTCGGCATTCCGTTGAAGCGGATCGGGACCATGCTGGATCGCGACGGCCTTGAATTATCCGCCGCGCTCCAAATGCAACGCACCGTGCTGGAGGAGAAGCGGCGATTGCTGGATTGCGCCATCCGGGCGATTGGCGACGCCGGGAAATCGATCGAGCCGGGGCGGCGGGCCGACTCCGCATTACTGACCAAAATCATCGAGGTGATGGAAATGCAAAACGACAATCGCTGGGCGGAGAAGCATTACAACGATGAGGCGCGGGTGAAGATCGAGGCGCGCGCCAAGGAGTGGACGCCGGAGTTGCAGACGGAGGTGTCCAGGCAGTGGACGGAGTTGTTCCGCGACGTGGAGGCGGCCCTGCACGAGGATCCGGCAAGCCCGGCGGCGCAGGCGCTGGGAGTGCGCTGGAAGAAGTTGCTGGAAGGGTTTACCGGCGGCGACCGGGAGATCGGCGCGGGGCTGAACCGGTTGTACGCGGATCGTCCCAACTGGCCGGCGCCGGCGCAGCAGCAGATGGCGCCGTACAGCAATCCGAGGGTCTGGGAGTTCATGGGCCGGGTGCTTGGATGCGGGTAGGACAGAGCGGACAGAGCACCGACAAAACTCAAGTGCGACAGACGACAAAAGGCGATCGTCTGTCCTACCTCACTTCCGCAGGCGGCGGGAAAGCTCGGCGAGCGCGGACATCATGCCGCGGCGCGCTTCGGCGAAGGGCCCCGTTTCGGGCGTGCCGGTCTTCAGATAATCCAACAGGATGGCTTCCGCCGCCATGAACTCCACTGCGGCGTCGGCCACCTGGGCGGCGATCTCCAGCGGAATCGTCACCACACCATTCGTATCGGCGTGTATCAAATCGCCGGCGTGAATCGTCAGGCCGCCCACGCGCACCGCACCGTGTAAATCCACGATGTGGCTGTAGCCGTGCGAGCAGATGGCTCCATTGCTGAAGGCCGGAAACCCGAGGCGCCGCACCTGATCCAGATCGCGCGCGCCTCCGGAGGTGATCAGACCTGCCGCGCCGAAGGCCCGATAAGTAGTACACATGATCTCACCGAAGGTAGCCGCCACCGGTGGGTCGTCCAGATCCTGGAATACCACCATGGCGGGTCCGGCCAGTTCGCCAAACCGCGCTACCTGCTCGTCCAGCGACCCGTAGACATCGCCCTCCTGGCGCGGTTCGGCGCAACGCATGGTGGCTGTCGCCGCGTATCCTACGGCGGGCGGCATTTCGGGGAAGCAGGCCCGTATGCGGCCGTCCATGTATCCGGCCGTCCTTGGCCGTACTTCAAACAGTTCGATGGTGTTCGAGATCGTCGGCGTATCGAATTTCGCCAATGCTGCCAAGTCAATTGCCATGCAGCGCCGATTGTAGCGCGTGGAGTGAGCTAACGAAAGATAACCTGGACTGGCTGGCGGCGGACACGCCAGAATTGTCGTCAGTCCCATGAGTTTTCCGATTCCTTTGAGCATGCGCAGGGCTTTCCCTACGCCATCGTTGACCGTGTTTATCGCCCTGCAGGCGCTCGACATACTGACTACCATGCTGGGACTCGAATTGGGGGCGCTGGAGGGTAGCATGTTTCTGGGCCGCCTGATGCGCGCGGGACCGCTGGCGGCGCTGTTGATCGGCAAGATTATTGCGGTCCTGCTGGTAGCCATGGCGATGAAGTTCAAGCGGCCGAGGGTGGTGGTTTTTCTGAATTACTGGTTGACCGCGGTGGTCAGTTGGAACCTCGTCGTCATCCTGCTGACTCAGTTGTCGGGCGCACACCGGCACTGAGAGTCCCGCCCCGGCGTGGTGCATTGCGCCTATCATTAGACATGCCCACAGGGTGTACCCTGGCAATCGCTTCGTGCCTGGCGCTCTCCCTCGCCGGCGCGCAAACGCCCGCCATTCGTGACGCGCCGATCACCACTTTTGGCGTCACCGTCGTCGATCCCTTCGGACTCCGCGGCGAAATCTACCTGCTCGAACCCAATACCGACCGCCTTCCCAAGTTCGAGAAACTGAAATCCGTCGGCGCCGTTTACACCAGCGCCCTCAACATTCCGACTCGTAATTTTCAGGAAGGCTTCCCTGGCGTTACCAACCGCTTCGAGTGGTTCGCCATCGACTACACAGGCAATTTCTATGTCGGTAACCCCGGCAAGTATCGCTTCCTGCTGGCATCCGACGATGGGTCCAGGTTATATATCGACGGCAAAGCAGTGATCGACAATGACGGCCTCCACGCCATCCAACCCGAGACGGGCAGTGTCACTCTGAACGGCGGAATCCACGGCATCCGGATCTCCTACTTCCAGGGGCCGGCGCACTCCTTGGCCCTGATTCTCGCCGTGGCGCGGCCCGGCGAGGACTGGCGGATCTTCAGCACCAACGAGTTTCGTCCGCCGCGCAATCCGGCGGACTGGAAGTACGGCGACCCGGACAACTTACCCGGCGACGCTGCCGCCGGGCGAAAGAAGAAATAGCAAGTGGGACAGACCATCGCTTTTTTGTGGTCTGTCACCCTTCGCTGAAGCCCGGCAGTTGACAGACGACAAAATGCGATCGTCTGTCCCACCGCACTAGCGCAGCGCGGCGCTTGCCGCCGGGGCCACGGCGTCCAGCGGGTTCACCAGATGACGTTCGGCGTAATACCCCGGGTGCACGCGCTCCACGATGTGCGCCACGGGGCGCTCCAGCACCCGGAAATAAGGCTGCGGGTTCAATCCGATCCAAAACGCCCACACGATCAGCGGCGCGAACACGGCGATCTCGCGCCAGGAAAGATCCTGCAGCAGGGAGTTCTTTTCCTTCACCTCGCCGAGCATGGTCCGCTGGA
>PLDO01000582.1 GCA_003136215.1 Bryobacterales bacterium
GCAGCGGCGCGCGCGGCAAGTTCCGCCAGTGTGACAGCGCCCTGGTCCGGTTCACCGACTCCGCTCTTGGCGGGTGTGTAACGACCGCTACCGCCGCGCCCGCCCACCGGAGCGGCGGGAAAGGCCGTGCCGATGGAACGCGCCGTACCCGTGGTCATGCCGCCCGGACAGGTCGATGAAGCATCCGCCGGCGCTTTGGAGCCGAAGCTCTTCTGCCAGTCGATGNNTCCCACCGCGTAGACGTTGTCCCCACTGCCCGACACGAACCCGAAGGAACGGAAGCCACGGATGCCGATATAGCGGTCCATCAGGGTGGGCGGGAACAGCGCGTTGAGTTGCCGCGCTTCGTTATTCAGCTTCATCTTCCAGAAGAGCGCGAAGCCGGGCTTGGAGAGACTCTCGCTCGAAATCTTCGGATCGGTCGCGACCCACGACGAGCGATGGGCATCGCCGCCGGAGGTACTCCAAACCGCGTCGCCTCGCCCGAATTGGGCGTGAGCCGCGCCCAGGCAGACGAAGAGAGCGGCAGTCAGTCTGGCAGGCATCATACGAAATCCTTTCATCTCTTAAGCGCCTCCACGATCGCTATCTCCGCAAGCGGAGCCATGACGCCATAGCCGGCGTCGTTGGGAAGCAGTCCGTCGCCGGTCAGTTCTTTCTTAAAATTGCGTCCCTCGGCGAGCGCGGAGTAGTAGTCCAGATAGACCGCTCCGCTGCGCGCCGCAAAATCCCTGATCCAGCCGTTCAACCCGATGATCTTTCCCTGCGGCCGGAGCCCGGTCTGCTTGGTGTAGCAATCGCAGACCGGCGTCACGCTGGCGAGCACCACGCGGATTCCGTTCGCCCTGGCGATGTCCATCATCGACATGTAGTTCTCCGCAATCACTCCCTCGGTGGCCACCAACAGATCGTCCATGCCCGCCTGGATCACGACGACTTTCGGCTTCAGCGCCACCACATCCTGATGGAAGCGGACCAGCATCTGCGCGCTGGTCTGTCCGGCAATGCCGCGGTTCAGGTACGGCTTGCCGGGGAAAAACGCGGCGGCGCCCTGGCCCCATTGATCGGTAACGTCGTCTCCCAGGAAGACCACGCGGTTCTCACCGGCCTTGGGAGGCGGGATTTCGGCATCCTCGCTGCCGTAGCGGATGAGGCCGCCCCAGTCTTTTAGCAGATGCCTCTGTGCGGCAAGCCTCTGCTCCGGAGTCTGCGCCGCGGCAAAGCCTCCGAACAGAAGGAGGCCGGCCAACAAACGGATGGGTAGCGCGTTCATGGGCGGCTACTTCTTGATTCCGTAGCAATACAGGATGCCGTCGAACGTGGCGATATAGACCCGGCCGTTGGCCATGGAGAGTCCGCTCCAGTGATTCCAGCTCTTGATCTCGTCCCCGCTGGACCACAGCTCTTTTCCGGTCTGTGCGTCCAACGCGTAGAGCACCGCGTGGGTCGAACCCGGGATGCGCCGCTCGGCGGTATTTTCCAGGCCCACGGCGGGAACGGATTGATCCGTGTCTTCGCCATTGCCGTAGGCGTAGACCACTCCATTGGCGATCACGGGCGGCTCCGCGTGGTTCATGTCGCGCGAGATCCACGCCGGAGTCAGTTGCGTCTTACCGTTCTTCTCTTCCACCTTGAACGCCACGATGGCGCCGTAGGTCACCTTGCCGTATTCCACCGGCGCCTTGAAAGCGGAATGCCTGGGGCCCCAGATCGGCGTCAGCACCCAGCGCGTCCCCTTGGAATCTTCCCAACTGGCCATCGATCCCCAGATGCCGGCCGACGAGTAGTTGACCTCTTCGTTGCAGAGCAGCGGAGAGCGATACAGCGGCGTGCGATGGTCGTCGCCGCCGATCGACGCGGTGTCCATCAGATACACGCGGCACTCCTTGCCCGCGTCCACCATCAGTTCCCTGCCTTTGTAGTTGAAGATGGCGGGCGTGACCTGCATGTCGAGATCGCGCTTCACCAGCCACTCGGCGTTGGAAGGGCCGTAATAGTCTTCCAGCAGGAGCATCCTGGTCTTCGGATCGGGCTTCAGGCCGACGATGCCGTTGCCGTAAATTCCATTTTCCGGATCCCAACGGCCATCGCCCGTGCCGGTGTACATGGTGCCGTCGGCGCTGATCGCCGGGCCGGTGCGGCCCCACATGCCGCCGCCCGCCGGACCCCAGCTTCCCACTTTCTTAGTCGCCAGGTCATAAACGTACGCCACATTCGGATTGCCGCCGCAGCCCTGCGCGGTGTGGGTGTAGATCATGTTGTTGAAGAGGTTCAGCGCATACGGCTTGCCGTTGGGCGGCATGAATTTGGAAGGCTGCGCGACTTCCTCGCCGTCGGCCACGTTCAATTGATGCAGCATGCCGTCCCAGGACGCGGCGTAGATGGTGTACTTCCCCGGGATGTCCGTGGGCCCGATGACGGGCGTGGCGGTGATGCCGCCCGGACAAAGGATATCCCCGCGCCTGCCGCCCGTGGCCGGAGGGGTCCAGGTGCTTACGAAGTGCTTCTTCCAAATCAGTTGGCCGGTCTCGACGTCGATGGCAAAGATGTTGTCGGAGACGCCGGTCTCGATGGCGATCTGCTTGGGACCCGCCGGCGTGTTGACGCTGCCCACGATCAGCGGCGGAAACAGGGAGTGCATCTGGCGCGTTTCATTGTCGAGCTTCAGCTTCCACAGAAGCTTCATGCCCCTGACGGTGTCCGTGCCGAGAATCTTTTCGTCCTTCTGCCACGCCGTCCGTTGGACGTTGCCGCCGTCGGTGAGCCAGTCCGCTCCCCAACTCAGTACGCAGCCCGCGGCCAGGGCCGCCACAATCGGTAATATTCGCATTCCCAGGTCACTCCTCTGATAAGAGCCGTGATGCTAGTATACCGATGATTTTTGTTCCCGCCTTGACAGACAATGNNATCCGCGAAGCGTTGTCCGCCGGAGAAGGCGTCGTGCGGCTGGCGCCGTGCTGGGTGCCGCGCTCTTTCCTGATGCCCGGCGGGCGCCTGAAACTGGACCCGCGCGACCTTTACATCCTGGGCGGCCATCGCGGCGGCATCGACGAACGCTGGTTCGCTTCCACCACCAAGGCCTCAAACGGTCCCCTGACCGCGCCCGATGAAGGCCTGGCCTACATCGAATTCCACGGGCGGAAACTGCTTCTCAAGGACGCTATCGAACGTGACGGCGATCTCTTCCTGGGCGCCGCTGCGATGCGGCGGGACGGCGGCTGGAACCTGCTCTG
>PLDO01000253.1 GCA_003136215.1 Bryobacterales bacterium
GCCCCGGCGCTGGAGGCCAGTTCCGCCAGTTCGTCCAGGGACTCCTCGGCACGCAGCGCGTTGGTGCGCCCCGCGGCAGAGCGCGTCTTCCAATCCAGTCCGACCAGGATGGCCCGCTCGACGGCGGCGTTTGACGGTCCCGTTTTGCTATGCCTCCGTGGCGTCCGTGTGCACCGGCACGCCCGGCGCGCCGCCTGCCGCTGCGCCGTGCACCGCGGCCGGCGGACTGCTCACATAGGAGTGGGTCGTTTTCTGCGTGACCACCGTCGAGACGGCGTGCTTGAAAATGAGTTGCTCCTGATTGTTGGTTTCCAGCACCAGCGAGTACTTGTCGAAGCTCTTGATTCGCCCGGAGAGCTTGACGCCGCTCATCAAATAGATCGTCAGGACGACTTTATCCTTCCTGGCATTGTTTAGAAAACTATCTTGGATATTTTGCGCCGGTTTGTCCATTACATCCCCCAAAAACCCTTACGGGTGAGCAAAACAGTTGTTACCAAAGAGCGTATTCATTGTACAACGATTCACCGGGAGCAAATAGGGATATCCCCTGAGCCCGGAGGTGTGGAGAGGAGGACAGGCAGGGCGAGAACGGTGGGCCCTTACTCGTCGTCGTGCTCGTCGTGAACGGCATGAGCGCCAGGCGAATCCAGCGCCATGGCGGTCAATTGCGAACGTCCCAGCGATACGGGCTTCGGCTGGGGAGGGTTCTTCATGCCGGCAGGCACGGCGGCTTCCACAAAGAAAGCTGTGGCGGCCGCGAGCTCTTGTTCGAGATTGAACTCCGGAACGCCTTGCAGAGCGGGCACACGCGCAATTCCATCTTCCGAAATGACACACTCCATACCGTTCCGCAATACGAAGCGGATCCTGGATTGTTGGCGGATCGCCAGCCGTCGCAGATCCACCAGGGTCATCGGCCGGCTTCCTGATACTCGTCGATCACTTCGCCGTCGGCAATCCGCGCGGCGATGCGCTCCTGGCAGGACACGCAGTAGCGCGCCCACGGCACCGCATCCAGACGCTTGGGCGAGATCGGCTCCTCGCACTCCGGACATACGCCGTACTGTCCGATGTCCATGCGGTGCAGGGCATCGGCAATCTCACGCAACAATTTCATGTCGATGGTGTTGCGGTTCAGGAAAATCCACTCTTCGTGGTGGTGCTGGCTCAGGTCGCCTTCGTCCGACGGGACATCTAACCGGGATACCACTTGCGCCGCTTTCTGCGCCGACATGCTGTGACGAACTTCCTCCGCTTTCTTCTCCAGAATCTTGCGGTAGGGGGATGTCTTGGGTTTCATAAATCACTTCCTAATCAGTACGCAATGCAAATAAGTTCAGATGGATAAGACGCAGGCTCAACCCCAAAGGTTGCACAGATTGAAGAGGGGCCTTGCGACGCGGATTGAAAAGTATAGCGGGCTTCGCGGCATAATGTCAAATTAACGCCGCAATTTACACACCTTTACAAAGTACTTGACTTGGCAGTACACCCGAGGGGCCGCCAGCCCCGCCGTGCGGCTACTTGGCCTTCTTCAACGCGTCGATCAGTTCCGGCACCACCTGGAACAGGTCGCCGACAATCCCATAATCGGCGACTTCGAATATTGGGGCATTCGGATCTTTATTGATGGCTACGATGATGCGCGACCCCTTCATCCCCACCAGGTGCTGAATCGCACCGGAAATGCCGATGGCCATATACATTTTGGGACCCACGGTTTGCCCCGAACTGCCCACCTGGCGCTCCATGGGGAGCCAGCCGGCATCGCAAATGGGCCGCGAGGCAGCCAGTTCCGCGCCCATCGCGCCGGCCAATTCCTGGATCAGCGCGATATTGTCCGCCTCCTTGATGCCGCGGCCCACCGCCACGATCAGCTCGGCCGCGCTCAGATCCACCGCGCGCGCCGATTCCCGGAAGCGCTCCAGCGGCCTGGTGCGTACGTCGCCCGCCGCGAGAGCGGGCGTGAACTTCTCCAGCGCCGCGGCACCTTCCACCACTTGGTCCGCGCGGTATGCTCCGGCCTGCAGGGAGGCGAAGTGAGGCGCGGCGCCGGTGAACCGAACGTCGGAATTTACTTTGCCCTGGAACAGCTGGCGCACCAGCACCAGCGCGCCCGCTTCCACGCGATGCGCCACCACGTCGCTCACCGCCACGGTACCGAGGGCGGTGGCCAGCTTCGGCAGAAAATCGCGGACCTGGTAAGTGTGCGGCAGCAGCACATACTCCGGGTTCACCCGCGCCAGCAACTGGCGGAGCGCGGCGGTGTAGGCGTCCGGCGTGTACTCTTTCAGGAGCTCGTGCTCCACCACGTAGACCTTTTCGAGCTGTTTGCCGGCCAGGTCGCCCGCCAGCGCTTCGATGCCTTGCCCCAGCACGGCGGCGCTGGCGGTGGTCTTGAGTTCCCCGGCCAGTTGCTGGGCGGCGCCCAGGGTTTCAAACGACATGCGGTTCCAGACGCCGGAGCGCTGCTCCATTACAATCAGGATGCTCATATGACGCGCGCCTCGAATTTGAGTTTTTCCACCAATTTGGCGGCGGCTTCCTTGGGGCTGCCGTCAAAAAGTTGCGTTCGTTTGGCGCGCTCCGGCAGGTACACGCGGTCCAGGCGGATGCTGGCCGCCCCACCGGCACCGCCCAGTTCCGCGGGAATCAGGCGCTTGACTTCCTTCGTCTTGGCTTTCTTGATGCCCATCAGCGTGGCGTAGCGAAGCTTGTTGCCGCCGGACTGGATGGTGAGCAGCGCGGGCAGCGGCATGTCGACGTGCTGGAACCAGCCATCTTCGAGTTCCCGCTTCACGCGCAGGCCGGTGGACGTGACTTCTACCTGCATGATGATGGTGGCGTGCGGCACGCCCAGCAACTCGGCGAGGATCGGGCCGGTCTGGCCGTATCCCAGATCGTCCGACTGCAGGCCGGTGAGAACCAAGTCGGGCGTTTCCGCCTTCAAGGCGGCCGCCAGCAGCCGGCACGTCGCCAGCGGGTCGGCGGAAGATAGCTCCTCTTCGATGTGGATCGCCCGGTCGGCGCCCTTGGCGAGGGCTTCGCGGATGGTTTGCGCGACGCGCGGCGGTCCCGCGGATAGCGCTACCACTTCGCCGCCTTGGGCTTCCTTGAGCTGCAGCGCGGCTTCCAGCGCGTACGCATCCGGCTCGTTGATTTCGTAAGCGATATCGGCTTCGTCGATCCACTGGCCGGAAGCGGCAATCCGGAGTTGCGAATCGCGCACCGCAACTTGCTTGATGGCGACGATGATTTTCATAAGGCGACCCTGTCGCTCATACCTGGTATCTCTTAAAAATCAGACAGCCGTTGGTCCCACCGAAGCCAAAGCTGTTGGAGAGGACATATTCTATCTTCATCGGGCGGGCGCGTAGCGGGATGTAATCCAGGTCGCAACCTGCATCGGGGTTTTCCAGATTGACGGTGGGCGGCGCAATCTGGTCGCGCAGGGCCATCACGGAGATGCCGGCTTCAATACCGCCGGCGCCGCCCAGCAGGTGGCCGGTCATCGACTTGGTGGAGCTGACGGCCACCTTGTAAGCATGCTCGCCGAAGGCCCTCTTGATGGCGGCGGTTTCGGCGCGGTCGCCGACTTCAGTGGAAGTGCCGTGCGCGTTGATGTAATCCACTTGGTGCGGTTGAATCCCGGCGTCGCGCATGGCGTTGCGCATCACGCGGAAGGCGCCGTCGCCGTCGGCGGGCGGTGCGGTGACGTGGAAAGCATCGGCGCTCATGCCGTAGCCGACGATTTCGGCCAGGATGCGGGCGCCGCGGCCACGGGCCATTTCCAATTCTTCCAGCACCAGCATGCCGGAGCCTTCGCCCACCACGAAGCCGTCGCGGTCTTTGTC
>PLDO01000464.1 GCA_003136215.1 Bryobacterales bacterium
GCGCGCGCGAAGCCGGAGGGGTGGATGGCGACCGCATAGAGAGCGAGCTGCTCCGGCTGCCGGCGGAGATGCGTTGGGTCAAAGGGCGCGATGCGCTTTACGCTGGATGGGAAGAGTTGAAGCTGGCGATCGAAGCCTTCCGGCAGCCGGCCGATGCCGATCTCGCCACGCACCTGCGCGACGAACTCTGGGAGGTGGTGGGTCTCTATCAACAGGAAAAACAGCGCGCCGGCCAACTGGATTTCATGGATCTGCTGCTGAAAGCGCGCGACCTGCTGCGTCACGATGGCGCGCGCGCCGATTTGCAGCGCGTCTACCAGCGCATCTTCGTGGACGAATTCCAGGACACCGACCNNCTCATCGACGAGTTCCAGGACACCGACGAGACGCAGTGGAATATCTTCCGCCGCGCGTTCTTCGAGCCGGACCCGCGCAGCAAGAGCGTCGTCTACCTTGTGGGCGACCCCAAGCAATCCATCTACCGCTTCCGGCGCGCCGACGCGCGGCTGTTCCACCGCATCTGCCAGGGGTTGCGCGGCGACGGTGTGGGGGCGCGCGAGTTGAAGCGCAGTACGCGATCCACCGAAGCCATCCAGAGCTTCGTCAACGCGGCGTTTGAAAACAGCATGGGGAGCTACCTGGCGCTGGAGGGCGGTGTGGATGGTCCCGCGGGGCAACCGGCCATCGTGGCGCTGCCGATGCCATATCCCTACGGCACGCGGAATATCTCCAACGCGAAGATCGATGCCTGCTCGCCCAACGCGGTGGCGGCGTTCATTCAATGGCTCTGCCAGGAGAGCGGGTGGAAGGTGCGCGACCGGGGGAGCGGGAACTGGGTGGGCGTCCGTCCGGAGCATGTCTGCATCCTGTTCCGCCGTTTCACCAACTACGGCACGGATCTGACGCAGGAATACGTACGCTGCCTGGAAGCGCGCGGGATGGCGCACCTGCTGGTGGGGTCGAAATCGTTTCACCGGCGCGAGGAAGTGGGCACGCTGCGCACGGCACTGCGCGCCGTCGAGTGGCCGGACGATGAACTCAGCGTGTTCGCCGTGCTGCGCGGCAGCCTGTTCGCGGTGCCCGACGATGTGCTGCTGGGGTTCAAGAACGCGCACGGCAGGTTCCACCCGATGATGGAATTGCCCGGGGAGATGGCGAGGGAATTCGCTCCAATTGGGGAGGGGCTGCGGTTGCTGCGCGAATTGCACCGGGTGCGCAACTACCGGCCCATCGCGGACACGATCCACGGGTTGCTGGAAGCCACGCGGGCGCACGCCGGGTTTGCGTTTCGCAAAGGCGGCGAGCGGGTTCTGGCGAATGTCTACCGGCTGACGGATCTGGCGCGGAGCTTCGAAGCGAGCGGCGCGGCCACCTCTTTCCGCGCCTTCGTGGAATATCTGGAGAGCGAATACGACGGCAGCGACACGAGCGAAGCGCCGGTGCTGGAGCAGGAGGGGGGCGGCGTGCAATTGATGACCGTGCACAAGGCCAAGGGGCTGGAGTTTCCGGTGGTGATTCTGGCGGATCTCACGGCGAAGCTCACGGGACCGCAGGGGGCGGATCGCACGAGCGATGCGGAGCGGCGCGTGTGCGCGCAGCGTCTGCTGTGGTGCGCGCCCTGGGAATTGCTGGACGCCGCCGATGGCGAAGCTAAGGCGGACGAAGAGGAAGCGCTGCGCATCGCCTACGTGGCGGCGACGCGCGCGCGGGATCTGCTGGTGGTGGCGGCCATCGGGGAGGAAGAGCGCGCGGGCGGGTGGTTGAGCCCGCTGCACGACGCGCTGTATCCGCCGAAGGAGCAATGGCGGGTGTCCGGCGCGGCGCCCGGGTGTCCGCGGCTCGGCGGCAGCACGGTGTTGAACCGGCCGCCGGAGCAAAGCGAGGAAGTGTCGGTGAAGCCGGGCCTGCACTCTCCCAAGGCGGGTGGGCATGAGGTGGTGTGGTTCGACCCGGCAGTGCTCGCCCTGGGCGCGGCGCGGACAGACGGCGTGGAAAACGAGAGTGTCTTGCAGGGCACGGCGGAGCAGGCGGCCGAAGGGCTGCGGCTTTACGAGGAATGGCGCGAGCGCCGGGCGGCGCGGATCGCGCGCGGTAGCGTGCCGAGCATCCGCAGCAGCACGGCGGAGACACTGGGACGCGGCCCGGGCGCGCCGATTGCGGTGGAGACCATCACGCTTCCGGTAGCGCCGGGGCGTCCGGGCGGGCGGAGGTTCGGGCGCCTGGTGCACGATATCCTGCAGCACGCGGGGCTCGGCGAGGACGTAGAATCGCTCGCTGCGATCTGGGGCCGCCGCCACGGCGCCGGCGAACTGGAGCGGGCGGCGGCGGTGGAAGCGGCGCAGGCGGCGCTAGGGCACGCTGCGCTGGCAGTCCCCGCCGGGGCGCGGCGGTATCGCGAACTTCCGGTGATGGTGCGGCTGGAAGACGGCACGCTGGTGGACGGGCGCATCGATTTCGCCTGGACGGACGGCGCAAGCTGGACGGTGATCGATTACAAGACGGACCGCCGCGAGAAGCGCAACGTGGCGCAGGTGCAGGTTTACGCACTGGCGTTAGCGCGCGCCAGCGGACTCCCGGTGCGCGGGATCGTGCTGGAAGTGTAGGGGGGCGGGTTACCAACCCGCCGCAGGTTAACAACCTGCCCCACAACGGGAGGTCAGCTTTTGACAGGGGCGTTGGCCCAGGGGTTTGCGAGCCATGGCATGGCGGAGGCAGCGACTCCTACCTTGACGGCCTGACTGCCCAATAGAGCGAGTTGTTCCGCCGCGTCGGGCCGGATGCGCCCGTGTTTGGCCGCTTCGGCGATATCGAAGGCCGCTACGTAGAGGAGACCGCGCTGCCGCATGGGATGCACGGACGTGGCCTGGTAGATCGCTTTGGCGTATGCCGCGCGAGCCTGGTCCAAGCGGCCATTGGCCAGCAGGGAAAGCGCGCAATCGAATTGGGCGAAGACGAAGTCGGGCGTCGTGCCGGCGGCGGATCTGAGGAGCTCGGCTGCCTGAGCGAAGTTGCCGAGCCGGTAATGGGACCAGCCGTGCGCATACAATATCGGGGGTTGGGAGGTATCCGGGAACTCTCGAATGAGCTTCTGAAACGCCTGGTTGGCTTCCGCGGCGAGTCCGCAAAGCACGCAGGCATCGGCCAGTCCCTTGAGGTTCCAGATATTGGGGGTTTCTCCGTCTTCGGCAACGGCTTTTTGGTAGCACTCGCGCGACTGGGCGGCGGAACAGTCGTCGCGGTACTGGAGCGCCCATCCGAGCGACCCCCACAACCAGCCGACCTTGGGAAACCCGGTGGTGGCCTGAGAGAGAACCTGACAGGCCCGGGCAAAGTCGCCGACTTCGCCGAAATAGGTACCGGCCCAGCCTAAAGCGTAGGCGGTGACGGGGCGGCACAGGAGCGCTTTTTCGCAAACCTCGCCGGCCTTTTCATAGCTGCCGAGCAGGCGCAGGGAGTTGGAGAAAGCCATTTGCACGTCGGCGTTCGCGGAGTCGAGGTCGGCCGCCTTTGCGAGCGATTCGGCGGCGCCGTGGAGGTCGTTGCGATCGAGCAGAATGCAGCCCTTGAGATACCAGGCGCGGGCGGAGTTTGAATCGCGAGCCAGCTCGATCTCCATTTCGCGCAAGGCATCCTCCTCGCGGTCGAGCTGGCGGGCGGCGTCGAGGATGAGGTCGAGCATCTCGGGATCGCCAGGACTCATTTTGAGGGTGCGGCGGGCCTGGCTGAGGGCGGGGCCGTACTCACCCTGCCAGTAGAGCGCCCTGGCTTTGGCGCCGGCGGCCTGACCCCAGTCGGGCGCGGCGGCCAACGCCATGTCGAACAGGCGCACGGCATCGGGGTATTGCGCGCAAGAAAAATAGGCGCGGCCCAGCTCGAAGCATGCGGGCGGCGAATCGGGGTCCAATTTGAGAGAAGTCTCGAGCGCCGCGATGGCCAGTTCCGGGTGGCCTTCCTCAATCAGCAACCGTCCTTTGAGCAACTGCGCGGCGGCATCACGGGCATTGTATTCCAGGGCCTTGTCCACAGCCTCCGACGCAGCCTTGAACTGGCCGGCGTCAAAAAGCGCGCCGGCCAGTTCGGACGCCGCCCACGCGGTATCGGGGTCGAAGGGGACCTGGCGGAGGATGTCGATGGCCTGGTCCAGCTTGCCGGAATTGCGCAGCAGCTTGCCCTTCAGGGCAAGCGCCCAGGGCTGTTCCGGCGGGTCGCGGAGAACGGCATCCACCAGATTCAGGGCAGAGGGAAAATCCTGCTTTGAGCGGTAGACTTCCACCGCCAAAGTGACGGCGGCCCGATTGGCCGGCTCCAGGTTGAGGGCGCACGTCACGAGGTCGCCGGTGCAGGTGATATCGTTTTTCCGGGCCGCACCGAGCGCGCCATCGAGATACGCGGACACAGCTCCCGCAGTGTCGTGAAGGGCGAACAGCACCTCGGCCAGGGTGCAGCAGAGTCCAGGATCGGCGGGAGCCAACTGGAGGCCCTTGCGAGCGGCCTCGGCGGCCTTTTCCAGGACCTCCCGGCTGCCTTCAGGCGGGGCGCTAGCCCGGAACGCCAAGGCGAGAAAATGATACATCTCCGCCAGGAGAACGCCGGTCTTTTCGGCGTTGGTGAGCGCTTCGATGGCCCGGACGGGGGCGCCGGTCTTGTAGAGTGCGATACCGTAGTCGGTCCAGAGCTGGTTGGCATTGGGCTGCTCGGGGATCTGTGGCGCGCGCGCATCGAACAGGCTCACGGCCCGGGCAAAAAACGGGGCGCCTTCGGCTTCGTTCCCCATGGCGGCCGCCGACCGGCCGAGCAGGCAGTTCGAACTGGCGATGAGCAGATCGAAACAGGCCCGCGTGCTATCGTCTATGGTCGTGGACTCCACGCAGGCGTGGGCATCCGCAATGACGCGCGCCAGAATTGCGGAGACTGCGTCGTGGTGTCCCAACAGATGTTCGATCCGGGCGCGCGCGACGTCGGGCAGGAGGCTGGTGAGGATGCCGGTTTCGCCCACGGTTTGGGCCTGGAGGTTGAGCTGCCTGGGGGTAGCGGGAGGCGCCGACGACGACGGCGTGCTGGTGGTACGGTCGTTGCTCATACCGTCACCTTGGCAGGCAGGTTGGGGCTCTGCGCCGCACTCTGGCCGATTTCCTTCTTCTTCATGATCCGGTTGCGCACCTTATCCTCTATACTCTTGACGTCTTTTGTGGCCGGATCGACGCGGGCCCTCCACATGCTATTCAGCACGCTGCGCAGCTCGAGGATCTGCAAGGGGCGGTCCACCAGCACCTGGTCCAGAGTCTCCATCTGGTCCCAATGAGAACTCGGGAAGCTGGCGCACTGGCACTTGCCGAGCACGTTCCCCAACGCCTCGACCAAGAGGGCGACAGCGGCGTTGTCGGTGGCGGTTTGGGCGGTCCGCTGGCCGGCGGCCGCCTGCTCCATCGCCGAGGCCCACATACTGCCCAGGCTTAGGGCGATGGTCTTGTACTCGTTGTCCGCGCTGGTGTCGTCCATGGAAACCAACATGGCCAAAATGGCCTGGGCCCGCGTGTCGTCGCCCACGCGAAGGCCGGCGGTATCGGCGGCGACGGCGGGGTTGGCGGCATAGGCATCGAGTGGATTGAGGAGGAGGTAGAAGGCAGCGTAGGCGTACGCGGGACCCATCGTGTAGGTGGCGAAGGCGTCGGCCAGGCAGGTTTGCAGGCGTTCGGGAATGGCTTCCAGGGTAGTTTCCTGCAACACGACGTCATCGAGGTCGTCGCGGGCGATGACGTGCCAGAAGGCATGCGCGGTAAACGGCAGCGCCCACACAGTCCATTCGGGAAAGCCGACGCGGACGATGCGCGCCAGCGTCTTGACCACGGCATCGGGCCGGGCCGCCGGCAGAGCCAGCCAAGGGTAGGACGGGGGCTGATTGGTCTTATAAGTTCGAATCAAATCCTCCGCCATGCGGCTGATGCCTTCGTCGAAGCCGATATCGCGCAAGGCCAGGCCGCCCAGGAAATCCAGGTACTCGGCGAAAATGTCCTGGCTCCTGAGGCTGGCTACGCGGAACTTTTTCCAGGCTTCCACATCGGGGACATTGGCGGCGAGAGCCTTATTCAATTCGGCCAGGCCTTTCACCGGTTCGGAGATGCGGGCTGTAAGGTCTTTGCTGAGCACCAGGCCCACCGGCTCGTCGGGGCGGATGTGAAAGCAACTGCGCTTCATTTCGGCGACGGCGTTGATGGCGGACGTCACCTTACCCTTGGCCGCGGCGGTCTTTGCCAGGAGCGCCGACACGGCGAGTTCAATATCGCCGCATTTCTGCTGTAATTCTTCCACGCGCCGCTTGCGTTCCTCAGGGACGGCGGGCACCTCCTGGCCGCTTTCATTTTCGACCTTGGTCTTGGCCCCGTATACCGCGAGATCGATATCCCCGGCGAGTTGAAACAACTGTTTTAACTCGCCCTCCAGTTTCTCGATCTCGTCGCGGCGGTTGGGGGCTCTCAGCAAAAAGTCCTTGACCTTGTTCAGATTGCCCGCCAAAGCATCGGCGCGGATCTTCAGCATGAGAGAAGCATCGCGCGCGCCCTTCTTATCGTTGTCGCCCATAGGATTCCCCGCCTGTCCCGGCCCTGATCCTTACTTTACTCCAAGAAGCTGTGAAAAGATGCGCCCGCAAGCGCCGGCTGAAAGCCGGCTTGCAGCCAGGATTGGCTGCCCCACTACTTCATGCCCTGGCAGAGGGCGATAAACGCCCGATTGACATCCGCCGCCTGAGCGCCGGACGCCAGGCGCGCGCGCCATGCGGCATTGAGCAGGTCGGCGAGGGCCAGCGATTGCGGAACCGCGGCCGTGGTGTCGCCCAGAAGCAACTGCCGTTTTTTTGCTTCGGCCAGGGTGTTGTACCGCAAATGCCGGGCGCCAGGCTTGAGGATCAGTTCGTAGATCTCATCCGCCAGCGAGGTGAGGTCCTGCATGACTTTGGCGGGCATATCGGTGGAGCGTCCGGCAGCGACGAGAGAGGCGGTCCAGAACTCCCTGAGCTTCTCCGCGGGACCGGCGAACTGGCCTTCACTGTCGGGTTCGCGATTCATGCGACCCAGAATCTGCAAGATCAACTCCGCGCGCCAGGCGTCGGGCGGATGGAGCTGGTCGGTCTCCAGCCACGCCCGCACCGGGTTGAAGCGCACCAGCAGGCAGGTATAGCCGTACGCCGGCCCAATGGCATAAGCCGCCACGGCATCGGCGAAGAACTCCTGCAGATAATACCAGCGCTTGTCCCTGGTCACCTGGTCGCCGGAGCCCAGGACGTCGACGAGGGTTACGGCTTCCTTGGGGACACGGATCTGCGACGCCAGGAAGTGGCCGAACTCATGCACGGCCACCGGCAGGTTCCAAATGTCCTGCATGGGGAAGTGAAGGCGGATGACGTGTGTATTGCCCGCGAAAGCTTCGCCCTCGGCCTCGAAGGTGAAGCGTTTCCAGGCGATGGCCTGCAGTTTGGAGGACAGTTCATCGAGCAGGCGGTCGGCGATTTCCGCCAGCACGGCGTGTTGCGCCATCTGGCCGCGCAGGCGCGCGCCTTGCAGCAGCGCGAGAACCTCGCCCAACTGGCGTTCGCCTTCGACGCGCAGCCCATCGAAGGCAATCCAGGTTGTCTTGATGCGGCTTTGCTCCTCAGGGGTGGCGCCGGCCGGCAGGTTTTCGGCGGTGAGGCGGGTAGCAGTGAGCTTGGAGAGCACATCGTCCACGGAGTCGAAAAGTTCACTGCCTAAGCGGGCTTGAATGGATGGGGGGATTTCTTCGGCCTGGAGCCGGTCCCTGGCCGCGCGCAGATCCCGATCGAGGGCGTCGATGCGGTCCAGCAGTATCTGCTTCGCGTCCACGTTACGCCTCCATCGATCTCAATGGCCCGCGGGGGAAGGCGGGGCCAGGCCATCGGCGATATCCCGCACACCGGCGACCCACCAGAGCACTCCGGCGCGGCCGGCGTAGTTCATGCCAATCAGAACGGTGGCGCCGACGAGCGCCGCGTACGCGCCGCCCAGCAGCAGGGGCAGCCAGGGCATGGCGACGTGGAGAAAAGCCAGTCCGCCGGCGATCAAAGCGACGGCGGCCAGGAGCCCTTTGACGATGGCGATCTTGCCGCCGTAGCTTTCGGTCAGCGGGCGGAGCGCGTTGCTGGCGCTATCCAGGCCGGCGATCTCCAGGTTGGCGTTCTGCAAAATGCCGTCGATTCGGTTGCCGGTCTCCGACACGCCAAAAGTGCGGGCGAGGATCTCCTGGGTGTATTCGCCCTTGACGAACTTGTCCCAGACCTCGGATGCGCGTTCCTTCAGTTGGGCCAAGGCGCCCGAGCCGAGGAGGTCCAGCAGGCCCCGGAGGGCGTTTTGCAGACGTTCGATGCCCTTCTTCAGCAGACGTCCGGCCTCCACGGCGTCGTGAAAGGGCTTGCCGAGGGCCTCGATGGCGTCGGCGATTTTGGCCGGGTCGAGCTTCTTGAGCTGGTCGAGAACGGATTGAATTACTTCGGCGGCCTCAGTGACGAAGCGATCCAAAGCGAACTGGGCATCGGTGCGGAAGGTGCGTCTGGCGGAGGCGAGGTCGGCGGACATAACGGAACTGCCGGCGGCGAACAGAAAGCCGGTGGCCGGAGCGGTTGCCGCGGCTTGCGACTGTTCGATCTGATCGAGCGCCTGGGAAAGGTGGGAGGGAGCGGGCCGCGGACCCTCGGTGGCGAGACCGGCGGCGATCAGCATGTTGGCCGACTGGACTTCGAAGAGGATCTCGCGCAAGCTGTCCTCGGGATCCTCGCCGGCAAGGTCCATGACGCCGCCGTGCGGTGGCGCATCCGACTGGAAGCGGAGTTGGGTGGCGGGTCCGGGCCGGGCGGCTTCTTCCAGCCCGGCGATTTTGCCGGCTGCCCCGGCGGAATCGTCAAGGGAGAGCAGTAATTCCCGCCCGGACACGAGCAAGCGATTGGTTTGAGTGAGATAGGTAGAGGCGCTGTAGCCCATGGGTGGATATTCTATCATGGGCAACGCTCGTAAACCGGGAACCGGAACGTCCGAGCTGCGCTCGGATGCACAAGGCAGAGCCTTATGCCACTGGGGGTCATTTTCCGAGAATCGATTGGATGGCCTTGGAAATGGCGGCCGGCTTTTTGGTCCCGTCGACCTGGTGGATGGTGGCGTTGGGGAAGTAGATCTGGACAAAGCCCATCTCGCGGCGGTAGTCCTTCAGTTGCTGCTCGAAGGTTTTGGGATCGACCGAGGGGCTCTTGCCTTGCTTGACGCGCTGGCGGACAACGTCGTCGGGGACCTCAAGCTGAAAGACCGTCACCTCCTGCACCAGGCCCAATTCTTTGATAAAGGCCGCCAGGTAGTCCGCCTGGCCTTTGGTGGCCGGATACCCGTCGAGGATCAGCCCCTTGGCAAGGTCAAGCGACTTTACTTTTTCGCGGAACAACTGGTTGAGGATGGGGTCGCTGTGGGGCTCGAGGTCATCCACGCGGAAGTCCTTGAGTTTGGCGAAGGCCTGGGGATTCGACTGGATCAGCTCATCGGCCGAGATCACCGGCAATCCGTACCGTTTCTGAAGCAGCGCGGCTTGCGCCGCCTTTCCGCCGGCGGGAGGTCCGATGAGCACGATGATGCGACCCTGGGCGGCGGCTAGGCCGGGCGCGAGGCCAACGGCCATTAGGGCGGACAGCATCTGACGAGTGAACACTTGGCGATTCCTCTCCCCTACATATACTTGGTTTTGAGTTTCCGCCGCTTGTCTTCCACCTTTTCTTTGTCCTTAGCCGATGGCGGCAGCTGGGAAAGACTCTTGGCGAGGTTCTTCTGGAGCGCGGCGTAGGCCTTCACCCGGTCGGTGAGATCCTGCTTGAAAACGGTGCGCCAAACGAGTTCCTTGCTTACGGGATCGATCAGATCGACGACCAGCGTACCTTCCCGGTAATTCTTGACGACGTACTCCTGGTAGGAATACGCCCAGGCTCCGGTCCAGTAGGGAGGGAATCCGCCCCAATCGGTCCAGTATGGGTCGGCAGCCAGGTTGACTTCCACGCTCTGCTTGTTCTGCACGGCGGCCCAGAAGCGGATGGCGAGGTCGTGCTTCTGGTCGCGCGGCACCTCGGTCAGACCGCGGCCCTCGAGGCCGCCTTCGATGAAGTTACGGATGCGCTCACGGGTAGCGGGGTCTTTCATGGTTCCGCTCATCGCCATATTGGCGGCGGGGACGAAGCTGAAGGTCTTGAAGCGGGTGAAATCGACGGCGGGGTCGAATTCGGTGTAGACCTTATCCTGGGCTGCCAGAGCGGCCGCCGCGCATACCGCGATGGCGGCGGCGCGAAGAATCCGTGTCCAAATCATATCCGCCTGATGCAGCGAGGGAAGCGGAAGTTGTACAAATCGTGGGGGGAATAGTGCACTTTGTTAGCACCCCCTTGACGTGGTGCCTATTTGGGGATACTATTCGGCTGGAAAAGACTTTATCGAGTCTGAAGATCCGAATTGAGGTTAGCCATGTTAGCAACCGCAACGAAACCAATGAACGCATACGACGTCGCGCTGGAGAATTTCGACCTGGCGGCAAACGCGCTGGGACTCGACGACAACATCCGGACCATGATCAAATACCCGGAGCGTATTCTCTGCGTCAGCGTACCCGTCCGCATGGACACCGGCAAGGTCGTCCGCTTCGAAGGCTACCGCGTGCAGCACAACACCATGCGGGGACCGGCCAAGGGCGGCATCCGCTATCACCCCAACGTGACGGTGGACGAAGTGAAAGCGCTCGCCACGTGGATGACGTGGAAGTGCGCCGTGGTGAATATACCCTTCGGGGGCGGCAAGGGCGGCGTGACCTGCAACCCGAAAGACATGTCGATGGGCGAACTGGAACGCATGACCCGCCGGTACGCGAGCGCCATTCTGCCCCTCATCGGCCCGGAGAAAGATATCCCGGCGCCGGACGTCTATACCACGCCGCAGATCATGGCGTGGATCATGGACACGTACAGCATGAACAAGGGGTATCCGGTGCACGGCGTGGTGACCGGCAAGCCGATCAGCCTGGGCGGGTCGCTGGGGCGCAACGAGGCGACGGGCCGCGGCGTGTACTTTACCACCTTGAGCAGTTGCGAGCATCTGGGAATCGCGGTGAAAGGCGCACGCGTGGTGGTGCAGGGATTCGGCAACGCCGGTTCGGTGGCGGCGCACCTGCTGGACAGCGCTTCCGCCATCGTCATCGGCGCCAGCGACTCCAAGATCGCGCTCTACAACCGTAACGGGCTGGACATTCCCAAGCTGATCATGCACAAAGAGCGCACGGGCAGCTTGAAGGGCTTCCCGGCGGCGGAAGAGATCACGGCCGAGCAACTGTTGTCGCTGGATTGCGAGATCCTGATTCCGGCGGCGCTCGAGAACGCCATCACGGAAGAGAACGCGCATGCGGTGCACACGAAGATCATCGCCGAGGCGGCCAACGGCCCGGTGACCCCGGAAGCGGACCGCATCCTCCATGAAAAGGGCGTATTCCTGATCCCGGATATCCTGTGCAACGCGGGTGGCGTCACGGTGAGCTATTTCGAGTGGGTGCAGGACGAAAACCACCTCTTCTGGGACGAGCAGGACGTCAACGCGAAGCTCGAGAAGATCATGACCCGGTCTTTCACCGACGTGCTGAAGATCCACACCGATAAGAAGGTGGACATGCGGCTGGCGGCGAATATGCTGGGCGTGTCGAGAGTCGCCGAAGCCAGCCGCGTGCGGGGTTTGTACCCGTAGTGCGGGGGTAGGGAAGAAAAGGAATTGGCCACAGATGAACACAGATGAACACAGATAAAACATAATTTGTCTTATCTGTGTTCATCTGTGTTCATCCGTGGCTATTTTTGTCTGCTGCCTCCACCGTGTTCAAATAGGGGAGAAAGAATTCAACCATGGCATTTCGGGGCGTAGACTATTTCTGCGTCGACTCGCTCTTTAGCGAAGAGGAGTTGATGGTGCGGCAGACCGCGCGGCGGTTCGCCGAGGAACGGATTCTGCCGTTGATACGCGACTGCTACCGCGAGGGGCGCTTCCCGGCGGAGATTGTACCGGAGATGGCGGACCTCGGTTTTCTGGGCGCCAACCTGGAAGGCTACGGCTGCGCCGGCATGAGCAACACGGAGTACGGGCTGATCATGCAGGAGCTGGAGCGGGTGGATTCCGGGGTGCGCAGCTTCGTCAGCGTGCAGGGCGCGCTGGTCATGTACCCTATCCATACTTATGGCAGCGAGGAACAGAAGCAGAAGTGGCTGCCCGCCTTGCAGAGCGGCAAGGCGATCGGGTGCTTCGGGTTGACGGAGCCGGATTTCGGATCGAACCCGGCGGGCATGCGGGCCACGGCACGGCGCGACGGCGACAGCTGGGTGTTGAACGGCGAGAAGACGTGGATCACCAACGGCAGCGCGGCGGACGTGGCGGTGGTGTGGGCGCGGGCGGAACAGGGGGTAGTGGGCTTCCTGGTGGAACGCGGGACGGCGGGATACACGACGTCGGACATTCACGGAAAGTGGTCGATGCGGGCTTCGCTGACGAGCAGCCTGGCGTTCGCCGATTGCCGGGTTGGGGAGAGCGACCGGCTGCCCGGGGCGAAAGGGCTCAAGGCGCCGCTCTCCTGCCTGTCGCAGGCGCGGTACGGCATCGGCTGGGGGGTGGTCGGAGCGGCGATGGATTGTTACGAGACCGCGCGTTCGTACGCGGTGTTGCGCAAGCAGTTCGACGACCGGCCGATTGCGTCCCACCAACTGGTGCAGGAGAAACTGGCCTGGATGATCACCGAGATCACCAAGGCGCAACTGCTGGCGGTGCAGGCGGGGCGCCTGAAGGACCGCGGAAAGCTGGAGCCGGCGCACATCTCCATGCTCAAGCGGAACAATGTCGCCATGGCGCTCGATTGCGCGCGGATGAGCCGCGATCTGCTGGGCGCCAACGGAATTACCGACGAATACTCGATCATGCGTCACCTTTGCAATTTGGAATCCGTCAAGACTTACGAAGGAACGGACCACATACACGCCCTGGTGATCGGCGAA
The DNA here is from genome assembly GCA_003136215.1 of Bryobacterales bacterium. GTDB lineage: Bacteria > Acidobacteriota > Terriglobia > Bryobacterales > Bryobacteraceae > Solibacter. Next base: position 13,055 of record PLDO01000464.1, read on the forward strand.
AAGGTGACCGGCGTGGCGGCCTACAAATAATGATCCTCTACGCCCTGACGATCCTGGTGAGCGCCTTTCTGCTGTTCCAGGTGCAGCCTGTAATTGCAAAGATCATCCTGCCGTGGTTCGGCGGCAGCGCGGCCGTGTGGACCACCTGCCTGCTGTTCTTCCAGATGGTGCTGCTGTTGGGCTATCTGTACTCCCATGCGGCGATCCGCTACCTGAAGCCGCGGGCGCAGATGCTGTTGCATGCGGTTCTGCTGGCGACGGGCGTGGCGGCGCTGCCCATCTACCCCAACGTGTCGTGGAAGCCGGTGGGCGGGTCGGATCCCACGATGCAGATTCTGGGCCTCTTGGCGGTGACGGTGGGGCTGCCCTACTTTCTGCTCTCCACCACCGGGCCGCTCTTGCAGGCCTGGTACGCACGGCGCTATCAGGGGGCCATGCCGTATCGTTTATATGCGCTGTCCAACGCGGGCTCCATGCTGGCGCTGATCACTTATCCGGTGCTGTTCGAACCCGCCTTCACGACGCACCAGCAATCCAGTATGTGGAGCTGGAGTTTTGGCGTTTTCGCGGCCCTGTGCGCGTTCACGGCGCTGGTCTCGGGCCGGGGGCAGGGCGGAGAAACGACGGAAGCGGCCGGCCTGGCGGCTGGCGGGCAAGCTAAAGCATGCCCCACCGCGAAGACTTATGTGATGTGGCTTTTGCTGCCGGCGATGACTTCGGTGATGCTGCTGGCCATTACGAATCACCTTTCGCAGAATGTGGCGGCGATTCCGTTCCTTTGGGTGCTTCCGCTGACCATCTACCTGCTGACCTTCATCTTGTGCTTCGAGGGCGAAGGCTGGTACCGGCGGAACCCCTACCTGCAACTTCTGGCGGTGGCCCTGGGCAGCGTGACCTACGCGGTGAGCATCGATATGACGGGCAGCGTGCCCATCAAGATCATGCTCCCGCTGTTTGCCATGGGACTGTACACCTTCTGCATGGTGTGTCATGGTGAGTTAGCCCGACTCAAGCCCGACCCGAAATACCTCACCCATTTCTATCTGACGATGGCCGCCGGCGGGGCGCTGGGCGGTTTGCTGGTGGGCTTCATGGCGCCGCATTTCCTGAATGCGCTGTACGAGGTGCCGGTAAGCCTGGTGGCCTGCGCGGCTTTGGTCTCTTACGTGCTGCGACAGGATGCGGAACTCAAGTGGATACGGCGATGGCCCGGTGTAGTGGTGAGCGTTGCCTTAACGCTGACGCTGGCGGGATTTGTCGGGTGGCAAATCAAACAGATGGTCAGCGGGTCACGGGTACTGGTGCGTAATTTTTACGGTGGGCTGAAAGTCAGGGACACGGGCGCCCCGGGATCGTTGTGGGCTACCCGCACGCTGACCAACGGCACCATCAATCACGGCGAAGAATATCTCCATATCGCGCGGCGCGACCTGGCCACCACCTATTACGGGCCGAACACCGGAATCGGGATCGCCATCCGGGAAAAACAGAAGGCCGGAGCGGTGCGCATCGGCGTGATCGGGTTGGGGACGGGCACCACGGCGGCATACGGGCGGTTGGGCGATTACATACGTTACTACGAGATCAATCCGCTGGTTCTGGAACTGGCGAAGAAGGAGTTTTTCTTCCTGGCGGACTGCAAAGGGAAGTTGGACGTGGCCATGGGAGACGCGCGCCTGTCGCTGGAGCGGGAGTTGCAGGAGGGTCACGCACAGAATTTCGACGTGCTGGCGGTGGACGCATTTTCCAGCGACTCAATTCCGGTCCACCTGTTGACCAAAGAGGCGATGGAACTGTATTTCCGGCACTTGCGGCCGGACGGAATCCTGGCGGTGCACATTTCGAACCGATACCTGAATCTCCAGCCGGTGTTGGAGGGCGAGGCGAATGCCACGCAAAAGATCGCCCGCCTGGTAGACACCGAAGAAGACGATACGCAGGATGTTTTCGGCGCCACGTGGGTGCTGATCACGTCGCCTGCCACGGGATTTACGGGGGAGACTCTGAGCAGTTCCACGGTGTTGGATTCCAAGAGAACTGTGCGATTGTGGACGGACGAATACAGCAATCTTTTTCAAATTCTGAAATAGGGTTTAGGATAGAGATAGCCGCGTCCGTATCTCCCTTTGTTGTAATGCTGAAGCAGAGCATCAGATCTGTTTTTCAGATGGCCGATGTTGTATGATCAACTTGGCCGAGGACAAATCATGGACGCCGCTCAAAAACTACTCAGAATTGCCGCTCTTCTTTTCGTAATCTCGATGCTGATGACCGCTCCCGGATGGGCGGCGCCTGCCACATTAGTTGTTTCCCCCACCACTCTGACAATGGGGAATACCGGCAGGGACTTCGTCAGCGTGAACAGTTCCGACGCATCGGCGGTCAGCTTCACGGCCACATCGAGCCAGACCTGGCTGACGGTGACGGGCACACTTACAACCCCCACGCAGCTTCAATTCCAACTCTACCCCGTTCCGGCACCCGGGGCGGCTGCCACGGTCACCCTGCATCCGTCCAACGGCTCCCCAGACGTATTGGTCAATGTAACCTATAGCCCCAATAGCGGCGGCGGCAATGGGACACTGAGCTACACACCGAACCCGTTTAACATGAGCGCGAGTGCGGGCAACAACTCGGGCGCCTATACGGTTACGATCGCAACCAGCGGCACCGGCACTGCCACGCTACAATCAGTGACGTCGAATTCCACCTGGCTGAGCGGTTATGTTACCAATGCCGCCGTCAGCCCGGGCAGTCCCGGGAGCATCTCGCTTACGGCGAGCGCCCTAGGGCTGACATCCGGGCAGACCTATCAAGGCTCCGTTACGGTAGGGTCTACCGCCGGAAGCCTCACCGTCAACGTGAACTTCACCGTGGGCGCGGGCGGCGGCGGCGGTTCCTTGACAGTGAGCACAACCAGCATCACGTGGAGCTTCAACAGCAATAGCGGGGTGTTCCCGTATACGGACGTTACGGTAACGCCCCCCGCTGGAGCGACCTACTATAGCGTCTCGACCAGCAGCAGCGCGAACTGGCTGACACCTATCCTGAACGGCAGCGCTGCAAACCCGCTACAACAGGTTCCAATAGGCACGAGTTTCCGGTTGGGGTTGACGGGCGCTGTCAACAGCCTGCCGGCCGGCACGGTCAGCGGCACGGCGACGGTCACCGATTCGTTTGGCGACCAAGCCAGCATCCTAGTCACGCTCAACGTGAATGGCGGCAGCACGCCGGGATTCAACATCAGCCCTGCCAGCGTTAGTTTCAGCTCCGCGGTGGGCGGACCTCCGCAGGTCCAGACCGTCACCATGAGCAGCACGCAAGGGGGGCACGCCACCGTCGGGCCGTACCCCAATGCTCCCGCGTGGCTAGTTGCCAGCGCTCCGAGTGTGGACCCGGTCTCAGCGAACCAATCAACCACCTTTACGATTACTGTCAGCCCTGGCGGACTAGCCGCCAACACGTATACGGCATCCATTCCGGTAGCCATTGGTACGCAGACAGCCACGGTTGCGGTAAACCTGGTGGTTGGCGGCGGTGGGACAGGGACAACCGCGGTGGCGCCTACAGCCCTGACCTTCGCCTACCAGGCCGGCACCAATGCATCGTTGGTTGTACAGCAAAAGCTGGTGATCACGGGACCGGCGGGCGCCTGGAGTGCCACTACTAACGTCACGACTCCGAGCGGCGGCAACTGGCTGAGCATAATCCCGGCTAGCGGCAGTGCGCTGCCCGACCCGACAATTGACGGCCAGGCTCCGATCGTGAGCGTCAACCCGACCGGTCTGATGGCCGGCAGTAGTTATACCGGAAGCATCACGGTTACCACACCCGGCGGCATCCAGACCATTCAGGTGACGCTGGCGGTTTCGGCGACAGCCATCCTCATACCGAACCTTGGCAACTCTGGCGACTTGATCTTCAATGCAACGACGGGTCAAGGGAATCCCGCCAGCAGGCTGATCTCCTTCAGCGGCTCCGATAGCACGCTGCCTCCGAATATGCTCGCGATCAGCGCCTTTTCGAACACCCCCTGGATCAGTATCGGGGGCACAGCCGCCAGCCAGGTGTCGGTGCTGGTGGATCAAACCGGACTGGGGACGGGCGTGTACAGCGGCTCCATTACGGTGACGCAGGCGGGCGCCGCCAACAGCCCGCTGACGGTTCCGGTAGTGCTGGTGGTCAACGGCGGCGGCAGTGGCGGCTCGACGACCGGCACCTTCGGCTTCTCGCCGAGTTCCATTGCGTTCAGTTCGGTAGGCGGCACCACGCCCGCTGCCACGAACCTCTACGTCACCTCCGCCAGCGGAACCAACACGGCATTCATCGGAGATATCCGGTACGCCAGCGGCAGCAACCCGACCAACTGGTTGAGCGTGAACCAGGCGCTTGGCAACTTCTCCGGCACCACGCCGGTCTATCTCTCGGTGGCGGCAGTTCCGACCGGGCTGGCAGCGGGTACCTATTACGGTTTCCTCGACATCGCGGCCAATACGACCTCGGCGTCGCAGACGATCAATGTGACGCTGACGGTGAGCGCCACGGGCAGCACCGGGAACGTGACGGTAACGCCCACCTCGCTCAGCTTCGCGGCGCTGACGGGAGCGAGCCCGGCGAACCAGACCCTGAGCGTGAGCAGCGCGTCGGGCTCCGCCGGAGTGTCGTTCACGGTGGTGGCGACCACCAACAACGGCGGCAACTGGCTGTCCACGAACGTGGGCACCGGCGCAACTCCGTTGAATCCGTTGACGGTGATCGTCAATTCCAGCTCATTACTGGTGGGCACGTACAGCGGAAACATTCAGATCTCGCCGAATGGCGGCCAACCCGTCAACGTTCCGGTGAGCCTGTCCATTACGGCGGCGGCGGGCGTTTCGGCCACACCGACCAGCCTGACCTTCACGTACCGCAATGGCGATATCGCGCCGGCGGCGCAACCGCTGTCGGTTATCGCGGGCGGCGGCGGCACGTCGCTCGGCTTCACCGTCACGACAACTACCGCGAGCGGCGGCAACTGGCTGGTGGCCACGCCGGCCATCGGCAACACGCCCAACTCGGTGAGTGTTTCCATCAACACGGCCAACATCACCGGGGTCGGCAACTACACGGGGACGGTACTGGTAGCCGGCGCCAGCGGCGCCGTCGGTTCCACCATCGTCAGCGTCAGTCTGAGCGTCACCGCCCCGCTGCCCACGGTAACCGCGGTGACCAATGCGGGCAGCTACGCCAGCGGGTCGATCTCGCCGGGCGAGATCATCACCCTCTTCTCGCCGAAGGATGGGTCGCGCCCCATCGGACCGGCAACGCCGGTGGGTCTCACACTGGATTCCACCGGAAAGGTGGCCACTACCCTGGGGGGGACGCAGGTGCTGATCAACGGGACCCCGTGCCCCATCACGTTCGCCAGCGCGTTGCAGGTGAACGCGGTGGTGCCGTATGAGGTCAAGGGGTTTGTCAACGCCACGGTGCTGGTGAACTTCCTGGGCCAGCGATCCAATGGGGTAACGGTGAGCGTGGCGACGACGGTGCCGGGACTATTTACGCAGAACGCGTCGGGGACCGGCCCCGGAGCGATCCAGAATTCCAACATCACGACCAACTCGCCGGGCAATCCGGCGGCGCGGGGCGACGTGGTGGTGGTGTACCTCACTGGGGAAGGCGAGACCTCGCCTTCCGGCGTGACGGGGAAGGTGACGACGGTGGCTTCGGCTCCGCCGCTGACCCCCGCGCCGCTGCTGCCGGTCTCGGTCACCATCGGCGGCCAACCGGCGCAGTGGACCTTCGCAGGGGAAGCCCCCTCGCTGGTTTCCGGGGTGCTGCAGGTGAACGTGGTGGTCCCGACGAATATCGCGCCGGGAGATCAGTCCATCGTAGTCAGCGTGGGAGGCAATCAGAGCCAGCAGGGCGTGACGGTGTCGGTGAAATAGGCCAAAAGAAAGAAGGCGCCCGCAAGCGGGCGCCGGCAAGCTAAAAGCATGCCCCACCATTGCAGGGGAGGACAGGCCGGGAGGCCTGTCCTACAATGCACTCAGCCTACACGTTTGGTGGGTGGCGTGCGTCTTAGCTAATGTGAGGGCTTTTCGGCTCCTGATTGGGTTACTCGCGGTGTCGGCTTTCGCCGGAGATGCAGCGCTGGATGCGCTGCTGAAGGGCGTCGAGACCCGTTACAACAAGGCGAAAGCGCTCCAAGTCCTTTTCCATGAGGACTATACGCCTCCCGGCCGGGCTAAGCGCACGGAAAGCGGCACTTTGGTTCTGCGCAAACCGGGAAAGATGCGCTGGGATTACGACCAACCCAAGGGCAAGCTTTTTGTGAGCGATGGGAAATACCTCTGGCTGTACACTCCGCTGGACAACCGCGCCGAGAGAATGAAGCTCAAAGAAAGCGACGACATGCGCGCGCCGCTCGCCTTCCTTCTCGGTAAGTTGGACTTCCAGAAGGAGTTCCGCAATCTGCAAGGGAAGGCCGAAGGCCCCGACACGAGGATTACTGCGGAACCGAAGACCGATACCCTGCCCTATTCGGCGGTGGAGTTCGTGGTGAGCGCGGAGCAGCGCATCAAGGTAGTCAAAGTCACCGGTTTCGACCACTCCCTGCTGGAATTCCGCTTCGATGAGGAGAAAGTGGACCCGCAATTGGACGCCAAGGTATTCCAATTTCAAGCGCCCAAGGGCGCGCAAATGGTGGAGGCGGGGCAGTAGCGATGGCCGATTTTGTCCTCAAGTACGCAGACGGGCGCGGGCAGATCCACCGGCAGGTGGCATCCGCCGCCAGCGAGAAGGAACTGCGCGAGAAGTACGCCCAGCAGGGCTTCCTGATCTATTCGATCAAGGCGCGCACGGGAGTGGCCAGCGGGAGCGGATTCTTCAGCGGAAAGAAGAAGCTGAACCTGGAGAAGTTCCTCATCTTCAACCAGCAGTTCGTCACCCTGATCCGCGCGGGATTACCGATTTTGAAGGCGTTGGACCTGCTGGCGGAGCGCCTGACCGACCCCAAGCTGGGACCCTACATCAAGAGCGTGCGCGACGAGGTGCGCGGCGGCACGCTGCTCAGCGAGGCGTTCCGGCAGCAGGGGATTTTCCCCAAAATCTACGTCACGTCGGTGATGGCGGGGGAGAAGAGCGGCAGCCTGACGGAGGTCATGGACCGCTACGTCAACTACCAGAAACTATCGCTCGCGGTGCGCAAGAAGATCATGGTTTCGCTGATGTATCCGTGCGTGCTGATTGTGCTGGTGGTGTTGTTGATGGTCTTCCTGGTGACCTACGTGGTGCCGACTTTCGCCAACCTGTACAACAGCATGCAGGCGAAACTTCCGCTGATGACGGTGTACCTGATTGCCATCGGGACGGCGTCGCAGAAGTACATCGTGCTGTTTGCGGGAGCGCTGGTGGGCGGCATCTTCCTGTTCCGCTGGTGGGTGCGGCGGCCGTCGGCCAAGGAGAAGGTGGACCGCGTCAAACTGCGGCTGCCGCTGGTGGGCGATATCTGGCTGAAATACCAGGTGGCGCAACTGGCGCGCATTCTGAGCACATTGCTGGTGGGCGGGATTCCGCTGGTGCAGGCGATGGAAACGGCCGCCGATTCGCTGGGAACCCCCTTGCTGCAGCGCGCGGTGGAAGCGGCGGGCAAGAGCGTACGGGAAGGACAGCCTCTCTCGGGTTCGCTGAGACAATCGAAACTTTTCCCCCCGCTCGCGATCGATATGATCGAGGTGGGCGAATCCACGGGCGCCTTGCCGGCGATGCTGAACAGCGTGGCGGAGTTTTTCGAAGAGGACGTGAACACCAAGATGGCGGCCACGTTGTCGCTGATCGAGCCGGCGATCATGATCGTGATGGGCGGTTTCGTGGCGTTTGTGCTGATCGCGTTATATCTGCCGATTTTTTCCCTGGCGGATACGATCCGGTAAGGAATGAAGTAAATGGCGACAACGGACAAAAGCAGATTAGCGGAACCCGGGGCGGAGCAGGAGCACGCGCGGGCCATCGCGGCGCGCTACCGCTGCGAATATATCGATCTGCGGGAAGCGGGGATCGATCACGATCTGTTCCGCACCATCCCGGTGGATCTGATGTTCCGCTACAATTTCGTGCCGTTGCGGGCGCAGAACGGCACGCTGGATATCGCCCTTTCGGATCCGCGGAACCTCAACCTGATCGACGAACTGACGCTGCTGCTCAACAAGAAGCTGCGGGTGAAGGTAGCGACGCTCTCGCAGATCTCGGAGCTGCTCAAGAAGACGGAGCAATCGCAGCGCGTGCTGGAGGAAGTCACCGAAGGGTTCGCGCTCGACGTGGTGGTGGAAGACGGCGACACCGACGAGACGCTCTCGATCGACAAGCTGACGGCGACGGATTCGGATATCGCGCCGGTGATCAAGCTGGTGGACACCACCATCTTCAACGCGCTGGAGCGGCGGGCGAGCGACATACACATTGAATCGCGCGACCAGGAAGTGGCCATCAAGTACCGCATCGACGGCGTGCTGCACTATGCCATGCCGCCGATCTCGAAGGACTGGCAAAGCACCATCATCTCGCGCATCAAGGTGATGAGCGAACTGGATATCGCGGAGAAACGGGTGCCGCAGGACGGGCGTTTCCGGGTGCGGTATAAGAACCGGCTGATCGATTTCCGCGTCTCCATCATGCCCACGATCCATGGCGAGGACGCGGTATTGCGCGTGCTGGACAAGGAATCGATGAGCGAGAAATTCCACAAGCTCTCGCTCGACGTGGTGGGTTTCGGGGAAAGCGACCTGGTGAAGTTCCGGCGCTACATCGCGGAGCCGTACGGCATGGTGCTGGTGACGGGGCCCACGGGGAGCGGCAAGACCACCACGTTGTACGCGGCGCTGAGCGAGATCAAGAACGACGAAGACAAGATCATCACCATCGAAGACCCAGTGGAATACCAGGTGAAGGGGATTACGCAGATTCCGGTGAACGAGAAGAAGGGGCTCACCTTCGCGCGCGGGCTGCGGTCCATTCTGCGTCACGATCCGGACAAGATCATGGTGGGCGAAATCCGCGATCAGGAAAC
>PLDO01000151.1 GCA_003136215.1 Bryobacterales bacterium
GCGCCAGTTCCGTCTTGCCCACTCCCGTCGGACCCAGGAAAATGAAGCTGCCCACCGGACGGTCGGGATCGTTCAACCCCGAGCGCGCGCGCATCACCGCCTCCGCCACCGCCGTCACCGCCTCGTCCTGCCCGATCACCCGCTTGTGCAGTTCGTCCTCCAGGTGGAGCAGTTTCTGCATCTCGCCTTCCAATAGCTTGGTCACCGGCACGCCGGTCCACCGGCTCACCACCTCGGCGATATCTTCCTCGTCCACTTCTTCCTTGATCATTCGGGGGCCGGCCTGCAGCTTGGCGAACTTCTCGTTCTCCTCCGCCAGCTGTTTCTCCAGGCCCACCAGCTTGCCGTACTTCAACTCCGCCGCCCGATTGAGATCGTACTGCCGCTCCGCCTGCGCGATCTCCACCTTGGTCTGCTCCACCTGCTCGCGCACCACGCGCAGGCGCTGCACCGCGTCCTTCTCGCCCTGCCACCGCGCCATCAGCGCGTCGGATTCCGCCTTCAGGTTCGCCAGCTCCTTTTCGAGCTTCGCCAGCCGCTCTTTCGACGCCTTGTCCTTCTCCTTGCGCAGCGCCTCGCGCTCGATCTCCAGCTGCATGATGCGCCGCCGCGTCTCGTCCAGCTCCGCCGGCATGGAATCGATCTCCGTGCGCAGCCGCGCGCCCGCTTCGTCCACCAGGTCGATTGCCTTGTCCGGCAGGAACCGGTCCGTGATGTAGCGGTTGGAAAACACCGCCGCCGCCACCAGCGCCGCGTCCTTGATGCGCACGCCGTGGTGCAGTTCGTAGCGCTCCTTCAGCCCGCGCAGAATCGAAATCGTGTCCTCCACCGATGGCTCGTCCACGCGCACCGGCTGGAAACGCCGCTCCAGCGCCGCGTCCTTCTCGATGTACTTGCGATACTCGTCCAGCGTGGTCGCGCCGATGCAGTGCAGCTCGCCGCGCGCCAGCATCGGCTTGAGCAGGTTCCCCGCGTCCATCGACCCCTCGGTCTTCCCGGCGCCCACCACCGTGTGCAGTTCGTCGATGAACAGCACAATCTCGCCCGCCGCGTCGGTGATCTCCTTCAGCACGGCCTTGAGCCGCTCTTCGAACTCGCCGCGAAACTTCGCGCCCGCGATCAGCGCCCCCATGTCCAGCGACACCACTTTCTTGTTCTTCAGCCCCTCCGGCACGTCGCCGCGCACGATGCGCAGCGCCAGCCCCTCCACGATCGCCGTCTTGCCCACNNAGCACCTGGATGACCCGCCGGATCTCCTCGTCGCGGCCGATCACCGGATCCAGCTTGCCCGCCGACGCCAGTTTCGTCAGGTCGCGCCCGTACTTCTCCAGCGCCTCGTAGGTGACTTCGGGATTCTGTGACGTCACCCGCTGGTTTCCCCGCACCTCGCGCAGCGCCTGCATCAGCCGCTCGCGCGTCACCCCGAGGTCCTTGTGGTCCACCGCGGCCAGCAGTGCATGTTCTACCGAGATGTATTCGTCCTTGAGTTTCGCCGCCTCGTCTTCCGCCGACGCAAGCAGTTTATTGAGCTTCGGCGTGACGTAGATCTGATCGATCCCGCTGGCTGCGCCGGAGACCTTCGGCAGCCGCTCCAGGTCGCTGGTCAGCTTCTTGCCTAACGCTTCCACGTTGACTCCGGCGCGCGTCAGGATGGAACTTGCCAGTCCGCCTTCCTGCTCTAACAGCGCCGCCAGCAGGTGCGCAACGTCAATCTGCTGGTTGCCGTAACGCACGGCCTTTCCCTGCGCCGCCCGGACGGCTTCCTGCAACTTCTCCGTGAAACGGTTAAAGTCCATACTTCAATGATTACAGAGGGGGGCTGAGTGAGCGCGATGCCACCGTGTCCATTCGCACCCCAGTGGCATAAGGCTCCGCCTTGTGCATCCGAGCGAAGCTCGGAAGGGCAAACTTAAAAGCATGCCAACGCCCGCTTGCGGGCGCATCTTTCTGAACTTCTGATCACCCGCCAGCCCCGCGCCGTCATTCGTACCGCAGCGCGCGCACCGGGTCGATGGCCATGGCCCGCCGCGCCGGCACCGCTACCGCCAGCACCGCCACCGCCAGCACCATCCCCGCCGCCGCCAGGAAGCTCACCGTATCGTTCGTCTTTACCCCGTAGAGCAGCGACTGCAACACCCGCATCGCCACCAGCGCCGCCGCCAGGCCGATCGCGATCCCGCCGCCGGCCGTCATCAGGACCTGGCGCAGAATCATGCCCAGCACCGCCGCGCGGTCCGCGCCCAGCGCCATCCGCAGCCCGATCTCCCGCGTGCGGCCGGCCACCGAGTACGCCACCATCCCGTACAGCCCCACGCACGCCAATACCAGCGTGATGCCGCCGAAGAGTCCCACCAGCCACGCCAGCAGTCGCTCCTGCCCCAACGCCTCGTCGATCAATTGCTCCATCGGCTTGACGTCCATCAAGGGTAGCGTGCGGTCCGCATCGCGGACCAGACGCCGGATCGCCGCCACTGCCGCGTTCGCGTCGCCCGCCGTGCGCACCTCGAAATCCAACTGCCTCGTTGCGCCCCACGGCATCTGCGTCCACGGTACGTAAATCGTCGCCGGGGGATCGTCCCGCAGCCTGTCGTACTTGGCGTCCTTGACCACGCCCACCACCTGCACGTCCCACCCGTCTTTCCGTGTCCAACGGAAACTCCGGCCGATTGCCGGGCCGCCGCCGAAATAGCGGCGCGCCATGCTCTCGTTGACCACCGCCACGCGCGCCCCGTTCATGTCGCGCGCCTCCAGCCCGCGTCCCGCAATCAGCGGAATCTGCAACAAATCCAGGAATCGCTCGCTGATGCCGTTGACTTTCGGAGCGCCGCGCTTGCCGCCCTCCGCCAGCATCGCGGTATTCGAACTGAATCCGCTCATCGGCGTCGAGGTGGACGCACTGGCCGCCACCACGCCGGGCGTGCGATTCATCTCGTCCAACAGCCGCGTGTACAGTGCCGCGCTGCGCGCCTCGTCGTACCCGTTGCGGCCCGCGTCCAGGCCGAACGTCACCACGCGCGCCGCGTTGAATCCCAGCGGGATGGCGCGCAGGTTCGCCAGGCTCCGTGCCGCCAGCGTCGCGCCCACGGTGAGCAGCAGCGCCGCCGCGATTTGCAGCGCCACCAGCATCTGCGCGCCGCCCGGGCGTCCCTTCCCTGCCCGCAACGGAACGTCCTCCTTCAAGCCGTTCGCCAGGTCCACGCGCGTTGCGCGCAGCGCCGGCGCCAGGCCAAACAGCACCGTCGTCAGCATCGATACCGCTGCCGCGAAGCCCAGTACCCGCAGGTCCAGGTGTGCTTCCACCGGCAGCGCAAACTGTCCAGCCTTCGCCACTGCCAGCAGAGCCTGCAAGCCCCATCGCCCCACCAGCAGTCCCGCCGCCGCGCCGCCCGCCGACAGCAGCGCGCTCTCCATCAGCAGTTGACGAACCAGCCGCCACCGTCCCGCGCCCACCGCCAGGCGAATCGTGATCTCCTTACGGCGCGCCGCAGCCCGCGACAGCAAGAGGCCCGCCAGGTTGGCGCACGCCATCAATAGCGCCAGGCCGACCACCGCCGCCAGAACCTTCAGCGGGTCCTTGAACTGTGTACGTCCATACTCCAGGCCTTGACTGCCCGGCTTCACATCCACCCGCGGGGCCTCGCCGCGCAATTCCCGCACCGCCGCCTCCGGCAGGTTTGCCGGCAGCAGCGGCCCCAGTTGCGCCGCCACCGCGCCCGCTCCGCTGCCCGGTTTCAGGCGGCCCATCATCTGCACCCAACACAAATCCACGCTGCGCCATTCGTCGCCCCGGTCCGGCGCTCCATCGATCCGTTCCTTCACCTGAATCGGCAGCGTCACATCGATCTCCGGCGCCAGGAACATCCCCGTGACGGAAACGCCGAAAAACTCGCGCGCCGTCACCCCCACCACCACGTACGGCTTGCGATTGATATAGATCGTCTTGCCCACGGCCGCCGGGTCCAGCCCGAAAGCGCGCTCCCAAAGGCGGTAGCTGATTACCGCCGCCGTGACGCCGCCTTCGCTGTCGTCGTCGGCTGTCAGCGGCCGTCCCAGCGCCATCCGGACTCCCAACCCGGAGAAATAGTTGCCGGTCACCGCCATGCCTCCGGTGACCCGCGACTCTCCGTTGGTCATCACGTTCAGCCTGGGCAATTGCGAGTACCCGATGGTCTCCGCCAGGGTGCCGCTACGCCGCGCGGATTCGTACATGGGCCAGGAAAACACATTCGTACGCCACCGGCCGTACTGCCCGCCTCCGCCCCCGTTGGAATAGGTTGTAGAGAGCCGTGGAGCATTATTGGCGCTCCACCCCAGCACCACCAGTTCCTCGGGATTGCGCACCGGCAGGCTCCGCAGCAACACCGTATCCACCAGGCTGAACACCGCCGTGTTCGCCCCGATGCCGATGGCCAGCGACGCCATCGCCACCGCCGTGAATACCGGCGTCCGTCCCAGCACCCGGAGTCCGTACCGCACGTCGCGCGCCAGGTTCTCGATGGTGTTCAGCCCGCGCGCATCGCGGCACTCTTCGCGGAAGTGATCCACCCCGCCGAATTCACGCCGTGCCGCGCGGCCGGCCTCCAAGGCGCCCAACCCGCGCGCCCGATTCTTTTCCGCCTCCATCGCCAGATGGAAGCTCAGCTCCTCGTCGAGTTCGCTCTCGACGCGCCGCCGCGAGACAAGCGCCCGCAGCCGCATCGCCAGATCGTTCCAGCCCATGTCATGCCTGTGTCATGCCTGTTCCAGCACCCGCCCGATCGCCACCGTCAGCCGCGCCCACGATTCCGTCTCCACGCCGAGTTGCTTACGCCCCGCCGCCGTCAGCTTGTAGAACCGCGCGCGACGCCCCAGTTCGCTGACGCCCCATTCCGCCCCGATCCACCCCTGGTGCTCCAACCGGTGCAGCGCCGGATAGAGCGACCCCTGGTTGACCCGCAGCACATCCCGCGAAATCTGCTGGATGCGTTCGGAGACGGCCCACCCGTGCTGAGGCCCGGTTTGCAGTGTACGGAGAATCAGCAGATCGAGCGTGCCTTGCAGAAGGTCGAGTTTCATCGTTGTTGTCGGATGCCTACAACAACAATATGGCCCCGCCTTTTCGAAATGTCAACGTGGCATAAGGCTCCGCCTTGTGCATCCGAGCGCTAGCTCGGACGTTGTTGAGCCATTTCGCCGACAATGAACCATGGTGCCCGCGCTCCTATTCCTGTTTGCTCTTGCCGCCACCGCAGCGGAGCCGCCCTTCCCCGCGAAACAAATCCTCGCCGCGCACAATGCCATCCGCTCGCGGGTAGGGCTGCCGCCGCTCCGCTGGTCGGACAGCCTGGCGAAATGTGCCCAGGATTGGGCCAACACGCTGCTCGCGCGGAAACAGTTCTCCCACCGTCCGAACTCGCCCTACGGCGAGAACCTCTTCGAGATCGAGGGTGCCCCGGCAAGTCCCCATGAAGTGGTCGGGGATTGGGGCTCCGAAGCCGGGGATTACGACTACCGGTCGAACCGCTGTCACGGGCACTGTGGACACTATACGCAGATCGTCTGGCGAAACACCCGATCGGTCGGTTGCGCGGTGGCGCGGGGCAGGGGGATCGAAATCTGGGTCTGCAACTATGACCCGCCCGGCAACTACATTGGCCAGCGCCCTTACTGAGTTTCTCCACGAAAGCTGTGATAAGATGATGCCCTAGTCGAGGGTTCCAACATGGCCACAGATTATCTCAGTATCGCCCCGGTCCAGCAGTTCGATCCGACGTCGTGTTGGGCGGCCGCCCTGCAATGGTGGGCGCGCGCCATTGGCGGCCGCGTCGTGGTCACGCAACTGAACCTGCTGAATCTCTACGTGCAGTACTGGGATTCGCGCGATCCCGACAACAACCCAAACTACGGAACCATTTCGCGCGATGGTCTCATCTCGGTCATCAACGATTCCCGTTGGAGCATGTCGGCGTCCCCCATGGCGGGGGGAGACTTCACGACCGTGCTTTTGAACCAGAAGATGCGCTTCGGGCCGGTGATTCTGGGCTACTACGAGCCGGCGGTCAGCGGGAATCACGTCGTGGTGGCCTACGGCGCCTCCGAGACGCATGTCGCCGTGATGAATCCGGACGGTGCACGCTTCATCGGCTTGCCCGTGGGCCACTATTCGCAGTCTTCGGAAATCATCCTCGGCATCCCCACGCGATAGCATGCCCGATTGACTGATTCCCCGGCCTCGCCGTCCGCGAAAACTGCGCTATCAGTTCGCCGCCTTCTGGTACGTGTCATTTCTCATTCTCACCTGGACTTTCTTCCTTGTCGCGTTCAACGTCGCCGAGGCCAAGTCCGCACAGCAGTACTCCCACAGCCAGACGCAATCTCATTCGAATCTCCTCATCCTGTCTCCGCCCATGCCAGGCATCCCGCGGCCTGGTCACAACCTCCGATGCCGCGCCTTGGCGTTTGGATATAAAAAGTTTCTACGCGCGGCAAGGGAAATGGATGCGACCCGGCGGATTGACGCGGACCAGATGAAAAACGACTTCGGCCCCATCAGGTTTCAGCGAGCTTTCTTCAACTCCACCCGGATGGCTCTCAGGGGTTTGCTGTTCTCCAGGTTCTCCATCTGATGCGGAGGACCGACGGGCAGAAAGATGACTCCCCCATCGTCTTTCTGGCCACGATCCACTACAGGCTCGCCCGGCGAGTATTCCTTCAGGTGGGCAGCGGAGATGTAGTACAGGACACTCGGATACCGGTGGGCATGGAGCGGTTCGCGAACGCCGGGCGGAACGGTCACTTCCAACACTCTCACCTCATCGTTTTCGAAGAGAACCTTGTGATGTCGTGGCGCCGCGGCGAGAGCATCGTTCTCGGGGGTCCAGCACTTATAGAAGTTACTTGTACTCTGTCCGAGCAGGAAAGCCGCGCCAAGCGCGCCGAGCAGTAGTGCAGCCTTCACGAACCGTTTCATACTTTCTTTCTCCCATCGTCGGACGTTCGGCACATTGTAGCGTGTTCTCGAAGTAGCACGAATCACCCCGCGGCGCCTTGCCAATTCGCTCGCTTGTCGCCCATATGCGTGCGGGCAAGCACTCCGGCCGCTGTCCACGAACGTCGGGACACAGCAGAGGAGGCAATGTCTCACCTACATACCGACACGCAGTTCGAAAGTCAAACTGGGGTCGCCTGTAACTTTAAAACTCAACGCGGACGCTTGAATGCCTCCCCCGCATGGACCTCGCGCCCGCCCCTAATTCCCCGCCTTCACCGTGACCACCACCGGGTCCGACGCCTGCGCCGTGCCGAGCGACCGCACTTCCACCACGTGCGTGCCCGCCGGCAGCGTGTCCGGCACCTGCGCCTGAATCTGCCCGCTGGAGGTGGCCAATAACGGCACCGCGATATCGCCGAACGTCACGCACGATCCGCCCAGCACCGTCGGCGGCGGAACCGTATTGGCCGTCGCCTGGTCCGCCAGATTCTTGCCCGAGACCGTGATAAACGACCCCGGTTGGAAGTTCGGCGAGCCGTCCGCCGAGTTCACGATGCCGCCCGCGCCCGCATTGATCGCCGGCCGCGTATCCGCTCCGGTCGGCGTCAGCGAAACCACGCTCAGTCCGGAGAGCGTGATCATGTACGCCGTGGTCCCCGCCGCATTCACCGCCATCATGCGCGGATTGGTATTGAACCGTGTGGTCCCGAAAACATTGACCACCGGGTTTTCCGGCACCACCCCGGCCAGCGTGTCCGAGCCCGTCTTCAGGTTGACAATCTCCAGCGTGGTGCGCGAATCGTCCTTGGTTACCGTGGTGATGTTCTGCCGCACCGGAGTGGTCAGCCGCAGGAAACGCGTGGCGTCCAGCGGAGCCAGCGCCGCCACGTTGCGATTGCCCGTGTTGATGATCGAAACTACCGGCGGCCCTCCCGGACCAACGCCACCGGTGGCGCCCGTCGCCCCCGGCGAGGCCGTTCCGCCAATCGTGGTCAGCGACGGATTCACGATCAGACCGTTCACCAGGTAGTACGCGCCGCCCGGTCCCGCGCCCATCACTCCGTAATAGCCCGTGATCGGCGCCGGAATCAGCAGCCGGCTGGTCACGTACGCGTCGTTGGTCGCATCGTAGACGTACCCCGTCCCGTTGCCCGAAAGCGTCAGGATGAAGTCGTTGTCCGGTGTGGCGATCATGCCGCAGTTCGGGCATCCGGTCAGCGACACCGGGACGATCAGGTTCGGATCCGCCGGCCGCGGCAACGCCTGGTTGCCCACCACTTTCCACAGCGTGCCGTTCGACATCAGGAACTGCAGCCCGAAGTTGCCCATCGCCAGCGACCGCGCATAAATCGGAGCCGCCGTGCTGTTGCGCTGCACCGGCGGAAACACCACGCTATCCACCGCCTGTTGCAGGTCGAGGTCGATGATGCTGATCGATTCGCCGCCCGTGTTGCCCACGTAAAGCGTCTTTCCGTCGCCGCCCATCGCCATCTGGTGCGGCATCTGCCCCGCTGCAATCGGGTTCACAAACTGCTGCTTCTGGGTGTCGAAGACCTCGATCCGGTTGAGCCCGGAATTGGTGATGTATAACAGCCCGCGCGTTTCGTCCAGCAGGATATCCTGCAAGCCCTCATTGCCCGACGTGTTGCCGGCTGTCCCGGCCGGGTTGTTGTTCAGCGTCGTCGGCACCGGATGGATCACCCCTCGCTGGTCGCTCAGCCGGTAATTCATGAAGACGCGGATCGTGTTCGGAATATTGATAGCGTCCGGCGAGGAGAGCGTCAGGTTGACCGGCGTGCCATTCTGCGTTCCGGCGCCGGTCCAGATGTTGGTGCCGGGCTGCCGCACCACGCCGCTCCGTCCCGGTTCCATGGTGAACGTAATCGACGAAGGCGCCAGGCCGCTCGATTGGCTGTAGACCAGGGCAGCGCTCGGGCTGGCCGCCACCGTGTAGGTCAGCCGCCCCTTCCCCAGGTTGTTGATCTTCAGCGTGCCGGAGGCCACGCCGCGATTGCAGTCGTCCATCGCCAGGAACACTTGCGTGGTTTCCGGCATCAGGATCGGGTAATCGTACAGCTTCCCCAGCGGCAGGTGGATCAGCCCCGAATCGCTCAATCCCCACGCATCGGCGCCGTCGCTCGTCATCGCAATCTTGGCCACGATGCTTTCCGGCAGATTGATGCCCAGGCGGATCCCCAGGTTCGTCGGGTCGTTTACCAGCAGCGTCGAAGAGAGCGATGGCGACGGCGGATTGGTGGTCGCCGCCGTGTTGAACGCGCTGTACAGCGTCGTGCCGTCGGGCGAGAAGATGCTGCCGCCCACGTTTTGCGTCGTGTTCACTGCCGAACTGAAGGTGAACGGTGCGTTGGCGTTGTTCTGTTGCGCCACCACGGCCAGCGTCGCCGTGTCGTACATGGTGAATCCGGCCATGAAGCGCGAGCCGTCCGGCGCCATCGAAATCACCGTGCTCTGTCCCGCGGTGGTCCGGTTGCGCAGAATCACCCCGGAAGCCACTTCGTACACGAAAATGTACGTGCTGGCGTTGGTCGGCGTGATCACCCCGACGATGAAGGTCCCGTCCGGCGTGCGCAGCAGCTTGCCGGGGAAGGTGGTCGTCGGACGGCCCGTCGCCTGGGCCGGAAGCGGCGCCAGCGTCGTGGTCAGCGCCGGCACGGCTACATCCGTCAGCGTTTGGGCCACGGGGTCGAACACCTGCAACGTCTTCTGCGGAACGCCCGCCGTCACGCCCGTTCCGGTCATCGCCACCAGCACACGCCCGTCGATGCCCGTCTCCACTCCCTGCGGCGTCGAAGCCAGCGCCTGGCTGTACGCCACCCGGTTGCTGCTCAGGTCGATCGCATACAGCGCCGAAGGCGGTCCGCTGGCCGTCACGTACAGGAATTTGCCGTCCATCGACATGGCGCCCGCCAGCGGTGTTCTGCCAGTCGGAATACTGGCCACCACCTGATTCGCCGTGTAGTCGAATACCAGCACCTGGCTGGTGGTGTTGCTGACCAGATAGAGTTGATGCCGCGCTTCGTCCAGCACGATGTCGGAGGGCGTACCCCCCTGCAACTGGATCACATCGCCGAAGGTCGCGCTCACCGCCTGTTGCGCGTGCACCGCTTGCCCCGCCGACAGCCAAAGGCCAATCGCCATCACACCAACCGGACACCTGTGGATCATAGACAATTCTTTCCTTCGTGACGCGGCGGATTCAAACCTAGTCTAGCTTAAACCCCGTCCAGGCAGCGAAGTTTCGCTTCAGTGGGATAAGGCTCTGCCTT
>PLDO01000402.1 GCA_003136215.1 Bryobacterales bacterium
ACGCGGCGCGCAGCAAGGCGGTGCTGGTGCTGGAGCCGGGCACCGGGCTCACCGGTAAGTTGAAAACGGCGCGCAAAGGAGTGGGCGATTTCCGCGTGGTGGTGAAGGGCCGCGCGTCGCACGCCGGCGTCGATTTTGAGGCGGGGGCGAGCGCCGTGCAGGAACTGGCGCGGCAGATCGGCCAGATTGCGGGCTTTACTCAATTGCAGCGCGGCATTACGGTGAATCCGGGTGTGATCTCGGGCGGAACGCGCAGCAATGTGATCGCCGCGGAAGCTTGGGTGGAGGTGGACATCCGCGTGCTGCGCCTGCGGGATGCGCCGGCGCTGGAGAAGAAGTTCCGGGCGCTGAAGCCCTTTGACCGGCGTTGCACCATCGAGGTGACCGGCGGATTGAATCGTCCGCCGATGGAGCGGTCGCCCGGGATTGTGGCGCTTTTCCGGAAGGCGCGGGAGTTGGGACGGGAGATTGGCGTGGAACTGGAGGAATCGCTCACCGGTGGCGGCTCGGACGGGAATTTTACGGCGGCGCTCGGGATTCCCACGCTGGATGGCCTGGGCGCCGTGGGCGAGGGGGCGCACGCGTCCAACGAGAGCCTGCTGGTGGACCGCATGGCGGACCGCACGGCCCTGGTGGGGAAACTGCTGGCGGCGCTGTAGGGGGTAGGACAGACGATCGCCTTGTGTCGTCTGTCAAGGAGTCTGAGGCACGACAGACCACGAAAGGCGATGGTCTGTCCTACACCATGGTCTGCAAGCTGGTGACGACGTCGCGCATGGCCTGGGATTGCGCGCTCAACTGCCCGGATGCGGCGGCGCGCTGTTCGGCGTTGGCCGCCGTCATGGTGGTGACCTGGTCCATTTGCGCCATGGCCCCGGAGATCTGTGCCAGACCTTGTGCCTGTTCCTGGCCGGTTTGATTGACCTGATCGATGAGTTGCTTGATTTTGAGCGTGCGTTCGGTGATGGAGCGGATGACGGCTGCCACGGCGTCGAGTTGGGTGCGGCCGGTATTTCCTGCGTCGACGGAGGCGGAGACCAGTTCGGCGGTATCGCGGGCGGCGTCGGCACTGCGCTGCGCGAGGGCGCGAACTTCCTGCGCGACCACGGCAAATCCGAGGCCGGCTTCGCCGGCGCGTGCGGCTTCCACGCTGGCGTTGAGGGCCAGCAGATTGGTCTGGAAGGCGAGTCCATCAATGGTTTTGACGATGTTCGAGATTTTGCCGCCGGAAACCACGATCTGGCGCATGGAAGCCAGCATATCGTCGAGCTTACAGTTGGCCTCGCCGACAAGAGCCGTCTCCGCATGGATGAGTTGAGCCACGTCCCGGGTGCCGGTTGCGCTCTTCTGCGTCATCGAACTGATCTGCGCGATGGCGGCCGATGTCTCTTCGAGCGACGCGGCCTGTTGGCTGACGCCTTGGGCGAGCGACTGGTTGGATTGGGCAATCTGCCCGGCCGCGGAGGCTACCTGCTGGCTCATCTCCAGGAGTTGACTGGTGCTGCGGCGCAGCGATCCGGCCACCTGGCGAACCACCCACAGCCCGGCGATGCCGGCCATGAGGCCGAATGCAACGGCCAGGCTGACTTCCCAGAAGCCGAGCGAGACCTGGCGGTCGGCGGCCGCGCGGGATTCCGCAAGCAGTCTCAGTTGTTCGGCATTGAGCGCCTCCGCCGCCTCATCGATCTTGGGAAGGATGGGGTAGATTTGGTCCACCATGATGTCGTGCGCCTGGGAGAAATTTTTATGCGCGGCCATGTCCAGGTATTTGCCGTAGAGCCGTTCCCAATTCGCGATTCCGGCCTGCACGGTGTCCAGGGAGTTCTGTTCGACAGTGGAGTGGACCAGCGTGTGCATCGTGGTGGCTTGCTGGGCCAGTCTTCGCCCGATGGCAACAAAGGTGGCGCGGTTGGCATCCACACGGTCCGGCGTGTGGCAGGCGGAACAGCCCGCATCCTCTCCGGAACCGCCGGGCACACCGCGGATCATGTTACTGAGCAGGGAGATCTCGGCCAGGGCCGCGTGCACCCTCATCTCATGTACGCCGGAATCGATAGCCGCCGCCATCGCCATCTTCCTGGCAGTGGAATTGACCGCGGTGTCGAGTGAACCGGCGAGACTGCGAATGCCCAGCAGGGCGCACAGGCTGAGCACGGCCAGCATCGCCAGTAAGGCAGCGAAGCTGCCCATCAGTTTGAAACACAGGGTCACGCGTCGTCCGCTCATTGAGGTCCTCTGCCTGAATATATCGGCAGCCTCGGAGAGAACCTTAGGCCAGGGGCAGATTGGCCTGAGCGCCGATATCGAGCGAGGAGAACTCGCCGCGCTCCAGTTTGGGGAAAGCGGCGGCGGCGATCATGGCGGCGTTATCGGTGGAGAGACCGGCGGATGGGAAGTGGACCGGGCAGGGCAGGTTGCCGGCGCGCGCGGCGGCGCGCAGCGCGGAATTGCAGGCGACTCCACCGGAAACGATGAGACCGCGCGCGCCGATGGATTGCGCGGCGGAGGCGGCGCGGGTGAGCAGTTCGTGGATCACGGCGTGCTGAAACGAAGCCAAAAGGTCCAAGGTTGCCGGCGGGGTGACGGTGAGCCACTGCTCGACGGATGGGTTCGGGTGGTGGCGCAGCAGGGTTTTCCGGGCGGCGATTTCGTCCTCCATGTGGCGCGCCTCCACCCAGCGCAGGACGGCGGTTTTATGGCCGCTGAAGCTGAAATCCAGGGCGTTGCCCTTCATTTTGGCGAAGGTGAAATGGACGGCGTGGGGGTTGCCGTGAGGGGCAAGGCGGTCGATCACGGGGCCGCCGGGATAGCCAAAGCCGAGAAGTTTGCCGACCTTGTCGAAGGCTTCGCCGGCCGCATCGTCGCGCGTCTTGCCGAGGAGGCGGTAGCCGCCGCCGTCGCGCACCTCGAACAGATGGGTGTGGCCGCCGGAGGCCACCAGGGCGAGGGCTGGGAACTGCACCGGCGCGCCGTCGCGCCGCGATTCCAGGATGACGGCGTGGATGTGTCCCTCAATATGGTTGACTCCGATGAGGGGCACGCCGGTGGCGAAGCTCAGGCTCTTGGCATAGGTCAGGCCGACCAGCAGTGCGCCCACCAGACCGGGGCCCACGGTGACGGCGATGGCCGAAAGGTCCTCCAGGCGGGTGGTGGAGCGGAGCAGGGCTTCGCGAACCACCGGAACGATGGCGCGCAGGTGCTCGCGCGAGGCCAGTTCGGGAACCACGCCGCCGTAGCGGGCGTGCATCGCGATCTGCGATGCCACGACGCTGGAAAGCACGGCATCGCCGCTCGCCACCACGGCGGCGGCGGTTTCATCGCAGGAGGATTCGATGCCGAGAATACGCACTACCCCTACCTTAGCGCGGGTTCCGTGGATTCCAGAATGAGGCGCTCCATCGGAGCGTTGACCGGCGGTGATCCGCGGCGCGCGCTGTAGTTCAAAAGGCCGGAGGCCTTCCAGACGCACCGCTGCGCGGCGCGTTGCAGGTCGAGCAGGAGCGGGCGTGCGGGATGCCCGGGTTCCAGGGTTTCCAGGGAGAAGGACGTGGTGTTGAGAATAATGGTCAACTCGTCATTGAGGTCGTGGGCGGCGGCGGCGGCAACGGCGCAGGCGCGGTCGGCGTGAGTCAGTCTTTCCACACCCGAATGTTAGCTGTCGAGCGGGTGGCGGCTGAGGCGGCCAAGCTCGAAGCGGCTTTGGAATCAGCGGAAAAATTAAAAATGTTTGCGTCACTGGTCGGGGGCTTACACCAAAAAGAACCGGTCGGGGCGCCTTGCAGCGCCGCGGCCGGAATTTGGGAGGACAGGCGGGAGACCCTTGACAGCGTCTCCCGATCAGAAATTCAACTTGAGCGCCAACTGGATCTGGCGCATGGAATTCGAGGTCGATAGAGTTTGACCGAACGTCGAGATCGGCGCCGCACCCGAACCGCCCCCCCAACTGATGCTGGTGGGAGAAGCCAAGTTCACATGGTTGGGTGCGTTGAACATCTCCATGCGGAACTCGAGGGTCTTATGTTCGGTGATCGGAAACAGCTTGATGACCGAAGCATCCTCGGTGCCGCGCCACGGTCCCCGCAGGGTGTTGCGCCCGCAGTTGCCAAACGTGCCGGCTACCGGGTTGGAGAATGCCGCCGGATTCCACCAGGCGTTCTGGTTATTGTTGGGCAGGACCGGGTTCACGCCCGGAATGCAGTTGAGCCGGGTGGCGTTGGTAATGAAGTTGGTCCCCCCGGAATCCCATGCGGACGTGTTGACCACGCCGCCGCTTTGCAGGGTGGTGATGGTGCTCAACTGCCAGTTGCCCACCACCTGGTTTACGACCCCTCCATGGTTGAGGAATTTCTGGCCTTTACCGAATGGCAGGGTGTAGAGGATGGAAGCCACGAAACGATGCGGCACGTTGAAGTCCGAGACGCCCTTTTCGCAGGTGTTGGGGCAGAGCGCATTCTGCGGTGAGAAGTCGTTCCCCGTGCCGCGGATGGCGCTGGTGTTGTCGATGGACTTGGACCACGTGTAGGAAAGCAACGTGTTCATGTGCGAGCCGAAACGCTGAGTGAATTTGCCGCTCAGGGCGTTGTAACTACCCGTGGCGTCGGCAAACAGATACTGAATTCCCGATGCCCCCCATTCCGGATAGGGAATGCGTTGAACCGCCGGCAGACTTGCGCTGAGAATCCCCTGGTTCTCATTCGCCAGATAGTCCAGGTGCCGGCTTTGGGATCCGCCGTAACCCACCTCCACGGTGGTCGATTTGCCGAGCGAGCGCTGCACGTTCAGAATGTATTGGATGCTGGAAGTGTCGGGCAGGTGTTGGCTCGCGCCCCAGGTCAGGCTCACCGGCACGTTCACCGGAAGCTGGGAGGTGTCGAGGAAGTTGTTGTAGGTGAACGTCGGCTTCGAATAAGTTGTCGGCGCCAGAGTGGTGGCCCGGCCGCCCATTCCGCGAGCCAGATCGAAGATGGAGTTCTTGCTTTCCTGCGAGTAGAATATGCCGGCGCCGGCGCGGACCGACCACTTATCCGACGGGCTGTAGGCGATTCCGAGGCGTGGCGCGAAGTCGTGGTAATTGGTATTGATCAACCGGTCGCCCAACCTCCCGTCCCTCACGGTTTGCAGGGGCGGCGACCCGGCGATTCCTCCGTTGGCGGACCAATAGGGCTGGTAGCGGAATTGGATGCCGTCGTAGAAGCCGCCAGTGCCCGTGCGGACGTAAACCGGATGCTTGCTCTGATCCTGCACGTTCGCCACATTGGGAAGCGGCTCGTTGAGTTGGATATTCGGTTCGAGACCGTTCTTATCGAGCAAGGGCTGCGCGACCTCCCACCGTAAACCCAGGTTGACGGTCAGCCGCGGGCTCACGCGCCAGGTGTCGTCAACATACGCCGCCCATTCGTGGTTGCTGAAATCGGCGTTCGCCAGGGCCACGGCGACGATGGCTTCGTACGGATCGCCCAGCATGAAGTCCGCGCCCGAGTAGCCGCCACCCTGCGTGGCGGACGTGGCGCTGGTCGGCGTGATGGTGTTCGTGTACCGGCTGTCGAAGTAGAACTGGCCGCGAGGGAATTCATTCCCCAACTGCGGAAATTCGTTGATCCGGTACTCTCCGCCGAAGCGCAGCGAGTGCTTTCCGATCACCCACGAGAAGTTGTCCACGAACTGGTAATACTTGTCGTTGATCTGGAACGGGCTGCTGGTCGGGTTACCCCAGGTGGTCACGTTGTTGGAAAGGAAATTGATGTTGGGGAGACCCCAGGAATTCGGATCCGTGACCTTCACCGGCATTCCCAGTTCTCCACTGACGTCCTCGATGCCCGCCAGTTGCTGGGTGATGTTGTTGAAAAGCGAGTTGTAGCCGAATCGCGCCTCATTCACTTTGGTCGGGGAAAGGGTCCGGACGTTGGACAGCACCCACTGGCTGGACCGGGTATACAGAACATTCCCGTCGTTGAGCCCCAACGTGGGGTTTACGGCGAACTGGGATTCGTCGTTCCAACTGTAGCGGCCGAACCACTGCGACTTCGAGCTTTCGTTGAAATCGATGCGTTCGGTGATGGTGTTCTTGTCAACCGGAGTCACCAGATTGAACTGGTAGTTCCGGTTCGGCAGGCCGGCTGCCGTGGGCAGGTTCGGCAATGGATCCCACTTGAGAAGAAGCGCCGAGCCCGAGCTGAGACGGCTGGCGGGAATCTGATTGTTGGGGAACATTGACTGGGTAATGTTGGGGTACGTCCCGGAGCGGGAGTTCGGGTCCGCCAGAGCGTAGCCCGCGGAGAGGATGGAGGAAAAGTCTCCGGTGCGCATCGGCCCCGTCAACGTAGTGCCTATGGAGGAAGTGGTCAGGCGGGAATTGTATCCCTCAAAATTGGACATGAAGAACAGCCGGTTCTTTCCGTTAAAGATTTTCGGAATCTGAATCGGTCCGGTCAGGGTATACCCGTACTGGTTCTGGCGATAGGGCTGTTTCCCCGGGGAAGGGTTGGTGGCACTGCGGCCGGCGGAGGAGAAGTCGTACGGCCGCGCGTCGAGCTTGTCGTTGCGCAGGAATTCGGACAAGGTTCCGTGGTATTCATTGGTGCCGGATTTGGTGGAGACGTTGACCTGCCCGGCTTCCCGGCCGAACTCAGCCGAATAAATCCCCGTTTGTACCTTGAACTCCTGCAGGGCGTCCACAGAGGGCTGCAAGATATAGGTGTTGAAATCGATGTCGGTGTTGGTGACGCCGTCCAGGGTGTAGTTCTCCCACGTTGCGCGTCCCCCCGACAAGGCGATGGTGAGACTGCCGCGCGAGCCGCCCAAGCGGCCGCTCGCCTGCGCGGCGGCAGTAAACCCGTATGTCACGTTGGGGCTCAATGCGACCAGGCTGAAGAAGCTGCGGCCGTTCAACGGCAAATCCATGATTCGCTGTTCCTCGATCACGGTGCCGACCGTCGCGTTTTCGGTGGCCAGCAACGCCGCGTTGGCGGCGACTTCAACCGTCTGCGTGGATGCTCCCAGGGTCAGGGAGAAATCGACGCGGGCCGTCTGCTGCACCTGGAGTTCGATATCGTTCATGATCGAGGTTTGGAAGCCCCCCGCCGCGGCCTTCACCTGGTACCTTCCAGGAACCAGATCGGGGAAGCTGTAAATCCCCGCGGCATTGGTTTGAGTGTCGCGTGCAACATTGGTCCCCGAATTGGTGACCGTCACATTGACGTTTGGAACAAGAGCACCACTTTGGTCTTTCACTTCACCGGTGATGGTGCCCCCGGTTTGGGCCAGTACCACGCCGAGCGACAGGTACAGAAACCCGATGACAAGGACTAACCTTCGCATGTTTACCCCTTAGCTTGGAGTTCGACTCTCCCGAGGGTTGCCATTTCCAACTCCCCAGGTGACACCGATTGTACAACCCGGCATTTCCGATTTCAGCGGTTTTTTCACCTTTTGTAGGTTTTTTCCTCCTTTTTTTTCGAGACGGCCTGCTCCGGCGGCCCGGAAGGGCCATCCGCGCCCCTGACGCAAGCCGGGATTGGGACACCGCGGGCTCAGGCCGGGGGTAGCGCGGCGCGCACTAAAAAAAACCGGCCGGGACGCCATGCAGCGCCGCGGCCGGAGTGGGAAGGACAAGGAAAGGAGTCTCGCCGTTACATCTCGATGCCGATGCCGACCATGGGGACCAAATCGTTGAGGATGGACCCATACTTCACGCCGGGCGCCGGTGTAATGATCTGCGTGGGGAAGGAGGTGATGTAGTCGCGGATTTCGGTGCGAATGAAGACCTTCTTGCTGATGGCGAACTTGACGCCGCCGCCGACGCTGGCCATGGGCTTCACGGCCTGGGTCTTGGTCAGGTAGCCGAACTGGTTGAGCGGTTGATAGGCGGCCTCCGCACCGGTGCCGCGGAAGACTTTCAGGCCGCCGCCGAGGGCGGCAAAGAATTGCACCTTGCCGTTATTCCGGGTGGTTTTTAGGATCACATCGTAGTGGAATACATGGGCTGAGCCGGCGAAGGTGGCCTGGTTGCCGCCGCTTTGCAGGCTCAGGTCGCTTTGCAGGTAGGCGTAGCGGAGTTCGCCGCCGATGTGCTTGGACTGGTTGTAGCCGACGTATCCGCCGAAGGCGCCCCCGGTTTGAAAGCCCGCGGTGGCGGAGCCGATTCCGCTGGTTACCGGCACGCTGTTGAGAAAGCTGCCGCCGCCGGCGCCGCCGAATTCCCACTGCTGCGCGAAACCTGCCGCGCCGGCAGCGGTGAGGAGCAGAATCGATCGTAGTAGTGTTTTCATATGCAGTCGTCTCCTATGGGCTACTTCACAACCCGGACATTGAGCGAAGTGGAACTGCCGCCCTGGGTGACGAGCAGCGGCATGGACAAACCGAGGGGCACCGATTGCGGCACCTTGGCATTAATCTGATAGAGCCCGACGGAGCCGGGAACGAGACCGGCATACTGGATGTCGAGAGCCACGCCGCCGATCAGGACGGTGGGCTGAATGACGGCGTAAGGCAGCGGGTCGGAGGGCGCGGGCATACCGGAATCGATGGGGGGCGTAGTGCGTCCCAGACCGGTGGCCCAGATGACGATGGAATCGCCGGGGTGCACGGGATTCGTGGGGGTGACCAACTCGCCGTTATCGGCGCGGGTGATGGTGGCCAGGCCGGTTTCCGGTCCGGCGGTGCCGCTGCGGAAGATGCTGGGCGCGGCGGGCAGGATCCCGAAATTGAAATTGTCGCTGATGCCGCCCGGAGTTCGCAACGTCATCTGCGCATTGCCATCTACGTTGACGGGCAACTGTCCGTTGATTTGCTGGGGGCTCACAAAGAGCATGGGGACGGCCACGCCGTTGACGGTGAGGCAACTGTCACCCAGCGCGGTGGGCAGCGGAATCTGGCTGGTGGCGAGATTGACCGGAGACATCTGCTGGCCGTAGATGCTGATCAATCCGCCCGGGGCGACGGGGAGTGTGCCATCGGCGGCGTTGACCACGGCGGTAATCTTGGGCGGCGCGACGGCGGCGTCGTAGGTCCAGGGCAGCACGGTGAAGCCGGAGACGGAGAGGGAAATCACCCCGCTGCGGTCGTAGAGCGGGGCCAGGGAGCGAATGAAACTCATCCCGACGCCGGTACCCGACTGGGAGCCGATGGGGAAGCTGGCGCTGGTGGTGCTGGCGCTGGTGCTGGAACTGGAGCTTGAGGTGCTTCCGGCGAGGGAGACGGGGAGTAGCGGCGCTTCGACGAGACGCGTAGGACTACCGATGGAGGTACTCGCCGAGGCATCGTATCGTTCGATGATGCCCGGGGCCGACAGGGACGACACGGTGGTTCGAAAACCGCCCGAATCGACGAAGGCGAAACCGGAAGGGGCGCCGGAAGCGGATTCCAGGGTGCCGGCGGGCACCAGCGACGCGTTCAGCAGCGTGCTGCCGACCACGTAGGAGTCATAGCTTGACGCGCCGTAGGGGCCGGAGAGAGCGGGTAAATCCTTGCGCGACACGGTAAACGTGTCGGCGTTGGCATCGTAGAGCATGACGTTGCCGTCGGGAGAGGCGTTGAAGATGACGCCGCCGTTGGGTGCGGGGGCGAGCACGCCGCCCGGGTTCACGGAGTTGGTGTAGATGCCGAGACTGGGCAGTTCGATGGCGCGGCGCGCGGCGAAATCGATCCGGTCGATCTTGCCCGGACCGCCGTCGGCGGCATTACGCACCAGCCCGAGCATGCTATTGCCGCTCTCCGCGAGAGACCGCGGATAATGGCCGCCCGGAAACTGGATGGGAGTCTGGCGTTGCAAGCTGTCCAGGTCGTATACCCACGCCTGCTGCGCGTTGTCGTGACCGATGACCAGGTACTTGCGGTCGAAGGTGAAGGCGATCTGGGTGGGCGTGGCCGACGTCTTGAGGGCGGCGATTTGCGAATAGTTGGTGCTGTCGAAGACCAGCACCTGGTCGGTATCCTGGGCCACGATGTAGAATCGGTTGCGCACCGGGTCTGCCAGGAGGTCGGTCAGGTAGCCGGGAACATTGACAAAAGTGCCGCGCTGGTCGGGATTGCGGTTGTTGATGAGCAGGCGAATCTGCGGCGTGGCCGGCGGCAGGTCGATGGCCGTGGCGGAACTCATGGTGATGGCCACCGCAAGGGTACCGTTCTGGTTCTGGAAGACCGTGGGATCGACGCGCACCTGTACCGTGGCCGGGGTGATTCCGGAAGAAGGCGAAATGGTGACGCCCTGGGTGTTGCTGGACAGTTGAAAATCTGTATTGCCGCCGCCCGGATCGGTGATGGTGACGTTCTGCGTAATCATGGTGCGATCGCAGAAGGTGCCGCGCGCCACCGCGTCGCGCACGGAGGCAGCCAGACGGTGTTGCTGGTTCAGCCTGCCCACGGGGAAGACCATGACGCCGCTGTCGGAGACGGCATAGAGCATGTCGGAGGCGGCGCTGAGCGCCATGCGGCCGGTGATGTTCTCGGGAGTCGAGAAGCTCTCCTTGATCAGCAGGTTCTCGGAATCGAGGATGGACAGGTTCGGCACGATGTTGGTCGTGGAAGAGGCGGTGAGAATCTGTGCCCAGACGACGCCGGCATGGGAATCGATCACGTTGCCACCGGTATTGGTGGCGCTGATGGAATTGGGATACTGCGCGAGGTTGTGGGCGGCGCTGTCGAGGCGGTACTGGCCGATCATCGCCCAGGAGCCGTCGGCGGCCACACTGACGCGGGGAAGCGGCTTGGGAGAGGCCACGACGTCGATGGCGAAAAGGCTGCCAGTGCGCAGGTTGAAGCTGATGAAGGCCTGCGCGGTGCCGCTATCGGCGATGGCGTAGACCACGGTGCGGTCGGCATTTACGGAGACGGTGGCCAGAATCACCTGCGTGGGGAAGGTAGCGAGATTGACGGGCAGGGTTGTCGCCAGACTGGCGAAGGTGGCCAGGGTTTGCAATGCCCCGGAGATGGGGTCGAAGAGCAGTATCCCGCCGGAGGTAACAATGAAGGCGCGGCCGTCGGCCATAAAAGCAAGGCCGAGCGGAGTATCGCCGGTAGAGAAAGTCTGCCGGGTATTGTCGGTGAGATTGATCAGGGTGAGCGCGTTCTTACTCGGGTCGGCGGGCGTGAGGGTGCCGAAGTGCGCCACCAGAAGAAACTTGGAGTCCGGAGACAGGGAAAGGGCTCCCGGTTGAGGCGCCACATTCATCGAAGAGTGGATGGAGTAGTCCGCGGTGGACATGACTTCGATGCGATTCGCGGTGAAGTTGGCGATGTAGAGCATACCTCGCGATTCATCGAGTGCGATATCAGATGCGTGGCCGCCGATCGGAACGACGGTCCCGAAGTTAGCTGCCACGCAGGGCGACAAGCTCCCTAGAGCAGCGAACGCGATCATGAGCAGACAATTGTTCCAGCGCATAAATTTAGGTCTTCAGACGTTACGATTACATTCCCGGCGCGCCGGGGAAGCAATGATCGAAATGGCTAGTAACTGCCGCATTACCAAAGTTAGCCGTGTATTTCCGTAGGCTTACACGTATACTTCCCGCGTGGATCGAGTCCAGCCGCCGCTTGACCAAAGGCAGTGTGCCGGTTCGCCCACGGAAGGGCCCATTACTGCAATGAAGAAATTCGATTGGAATCGCGTCGCGATATTCGTTATTTTTGCGCTGAGCATGGCGTTGGCGCCGGTATTTCGCGCCCAGGACCTAGGCACGGTCACCCGGATTACAACCGTGCCCGACGGCGCCCAATACCAGGTGGACGGGCAAAACTACACGCAAGCCTCGAGCGCGGTGTGGCCGACATCGAGCAAGCACACGCTGTGGGTGCCCAACACGGTACAGACGAGCCAAAACATCCGCACGCAGTACATATTCCGCGACTGGGAATTCGCGGGCGGCACGTTTCAGTTCAATCCGGTGACGGTGACGGCGAGTCCGGCAATCGCCGCGTATACGGCGGTTTTCGACGTAGCTTACGGACTGGGAATTGTGTACTTCAATTGTCCGGACCCCACGAACTGCCAAAGCGCGGGCACGATTTATGTCAACGGGACGCCAGTCAATTCCTCGAGCGATATTTACGTGCCGGCGAACTCCCAGGTGATCTTGCAGGCATTTCCGAATCCGGGATATGTCTTCATGGGGTGGCCTCAAGTCGCAGGCCAGGCGATCGTTGGCTTCCAGAACACGGTGACGATGAAGGGCCCGATGGTTGTGTATCCGGAGTTCCGCCAGGCGCGCACGGTGAACCTGGCAACCGATCCGCCGGGACTCTCGCTGCTTGCCGACCGGGCGCTGGTGCCTACGCCGGCCACGTTGGAGTGGGCCGACGCCACGGTGCATACGGTAGGCGCCAACTCGCCGCAGAAAGATCAAACCGGCGCGACGTGGCTATTCCAATCCTGGAGCGATGGCGGCGGCTTAAACCACGCATACACGGTGACGGCTTCGAGCACGCCGTCCACCTTGACGGCTAAATACGTACCCGCGGCGGCCGTCACCATCCTGACAGTGCCCGGGGGGCTGAAGATCAAAGTGGACGGGCAGGTCAGCGTACTCAATCCTTATTACTTCGCCTGGGGAGCCGGCGAGACACACCACCTGGAAGCGGCGCCGCAGCAAACCGACGCGCAGGGGCGGTTGTGGCAGTTCAGCTCGTGGTCGAACGGCGGGACGGCAACGCAGGACATCGTCGTGCCGGCGGACGCTTTGACGAATGGTCTGCGGCTGACGGCGACGTACACGCCGTTCACGAAGCTCACGGTCAACAGTTCGCTGGCCGGGTTGGCCGTAAAGGTGGACGGAGTGGCCTGCACGACGCCGTGCGTGGCGCAGCGCGCTCCGGGGACGCAGGTGACGGTGAGCGCGCCGGCCTCGGTTCCACAGGGCGATGGAACACGCGCGGATTTCGACGGCTGGCCGGGAACGCCGGGCGACCTGGTGGTGACTCTTGCCGATAGCGCGGTCACGGTAAACGCGAATTATCATCTAATGAACCGGCTGAGCGCGTCCAGCGATCCGGCGAACGGAGCGGTGTATACCATTCTGCCCGCATCGGTGGACGGCTTCTATCTGGCGAACTCGAATGTGGCGTTGAGCCTGACGGCGCAGCCGGGGTACAAATTCCGGCGATGGGACGGCGATTTGAGCGGCACGATTCCATCGGGTGTGGTGACAATGAGCGCGCCGCGGGCAGTGAAGGCGCTGCTGGACCCGGTGCCGTATCTTGCGCCGACGGGCGTGAGCAATGCCGCGGGAACGACACCGCAAGCGGGCGTGGCGCCGGGCAGTATCGTGTCGATCTTCGGAGTGAACCTGACCGCGGATACGCTGGTGGCGCCGGACGGCGGCGTGCTGCCACAGACGCTGGGCGGGCTGACGGTCAGTGTGAGCGGCCGCATTCTGCCGCTATTCTTCGTTTCGCCAGGGCAGATCAACGCGCAAATGCCGGACGACCTGGCTACCGGGCCTCAAGTGCTGGCCGTCAGTCCGGCGGGAGCGCCGGACGTGCGTGCCGCCTTCACCCTGGTGCGCAACGCGCCGGGGCTGTTCCCGGTGCCGGTGAACGGTCAGGCGATGGCGATGGCGATGGCGGTGCACGAGGACGGTTCGCCGGTGACGTCGGATGCGCCGGCGCGGACGGGCGAACTGCTGACGGTGTACGGCACCGGGTTCGGGCCGGCCGAACGGCCGCGTCCGGAGGGCTTCCCGATTCCACAAACGCCGTCGTACAACATACTGGATGCGGTAACGCTGCAAGTGGGCACCCTGTCGATCACTGCGGAGAACGCGTTTGCGGCGGTGGGACGCTGCGGGGTTGACGCCGTACAGTTCCGGCTGGATGGCTCGGTAACGGGGACGGTGACGCTGCGCGTTACAGTGAACGGCGTGGACAGCAATACGCTGATGCTGCCCGTGCAGTAAAGAAGATGTGCTACCGCTCCCTCACGGTCGCGGCTCTGATTGATGGATCCGAGCCACGACCGTTAGGGAGTGGTTTCCTCGGAATACAATCCAGCTTAACGCTTGCCCTGCAGGTGCATCTGCATAAAAGCCAGGAACTGGTCCCAATCCGACGGGATGGTGCCATGCCCGCCAGCGTGCATGAAGTAGCCGATGGTGTGTAGGATCGGCACTCCCGCGGGCGGCATCCGATCCGTATCGAGGCCCTGCTTACCGAGCAGGCGATACACCGGGCCGGCCGCCACCGCCGCCAGAAATTCTCCTTTTGGGTCCGACCAGAAGTCCTTGTCGCCCGTCTGGAGCAGGACCGGCCGGGGCGCAATCAGCGCGACCAGCATGTGCGCATCCACCGGCAACTTGTCCACCTGATTGGCGAATTTGGCATAGTTGCCGGCGAACTGATAGGGAAAGCGCGATGCTTCTGTCAGGTGCGCGATGGTCTCGCCGTAGTTGCGGCGGCTCAGCGCCGCGCCGCCCTCGCCGGAACAACTGGCGATCACCAGGGCGATGCGCGGATCGTGCGCGCCGGCCCACATCACGGTCTTGCCCAAGCGCGATACGCCCATGATGGCCACGCGCGTGGCGTCCACGCCCTTGTCCGTTTCCAGATAGTCGATGGCGCGGCTCAATCCCCACGCCCACGCGGCGATGGCGCCCCACTCGTCCGGCGCGGGCCCGGTCTGGCCGGGTTTCAGATAGAGCGCGCGGACCCCAAGCGGCACGCCGCCCAGGAAGTCGGGGTCGATGTCGCCGTAGTATACCGTGGCGAATCCGAAGCCGGCGTCCAGCAGGCGTGCCACATCCACCCTGCCGAAATTCATTCCCTGGCCGGCGGGGACCTTTTTCTTGTCCCTGCCCCAAACCTCGCCCGCTTTGACGCCGGGGTCGTCGACCGTGCTGGAATTGGCCGAGAAGCCGATATTCAGCAGAACCGGGACGGGCCCGGCGGCGTTCGCCGGCACGTAGACCAAGAGGTCCATCTTCGGTCCCGCCTTGTCCGCCGAGAAGAAGATGGTCACCTGGCGGCGGATGGCTTTGCCGTCGAGCGCGGGAGTACCCTTATCGAATACGTCGAAGCTCATGGCCGCGGGACGGCCCGGGCTGCGGCCGTACTGATTCTCTTCGAACAGGCGCACGATCTCGCCGCGGCGCTTTTCGTTCCACGTCTTGGCGTCGCGGACCGGCTTACCATCGGCGAGCACCAGCGGGTCCGGCAAGGTGTAAGTGCCCACCCGCGCCTCATCGTAGTTGACCGGGATGCCGGCCACCACCGCGGCCGGCGGCTTGTCGGCCTGGGCCAGCGCGGCGCACCCCGACAGAGTCATGGCGGCGAAAACTCTCAGCAGCTTTACCAGCATGAGGGAATCATATTACCTTTCCGCGCGGTGAGGGGCGCGATGCGATTCGCCGTCCCACTTGTGGCACAATTCTCTCGTGCCTTACCGGTCGTCTCTTTGTCTGATGGTCTCGATGGTGCGGGATGGGGTGCTCTCTCCGCTGGAACTGGTGGATGCGCACCTGCGGCAGATCGAGAAACGCAATCCGTCGATCAATGCCTTCGTCACGGTGTTGGCGGAGGCGGCGCGGGACACGGCTCGCGCGCTGGAACGCGGCGGCGCGCGCGGGTTGCTGCACGGCGTCCCGGTCACGGTGAAGGATAGCTTCGACATGGCGGGACTGGCGACGCGGGTAGGGTCGCTGGAGCGGCCCCTCACGCCGGCGCCGCGGGACGCTACCGTGGTGGCGCGATTGCGCGCGGCGGGGGCGATCGTGCTAGGGCGCACCAACACGCCGGAAATGCTCAAGCGGTACGACACGGATAACGCCATTACCGGGCGCACCAACAACCCGTGGGATGTGGAGCGCACGCCCGGCGGATCGAGCGGCGGCGAAGCGGCGGCCATCGCGGCCATGTGCTCGGCGGGCGGAGTGGCGAGCGACGGCGGCGGATCCATTCGCATGCCCGCGCATTTCTGCGGCATCGCCGGGCTGAAGCCGACGCCGGGGCGGATTCCGGGCACCGGCCACGCGCCGTCGCTCGGCTACCCGGCGGGACTGGTTACGGTGGCGGGGCCGATGGCGCGCACGGCGGCGGACCTGCGGCTGCTGTTCTCGGTGCTCTCGGGGTACGACGGTCAGGACGCGTTCTCGGTGCCGGCGCCGCTGCGCGAGCCAGTCTCAGGCGCGGTTCGGATCGGCGTGTGGGAGCAGTTCTATGGGGTGCCGGTAGACCCGGAGATCCGCGCGGCGGTGCGCATGGCGGCAGGCCTCGCGGGCGATCTCGGTTTCCCGGTGGACGAGTTCGCGCCGCGCGGTTTGGAGCGCGCGCCGAACCTCTGGAACTTTTTCTTCAACCAGTGGCTGGACGCGGGAAAAGAACTCACCGCGGAAACGGCGCTGCTCAACCTCGCGGCGCGGGCGGCGATGCGCGCGGCGCTGCTGCGGCAGATGGAAGATGTGCCGGCCATCCTGATGCCGGCGTTCGGAATCGCGGCATTCCGCCACGGCGAGAGCCGGTGGCAGGTGGAAGGCAAGGAGATCGGGCTGTTCCAGGCGGGGATGCCGGCGGTGATCGCCAACGTGCTCGGTCTGCCCGCGGTGGTCATTCCGATGGCCATTTCCAGCGCGGGAGTGCCCATCGGGGTGCAATTGATGGGCCGGCCCTTTGAGGATGAACTGCTGCTGGGGATCGCCATCCGGCTGGAGCAGGCGCGCGGAACGTGGACGGGAATCATAGAATAGTAGTGATGATTCCGAAATTATGCCTGCTTCTGGGATGCGCGGCTCTGGCCTGCGGGGCGCAGCCGCAGAAGGTATTCCCCTACGAGTATTCGCAGGAAGACCTGCCGAACGGTTTGCGGCTGATCACGGTCCCGACGGACTATGCCAACATCGTGGCGGCCTACATCGTAGTGCAGACGGGGTCGCGCAATGAAGTGGAGCCGGGGCTCACCGGGTTCGCGCACCTCTTCGAACACCTGATGTTTCGCGGTACGGCGGCCTATCCGCCGCAGAAATACAACCAGACACTGAACCGGATGGGCGCCGCATCGAACGCTTCGACGTCCGACGATTTCACGGTGTACCACACGACATTTTCCAAGGAAGACCTGGACACGGTGATGGCCATGGAGGCCGACCGCTTCCAGCACCTGAAGTACGCCGAGCCGGAGTTCAAGACGGAGAGCCTGGCGGTGCTGGGCGAGTACAACAAGAACAGCGCCGCGCCGTTCAGCAAACTCAGCGAGGTGATGCAGGATACGGCGTTCGACAAGCACACTTATAAACACACCACCATGGGATTCCTGAAGGACATACAGGACATGCCCAACCAGTACGAGTACAGCCTCAAGTTCTTCGATCGCTATTACCGGCCCGAATACACCACCATCATCGTGGTGGGAGATGTCAAGGTGAAGGCCGTGCGCGCCATGGTGGACAAGTACTGGGGCGCGTGGAAGCGCGGCAGCTATAAGCCCGATATCCCCGTGGAGCCGGCGCAGAACGGGCCGCGCACGGCCCACGTGGACTGGCCGAGCCCGACCCTGCCCATCGTGGCGGTGGCCTTCAAGGCGCCAGCCTACAACGATGCCACCAGGGAGACGGCGGCGCTGGACGCGCTGGCGAACCTGGCATTCTCCAGCACCAGCGACCTCTACCAGAGGCTGGTGGTGAAAGAGCAGAAGGTGGATACAATTTTCTCCAACGCGCCGGGCAGCGTCGACCCGGCGATGTTTGAGATCGCCGCGCGGGTGAAAAAGGTGGAGGACCTGGATTACGTGCGCGAGCGGATTCTGGAAACGGTGAAGGCGTTCCAGGAGAAACCGGTGGACGCGGCGCGGCTGGACACGCTGCGCAGGCGGTTGCGCTATCAGGTGGCGCTGAGCATGGACAACAGCGACACCATCGCGCAGATTCTTTCGTATTACGTGGCGCTGCGGCGCTCGCCGGAGACCATGAATGCGCTCTACGATCAATACGCCGCGCTGACGCCGGAGGACGTGCGGCAGGCGGCGGCAAAGTANNCCCTCACGGTCGCGGCTCCGATGTGCTGGCAGAGCCGCGACCGGGGTACCCCTCCGGGGTCGGGAGCGGCAGGCGACGATTGCGGCTTCTCGGCGGCTTGCTTCTGCTCTTCGCCTCCACCGCGTTAGCGCAGATTCGCACCGTGGCAATGCCCGGGAAATCGCCGCTGGTCACCTTCCGCATCGTGTTCACTACGGGCGCGGCAGCCGACCCGGCGGATAAACCGGGCCTCGCGTATCTCACGGCGGCGATGATTGCCGATGGCGGCACCAAAGACCTCACGTACCGGCAGGTGACGGACGCCCTGTTTCCCATGGCGGCCTCGGTGAACGCGCAGGTGGACAAGGAAATGTCCGCGTTCGGTGGCGCAACCCACGTGGACAATCTGGCGGAGTACTACAAGTTGCTGCGCGGCAGGCTGTTGACGCCGGGTTGGCGCGAAGACGATTTCCGCCGCGTCAAGGACGACGCCATCAACTCCATCAAGGTGGGCCTGCGCGGCAATAACGACGAGGAGTTAGGCAAGGAGGTGCTGTATGAGACGCTCTACCAGGGGACGCCGTACGGGCACTTCAACGGCGGCACCGTATCGTCGCTGGAGAAAATCACGCTGGACGACGTGAAGGCGTTCTACAAGAGCCAGTACAGCCAGTCGCAACTGATTCTGGGCATCGCAGGCGGGTATTCGCCGGAATTCCTGGCGTCCATGAAGAAGGACTTCGCCGCGCTGCCTGCCACGGCCGCTCCGCGGCCCGGCATCCCCGCGCCCGCGGCAATCGACAAATCGCGCGTCGTCATCGTGGACAAAGATACGCGGAGCGTGGCGTTTTCGATCGGATATCCCATCGATGTGACGCGCGGCAAGCCGGATTATGCGGCGCTGCTCTTGGTATCGAGTTACCTGGGGCAGCATCGCCTGAGCAGCGGCTTGCTGTACGATCGCATGCGCGAGAAGCGCGGCTTGAATTACGGCGATTACGCCTACATCGAGTACTTCCCGCGCGGCATGTATTTGATGGAGCCGCAGCCCAACCTGGCGCGCCACCAGCAGATATTCCAGGTGTGGATCCGGCCGGTGGAGCCGCCCACGGCGAAGTTCGCCTTGCGCCTCGCGCTGTTTGAACTCGATCGGTTGAACAAGAACGGTTTGACGCAGGAACAGTTCGAGCGCAGCCGCGAGTTTCTCGGCAAATACGTCAACATACTGACGCGGACCAAGCGCGCCGAGCTGGGATATGCCATCGACAGCCTGTTCTACGGCATCCCGCCGTATACCGATTACCTGAAGGCGCAACTGGCGAAGCTGACTCTGGCCGACGTCAATCGCGTCATCAGGCAGTACATACGGGCGGACCGCCTGGCGATCGCCGCGGTGACGCGCAACGGCGAGGACTTAAAACGCCAACTGGCCAGCCCGGATGCCTCGCCGATGACTTACAATTCGCCGAAGCCGAAGGAAATCACCGACGAAGATATGCTGGTGGTCAAGTGGCCGCTCGGCGTGAAGCTGGAGGATATCAAGGTGAGACCGGTCAGCGAGGTGTTTCAGTAATGGATCTCAAACTCGTTCCGCTGGAGATTCCCGAGGGCGGCAACGTGATCCTCGGGCAGACGCACTTCATCAAAAGCGTGGAAGACATTTACGAGGCCATCGTGAACACCGTCCCGCAAATGAAGTTCGGGGTGGCGTTCAACGAGGCGTCGGGCCCGTGCCTGACGCGGGTGGACGGCAACGACGAAGGGTTGAAGGCGCTGGCGGCGAAAAACGCCGGCGCGGTCGGCGCCGGGCACATCTTCGTGGTGGTGATGACGGAGGGATACCCCATCAACGTGCTCGGCCGCATCAAGGATGTGCCGGAGGTCTGCTCCATTTTCTGCGCGACGGCGAACGCCGTGCAGGTGGTGGTGGCGGAGAGCGAACAGGGCCGGGGCGTGCTGGGCGTGATCGACGGCGAAGTGCCGAAGGGTGTCGAAAGCGCGGACGATGCGGAAAAGCGCCGCGGGTTCCTGCGGATGATCGGGTATAAACGCTAGAGGCCGTACGCGGACTTCAATACGTCCGCGGCATACTTGATCACCTTGCCGTCCCTGCCGATCCACGACCGCCTGTTGTAGTGGTAATACCAGGGCACTCCCGGGAAATAGGCCCGCAGCAGCGGGCCGCACATTTTCCAGCAGGGGATCCGCTCGGAAAATATCTGCAGCACCTGGAATTCGGGCCGCAGCCGGAACCACTCGCCGGCTTTCCCCTCGGAATGAATCCCGGTCTCGGCATCGGGAGTCTCGGCGGGTCCGAACTGCCGGATCAGTTCCGCGATCGTGGTGTTCGGGTTGACCTGAACGCCCTGGTTCCCGGCCTTGTCCTGGTATAGCCACGCGGTGACATTAATAGCTCCCAGGTACTTGGCGGTGGTCAGCACGGGAGACTGGGTCTGGCGGAAATGCAGGGCCGCTTCGGGCAAACGTGCATCACATGGCCCCGCAAAGTCCGGGTACGATGATGGCGGTCTCGGCATTCCACTCCTCTCCGATAGGCTGTATCATACTACGGCCTGAGTGCCGTAGTGCTCTACTTCTCGGCCGTCGCCAGCATGGTTTCGAAGTGGGGAGCTTCCTGCTCGCGGTACAGTCGCACGCTCAGGGCCTTGGTCAGATCAGCTTGTCGTACTGGCCGTGCGGACCGATCCAGAACCAAACCATGTCTGACCCGTCAAGTCGGCCGAGAGCGCGATAGCCACGGCCGACCCGCACGGAGTAGACATCATTCTCGTGGTCGACCTTCTTGAGATTCAAGCTGGGGTGCGAGGGATCCCGCCGAAACAGGCGATACGCGCGCCGCGCCTGCTGGCGCACTTGCTCAGGTAGGTTTGCGTAGGCCTCGCGAAACCGCCGCGACGTGAAGGACTTCATCCGATGAGTTCGTCCAAAGGACGCGTTTCCCCGCGGCGATGCTCCTCAAGCGCCTCTTGAGCCAGCGATCTCAAAACCTCAGGTTTGTCGCGGAACTGACGGGACCAGGCTTCCTCGTCGTCCAGGGTCTCCAGAATCTGGGATGCCATCGCGTCCTGCTCCTCTCGCGAAAGGGCTTCGATGCGCTGCAGCGCCTTCTCTAGCAGTCCAGTCATGCTTTCAAGGTAGCGCATTCGGCGTCCTGGGGCCACTGGATCGCGCCGCTTGGCGAGACCTACCGCCTGACTTCATGAAGGATAGCCTTCGCGATGAAAATCCCGATGAGAATTAGGCCGCCCAGACGGATGACCACGGCTTCGGCGATGGAAATGTATTCGAGCCATTTCATCTTGAGCCCCCTCATATGTCAAGCTCTTCAACAGGCACGCCTATCGCTTTCATTGTCCGCTGAGCCGCATAGTTTACGTCTTCGTCTGCCGCTGCGGCTTCAAGAGAACGGTAAACACGAAACTGTTCGGACCATTGCGGAGACTCGACGTCTGATTTCCAGGAGTACACGACGACCGCACCCTTGCTTGTTAGGGCAACTGCGTAGTTATGCTCCGTTCCCCCCTGCTCATCGCCATGGGTTACCGGGTTGCTCGGCGGAAATATCCATTTCCCATGGAACGCTTTCTTCTTAGGCCAAATAGATCGTCTTGTTCATCGCTCACCTACCAAATGGTACACTTGGTAGGTGCGAATTTGCGAGGGTTAATTTTCGTTTTGATCCGCCACGGGCAAAGGCACCGAATTGTTGTGAAAAGCTTGTTCTGGGTCTAGGTGGCGGGAGGCGCGTTACCTTGCACCGCTGCTGAGAACCGCCTCAATACGGTTATCGTTTAGTAGGATGACGGAGGCATTCATCATCTGTTGGCTCGTAGTCTCATTGTTCTTGAACCGCACAGCCGTAGGCAACGGAACCCATAGCGCCAAGTTGTCCCGAGCCGGGCTCGCAGATTCTTCCAGGAAACTCTTATATTGGATGACTGTAACTAAGTTGATTCCCTCGATCCCGGCAACCTCGGCCACGGAAGCAAACGTCTTGATGAGGGTGAGCATGTCCCCGTTGATGACCTGCGCAACCCGTGCCGCCTGATCCATTCGCAGCGAGTTAAACACATTATGGCTCGCGATTTTAACCGAGACGAACCACCTTCCTTGGTCCGTGTACGTTCCTGCTGTGACGCCGCCATTCTGGAAATCGACGAACTCCAGCAGCGCAAGCTTCATTTTGTACGAAAGGCCGGCGAGAGGCCCAACGAAAACCGTCGAAGCAATTGGGTTGAAGACCTCCTTGCGGAAGTATTCACTTTCCATGAACTCGGCTAAGCTACCGATGGCAACAACTTCACCGAACCTGGAGTCCAAATTCTTCGCGGGGTCGAAGCGCAACTTGACCCAGAAAG
The DNA here is from genome assembly GCA_003136215.1 of Bryobacterales bacterium. Taxonomy (GTDB): domain Bacteria; phylum Acidobacteriota; class Terriglobia; order Bryobacterales; family Bryobacteraceae; genus Solibacter. Next base: position 22,313 of record PLDO01000402.1, read on the forward strand.
CTGCATTACGTACCTCAATCTGAACGCAGCGAACGCCAGAGGGGCTGTTCCATTCATTGATCTTCTCTACTTGAAATTCAGTCATCAGAGGGAATGATGCCGTGTGCCAATGCGGCTCGGATAAAACCTGTTCCACATCGATGTGATAAACGTATGTCACTACATGGCTTGAGCGGCTTTGGCCTTCCTTGACGAACATCGCAAGGGGCACCTTCACCACGACAGTCGTGCCCTTCGAGACCCCTTTGGGCCAACCTTTCTGCGTTGCTGCTGCATTGCAGCACAGAATAGTAGCTGCTGCTGCGGCGGCTAACAGTATGTTTCGTGTATGCTCGTATTCAGAGTTTCCTATCCGTATTTGGGACCTTCTCTCAATCGTCTACCCACGTGCCGCCGAACCGACCTCTTCGTGGTCGTAGAAGCAGAACGGGAAATCCGCCACCCGGCGAGCTGAAGCTTTCGGTGAGCCCCAACCTGCTTCTTAAGCGTACATCCAAGACGCAACAATGCGGTGTAGATCCTATTGGCCTTCGCTGCGTGCCGAATGCTCACGCTGCGAAGTGCACTTTCAGCGGGCTAGGGATGTCCTCGCCGCTCTCGATCATGTCGGCCAATACCTGAAGGGCTACTTGACTTTTCGGGGGGCCGCATCTTCCGCGGCGCCGTATGCCATTACGCCCGGCAGGTCCGGAACCGATGCCAGGATTCGATCGACATCTTTCCGCTCGATTTCGACTCGGATTGGCTGGATCTCGACCATCGCAACCTCCATCTTACCCGAGCGGGCGCCCCGTAGCCCCTCACTTCTCCCCTGTCGCCAGCACCGTTTCGAAGTGGGGAGCCTCCTGCTCGCGGTACACGACTGCCGTCTCCACGTTCTTGAAGCCCGCGGCCTTCAGGTGGCGTTCGATCTCCAACTCCGTAAAGCCCAGCCAGAGGTCGGCGTACATCTCCCGCGCCTCCTCGAAGTTGTGCCGGCTCAAATCGAGGATCGCGATGCGCCCGCCGCGCTTGAGAATGCGCCACGCCTCGGCAATCGCCCGCTCGGGATGGACCGCGTGGTGCAGCGCCTGGCTGAGGAACGCCAGATCCACCGTGCCGCTGCGGATGGGCACGTCTTCCAGATCGCCCAGCCGGTACTCCAGATTGGCGATGCCGTGCTTGCGCGCCAGTTCGACGCCGAATTCCACCATTTTCTCCGAATTATCGATGGCGATGACGCGCTTGGCGCGCTGCGCCATCAATTGCGAGATCGTGCCTTCGCCGGCGCCGAGATCGGCGATCACCATCGGCGGCATCAGCTTCAATAACGCTTCGGCGATGCCTTTCCAGGAGCGCCCCGGCACGTACTGGCGGCCGAACTTGCCGGCCAGTTCGTCGAAGTAGCGGCGCATGTTGTCGCGGCGCTTTCGGAGGGCGAGGCGCAGCGCCTCCCGGTCTCCCGATACCTCGGGAATTTCCACCGCGGCCTGGCGGAAAAGCTCCATCAATTCGGTGGAAGCGGTGAGGCGATAGAAGGCGTTCTTCCCCGTGCGCCGATCGTCCACCAGGCCCGCCTGCTTGAGCTGCGAGAGGTGGGTGGAAATCTGGCTCTGTCCCTTGGAAAGGATCTCCTGGAGTTCGGCCACGGACAATTCTTCCTGTTCCAGCAGGAGCAGGACGCGCAGGCGATTGGGGTCGGCCGCCAGCCGCAGGGATTTCAGGATTGACGCCATGGTTGAAATATGGTTAGTATCAATGTATCAAGATTTATTGATACGAGGGTAATCGGAGAAATACAAAAGATGGGCACCGCAACGATCAACCAAACCGCCGCCGAATTCAAAGTGGCAGATCTCTCCCTGGCCGAATGGGGCCGCAAGGAGATCTCCATCGCCGAGTACGAAATGCCCGGCCTGATGTCGATCCGCCGGAAGTACGCCACCTCCAAACCGCTGGCCGGCGTGCGCATCACCGGTTCGCTGCATATGACCATTCAGACCGCCGTCCTGATTGAGACGCTGGTCGATCTCGGTGCCACGCTGCGCTGGGCGAGCTGCAACATTTTCTCCACGCAGGATCACGCGGCGGCGGCGATTGCCGCGGCGGGCGTGCCCGTCTTCGCCTGGAAAGGCGAGAGCCTGGAAGAGTACTGGTGGTGCACGT
>PLDO01000266.1 GCA_003136215.1 Bryobacterales bacterium
GCCAGCAGTTCCTGGGCTTCCACCAGCTTGGGGTCGCTCACCAGCGCCTTCTTGGCCAGGTCGGCGGCGCTCCCTTCGAAATTCTCCGAGGCCACCAGCGCCAGGCCCATCAGCGCACCCGCGTGATCTTTCTTGATTTCCAGGGCTTCGGCGAAAAGATCCTGCGCGTCGGAGGGCTGCGCGTGGTCCAGCATCATGCGGCCCCAGCGCACCTTGTAGTCCGGGTTTCGGGGCTCCTTCGCCTCCAGTTGCTTGAAGATCTCGTTGGCTTCCTTGAATCTTCGAGCCTTCCACAAGGCCTCCGCCTGATTCAGCGTTTGCGCGGGCAAGGCAAGGACAAAGAGGAGCGTTACGGCGCCCATCCGTGGGAGCTGTTTCACTGGATTTCCCTCACGGTTTGTCCAGGGCCTCCTGGGTCTTGGCAAGGTCAAGGAGGAGTTGCGTGAGTTGGCGCTTATACTCCTGGGCCGGCATCGCGGCTTTTTCGAATTTCAGTTTTTCGATCGCCTGTTCGAGTTGTTCCTTCTTGTCCAGCAGGGGCCGTTTGTTGGGGTCGCGGGCGGCGGCGGCATTCGCTCCGAGCCGCACCACGGTAAAAGCTGCCGCCAGTTTGCCCTCGCCGTTCTCCGCTGTGGCAGTGCGCTCGCCGGCGCCTTTGCCCGTGTCCTCGATCACCGAGTGCTCGGTGGCGAGACGCTTCTGCGTGTCGAAGAATTCCGTGGTCTTGGTCTGCGCGAAGCGGAAAGCTTCCAGCGCGCTGATGGATTCGTTTTTGTCGGTGTCCGCTGCCGGATCTCGCAAGGCTTCGGCGAAGTAGCGCGCGAAGTTGGTGGCGTTCTTTTCGGATCCCGTCTTGGTGGCCGCGATCACGATGCGGTTGGCGCGTCGCAACTGTTCGATGGACCCGCCGCTGCAGCTCGTCATGTTCACCACCAGTTGCCGCTGCGCCGGTACGCGATCCAGCAGGCTGGCCAATTCCGTCGCCGTAAGGTCCGTGCCCGGGATGTTGAACTTGTAATCGTGCCCGTCCCAGGTGCCGTGCCCGATCAGCAGCACTACCAGCGAATCGGCCGGCTTGGCCTGTTTGGCGAGGTCCGCGAAATGCGTGCGGATCTGCTCCAACCGCGGCGCGTTCAGCGTTGTCACCGAAGCGTCGCCGCCGGCCTTCTTCAGGCTGCCATCGATATCCTCGGCCCACATTTTGAAGCGCTGCGCGTAGTCTGCTTCGCCGCCGAGCCCGGCGATGGTGAGGTAGAACGTCGCCGCCGGCAGAGAGATCGCACCGAGCACCAGCAAAGCCAGGGTCTTCATACCACGCCCCACTTTCTGCGCAACAGCCATTCGGACGCCCGGATGGCCATGGCCAGCAGGAAGATCACCGGCATATCCCAAAGATCGCGCGTCTCGCGCGTGGTGATCCCCGCCTCGGAATAGGAAATCTCATTCGTTAACTTGGACGCCTCATCGGGTTTGTAGTACCGTCCGCCGGTCTGCTCGCTCAGTTTGGCGAGCAATTCCCGGTTCTGCGAAGTGTGAAAGTTTTCGGCAACCCCGTCCTCGCGGCGGAACGTCAGCACGTCGTGGCCGATCTGCTCCGATTCCAGCCCGGCCAGAATCTCCGCCACATACGACCCTGGCTTCTCCGCCGTCCATTCCCCGCCGTATATCCCTTCTTCCAGCGGAACCGGAGAAAGTTCCATGGTTGCGCTCGTGCCGTCGGGCTGCAGGAAGCGAGCCTGCACCTTGGCGTTGGTTACCGGCTTGTACTGTTTGTCGCGGACCTCCACACGCACCGGCACCGTGGTCTCGTCGCTCAATACCGATTTGGGCGTGGTGGCCACCACCTGCCCCGGAGCGTCGGTCACCAGGTGGCGGAACATCTGCTGCCAGAAGGTGGCGTGAGTCTTGTCGGCGTGGTCGAGCCACATCTTCCAGCGCCAGCTTCCTTCGGTGGCGAACAGTACCGTGCGCCCGCGCCCGTAGTTCTGGGTCACCAGCAGCGGCTGCGGCCGCTTGCCTGCCGGAGTCACTTCCATCAGCGTTGTGGCGCCCGGTTTCGCCTCGCCGACATCCTGGTAATTGGCAATCTGCGGAATCTTCTTCCAGCGTTCGGCGTTGCGCGCCGGATTGTCGTCCAGGCGGCAGAGCACGCCCTGCGCCCCCTGCGCGGTCAAAGCTACACTGGAAAAATCGCGGTGGAAGGTGCCGCGCCCTTCCGGCAGCCTGACCGGAATCAGGTCCGCCATGGGGGAATTCTGCCACCCTCCGTCGCTCAACGAAGCGCGCCCGCCGATGAACAGCAGGCCGCCGCCGCGCCGGTCCACAAAATCGCGAATCGCCTGTTGCTGGTTGGCGGTGAAGTAGCTCGCCTCCACGCCGCCGATAATCAGCCCCTGGTAAGCAAACAACTCTTCCGGCTTGGCCGGGAAACCGTCTTCCAGTTCCTTGGAGTCCTTGATGCCTTGCCGGTAGATTTTGTTCTGCGTGGTGCGCAGCATGCTGGGCAGCTCGATGCCGATATCGGGGTAGTCCTCAATGGCGCGCCGGAGGAACTTGTATTCCCAAACCGGCTCGCCCTGGATATACAGAATGCGTGGCTTGCGCGCTTCCACGTTGACCACCCGGGTGATCTTGTTGTTGAGCTGGTTCTCTTCGCCGGCCACCGGGTCTACCGAAATCTCCAGCGTTTTGGGCCCCGCCGTGCCGCCATTGAATACCAGGGTCTCCGGCTGCAACTGTCCGTTCTCTTTGAATGTGATGTCTTGGGAGACCAGCACCTTGCCGCTTTCGCGCACGGTCAGCTTGCTCTTCGCGCCGGAGAGCCCCCAGCTTTGCAGGGTGACGGTGGCCGTCAGCTTGGAATCGGGCAGGGCGCGCGCCGGCACCACGGCGTCGGTGATTTCGACGTCTTTGTCGGGATGCTCCTTGCCGAAGCCGATGGTGTGGATGGGAATGCGTTGCCGCCGGATGGCGGCGATAGTGGCCAGGTCGATGCCGCCCGCGTTGTCCGCGCCGTCGCTCAACAGGACGATGGCGCCCAGCGGCAGCGAAGAGGATTCCGCCAGCACGCGCTCCAGCGTATCGCCCAGCCGGGAGGCAGGGGCAGTAGCCGTGAGCTGGTCGGGTTTCTGAATCCGCTCCGGCTCGCGGCCAAATTTGTAAAGTCTCACCTGGAAGCGGTCGCTGAGCCCTTTGAGTATCCCGGAATTGAGGGTGGATTGCGCCGCCGCCTCGCGCGTTCCGGACGCATCGTGAATCGACATGCTGCGCGAATCGTCCACCAGAACCGCCACCACGTTCTGCTGGGGGCGCAGGGTGGCGATGCTCAGCGCGGGGTGCCAGAGCAGAAACAGGATGAGCGCGATCAGGCCGCTTTCCAGCAGCCAGATGACCAGCGGGCGCGCTCCGGAAAGCATGCCGTGATTGCGGCGCACGTGCCAGAAAAGCGCTCCGGTAACGGCCAGAATGGCAATCGCCAGCGCCCAGACCGGCCACGGCGTCAGGAAAACGAACTGGCCCTTATGGAAAATGCTGGCCGGGTATTTGAACAAGAGTTCGAACATTGAGTCCACGTCAGCGCCACATGGCCATGCGTATAAGGACGTGCCCGGAGGAGATTGGCGTTACAAGAAGCTGGTGCCTGGCGGGAAAGTCCACTGGAGTGAAGCCCTCGCTAGCTCAAAAGCATACCACGCTCGAAGTCCACTGGAGTAGACTGGTTCGACATGCAACGCTCTGTGCTCGCCGGTGTTTTGCTGGCATCCCTGGCTTTGGCCAAGACCTTCACCCTGGAACAGGTGCTCTCGGCGCCATTCCCCTCCGAACTGATTGCCGCGCCCGGCGGCGGCAAGGTGGCGTGGCTGCTCAACGAATGCGGCGCGCGCAACATATGGATGGCAGCGGCGCCGGACTTCAAGGGTGTGCGCCTCACCAACTACACCAAGGACGATGGCCAGGACGTGGGACAACTCCGCTGGACCCCCGACGGCAAGGCCGTAATCTACGTGCGTGGCGGTGACCTCGAATTCCTCGGGCGGCCCGACCCCAACCCCACGGCAGACACCGCCGGAACCGATCAAGCCATCTGGATCGCCGCTCCCGGTGAAGCGCCGCGCAGAGTCGGCGCCGGACATTCGCCCGCCGTGTCGCCCAAGGGCGACCGGCTGGCCTACCTGCTGGCCGGCCAGATCTGGGTGGCGCCGCTCGCTGCTGGCGCGGTGCCTTCGCTGCTGATCCACGCGCGCGTCGGCGTCACCGCGGGCGAGGTTCGCTGGTCGCCGGACGGCGGCAAACTCGCCTACGTCAGCGACCGCGCCAATCACAGCTTCATCGCCGTGTACGATTTCGCGTCCCAATCGCTGAGCTACCTGGACCCCGGCGTGGACCGCGATGCCAATCCGGTGTGGTCGCCCGACGGCAAACAGATCGCCTTCACGCGCATCACCAGCCGAAGCGAAGGCCGCGGCGCACGGCGCGCGGGAGATCCGTGGGCCATCCAAGCGGCCAATGTCTCTGACGGCGTGGGCCGACAGGTCTGGAAGGCCGATGCCGGTCCAGGCAGCGTGTTCCACGCGGTGGTGGCCGAAGACCAACTGGTCTGGACCGCCGCCAACCGCATCGTCTTTCCGTGGGAACACGATGGCTGGACTCACCTCTACTCCGTCGCCGCTGCGGGCGGCGCCCCAATCCTGCTGACGCCGGGCGAGTTCGAAGTGGAGCACGTCGCCTGCTCCGAGGATGCCGGCGAGATCGTCTACTCCTCCAACCAGGACGATATCGACCGGCGTCACATCTGGCGGGTCTCTAGCGCCGGAGGCCATGCGCCCGCGGCGCTCACCAGGGGCGACGCTTCGGAATGGTCGCCCGTGCTGGTGAACGGCGGCCTCGCGTACCTCCGCGGCGACGCCAAACGCCCCGCGCGCGCTATGATCCAACTCGCGGCAGCCACCCGTGAATTGGCCCCGGAGACCATTCCCGCCGATTTTCCCACCGACGATCTGGTGGTCCCCCAGCAGGTCGTCTACACCGCTACCGATGGTATGCCGGTGCATGCCCAGTTGTTTCTCCCGCCCGGCAGCGCGCCCGACAAGAAGCATCCCGCCCTCGTCTTCATGCACGGTGGATCGCGCCGGCAGATGCTGCTCGGCTGGCATTACATGGACTACTACAACAACTCCTACGCCATGAACCAGTACCTCGCCAGCCAAGGGTACGTGGTGCTCTCCATCAACTACCGCAGCGGCATCGGCTACGGGCTCAACTTCCGCGAAGCGATTAACTATGGGGCGAGCGGCGCCAGCGAGTTTAACGACGTGGAAGGCGCCGGGCTTTATCTGCGCACGCGCGCCGATGTCGACGCGGCGCACATCGGCCTGTGGGGCGGCTCCTACGGCGGCTAC
>PLDO01000209.1 GCA_003136215.1 Bryobacterales bacterium
CCGCCACGGTGAAATCCTGGCTCGCCAGATGCACCGGCCGCCCGCCGATCCGCCCGCGCCCGGTGACCACTCCATCGGCCGGTAGATCCTTGTCGCCCATGCCGAAGAATTTGCCATTGTGCTTGGCGAACAGCCCCGCCTCCTGGAAGGAATCGCGATCCAGTAACAGGGTCACGCGCTCCCGCGCCGTCAGTTTCCCGCTCTTGTGCTGCTTGGCGACCCGTTCCGGCCCGCCCCCCAGTTTCAGCCGGTCCCGGGTCGTACCGAGATCGGTAATCTTGTCCGTAGTCATTCGGTGTGTTCCCCCGCGGGAGCCCTCTCGATATTTAAATACTATTGTATCTGAATACCTGCCGCATGAGGCTCCGCCGGGTGCGTGCCTGCATTGGTGGGGCANNTGCCAGGCGAGCGCAGCTCGCCCTCGCAGGCGGAACCGCCTGCGCCACCTGGGGGGTCTCAGACCTTTCCAGGTTCCGGATGGACCCATGGCTGGCGATACGGCCGGCGCAGCAGCCGGTTGGCCTCGTCGTCCCCCGCCACCCGCCCCGTGGCGGGATCCCATGCCAGCGTCCGCCCCAACTGCAGGGCCACGTTGCCCAGAATGCAGCAGGATGTCGAGATGTACCCCTGCTCGATATCCGCCACCGGTTTGCCGCGGGTGGCGATGTTCGCCAGAAAGTCCTTCATGTGCGCCCGGATCGCCGGCGCGCAGTGTTTCTCCAGCCGCGGCTCCGTTTTGTCCTCCGGGTACTGCTCCAACTCGTACGTCACGTCCTTGTGGACCGCCTGCCCCTGTCCCACGGGCGTGAAGTCGTAGCTGAAGACGCTCGCCTTGAGCGTTCCTTTGTCGCCGTAAAGCGTGGCGCCCCAAGGGTACTTCGGATCCGGCGCCGGCCCTCCCCAATAGCGGTGCTGCCACACTACCTTGAGAGCGTCGTAATCGAAAACCACCGTCTGCGTGTCCGGAATATTCGCCTTCCGCCCCGTCTTCACCAGGATGCCGCCCGATGAGCTGATCCGTTTCGGCCACCCCAGGTCCAGGAACCAGCGCGTCATGTCGAACATGTGGATCCCCATGTCGCCCAGGGTCCCGTTGCCATACTCCATGTATTGCCGCCAGCCCATGGGATGCTTGCCGCGGATGAACGGCCGCATCGGCGCCGGGCCGGTCCACATTTCGTAGTCCAGGTTGGCGGGAGGCTCCATCTCCGGCGGGTCCTGGCCGCCGCCACCCCCGCTGTAGGAGTAGATTTCCACCAGCCCCACCTTGCCCAGTTTGCCCTCCTGGATGATCTGCTGGCGCGCTTCCACCAGGTGCGGCGTGCTGCGCCGCTGCGTGCCCACCTGCACCACCCGGCCGTACTTGCGCGCCGCAGCCAGCATGCTCTGCCCCTCCACCACGTCCACGGAGATCGGCTTCTGCACCCAGACATCGGCGCCCGCTTGCACCGCCGCGATCATCGGCAGCGCGTGCCAGTGGTCCGGCGTGTCCACTATGCAGATGTCGAGGTCCTTCTCCTTGAGCATCTCGCGGTAATCGCTGTACAACCGGGGAGTCTTCTTCGATACCTGGCGGCCGGCCACCATCTCCGCCGCCTGCGCCAGCATCTGCTTATCGACATCGCACATCGAGACGACCTCGATGGGGGACACCTGGATCAGGCGGAAGAGGTCGCACTTGCCATACCAACCCGGACCGATGATGCCGACCCGCTTCGGCCTCTGGTCCGCCACTTGTTCCGCCAAAACTCTTGCGGCCAGACCGATGCCGGCGGCCCCGGCGCTCAGAAATTCGCGGCGATTCATAGCTTCTTGATCCCCCGCTTGCGAGTTTGGTTTAGTCTCGCGGCGAAGTCAAGGAGGTGGGATAAGCCTCCCGGCTTGTCCATCCGAGCGCAGCTCGGACGTCCCCCACTCACTCCGCGATGCCGGTGACCACCGTGTGAGGGCTATGCGCCACGGGGTGTGCCTGAATCTCGACGAAGCCCGCCTCGTAGGGACCGCCGAAATTACGGGCGTGGGATCCCGGCCGCGGCGATTGCGGCGACGCCCGTATACAATAGTTCCCTGAGGTCTTCTCGCCGATGCTCCGACTTTTCGCCGCCCTGTGTCTGCTCTCATCTCTGCACGCCCAACAACCCGGCCGCGGCGCCGCCGCGCAGCCGCCCGCCCGCATCCCCTCCATCGAGGAGCGCACCGCCGCCGGCATGACGAAGTTGGATGGCCTCTTCCCCGTCTATTGGGAGGAGCGCACCGGCAATCTGTGGCTCGAAATCCCCCGCCTCGATACGCCCGTCCTCTACACCACGGGCCTGGCCGCCGGACTCGGCTCCAACGATATCGGCCTCGACCGCGGACAGGAAGGCGGCGGCAAGATCGTCTTCTTCGAGCGCGTCGGGCCCCGCGTTCTCATGGTCCAGGGCAACGAGAACTTCCGCTCCTCCAGCGCTAACCCCGCCGAACGCCGCTCCGTCGAGGACTCCTTCGCCAAGTCCATCCTCTGGGGCTTCACTGTCGCCGCCGAATCGGGCGGACGCATCCTTGTCGACGCCACCGATTTCTTCCTGCGCGACGGCCACGGCGCCGGCAACGCCCTCGGCGCCGGCTACCGCGTGGACCGCACGCGCAGCGCCGTCTACCTGCCGCGCACCAAAGCCTTCCCCAAGAACACCGAGATCGAAGTCACCCTCACCTTCGCCAACGAGACCGCCGGCGGACGCGGCGGCGGTTTCGCCTCCCCCAATCAGGGGCCGCCCCCCATCGTCGTCGCCAACCCCGGCACCGCCCCGGGCGCTGCCGCCGGACGCGGCGGACGCGGCGGCGGGCTCTTCTCCGGCACCGTCTCCAGCGTTACTCCCACGGCCGAAGCCGTCACCCTCCGCGAACACTATTCCCTCGTCGAACTGCCCGACGACAACTACTCCCCACGCTACGACGACCCGCGCGCCGGTTACGGCGGCCTCACCTACGTCGACTACTCCACCCCCATCGGCGAACCCATGGTCAAGCGCTACCTCCGCCGCCACCGCCTCGAAAAGAAGGACCCTTCCGCCGCCATCGGCGATCCCGTCAAGCCCATCCAGTATTGGGTCGATCCCGGCGCCCCAGAAGACGTACGCCGCGCCCTCGTCGAAGGCGCCAGTTGGTGGAATCAGGCCTTCGAAGCCGCCGGATTCCGCAATGCCTTCCAGGTGGCCGTCCTGCCCGACGGCGCCGACCCCATGGACATCCGCTACAACATGATCAATTGGGTCCACCGCTCCACCCGCGGCTGGAGCATGGGCGGCACCGTCGCCGACCCCCGCACCGGCGAGATCATCAAGGCCACCGTCACCCTCGGCTCCCTCCGCGACCGCCAGGATTACCTCATCTTCGAAGGCCTCCTCTCCCCCTACGAAACCGGCAACGAGAAGCCCGATATCCTCTACCAGACCGCCCTCGCCCGCATCCGCCAGCTGGCCGCCCATGAAGTCGGCCACACCCTCGGCCTCGGCCACAATTACTACGACAGCTCGCTCGGCTGGATTTCCGTCATGGACTACCCTCACCCGCAGGAAAAACTGCGCGACGATGGCTCCATCGATATCTCCGAAGCCTACCCCGCCCGCATCGGCGATTGGGACAAGGTCGCCATCAACTATGGCTACCGCGTCCTGCCCAAAGGCGACGAACCCGCCCAGCTTTCCCAGATCCTCAACGACGCCTGGGCCAAGGACCTGCGCTACATGACCAACCAGGACACCGACCTCAACCCCAAGGTCGATCAATGGTCCAACGGCGTCAATCAGGCCGACGAGCTCAACCGCCTTATGAAGGTGCGCCGCGCCGCCCTCTCCCGCCTCGGCGAGCGCTCCATCCGCAACGGCGCACCCATGGCCACCATCGAGGAACCGCTCGTCCCTATCTTCATGTATCACCGCTATTCGGTGGAATCCGCCGCCTCCATGGTGGCCGGCCAGGATTACATCTACGCCATGCGCGGCGACGGCCGCACCGCCGTCAAGTGGGAGTCCGCCGCCAACCAGCGCAAGGCCCTCGACGCCCTCGCCAATACCCTCAAGCCCGCCGAACTCGCCGTCCCCAAACAGGTGCTCGACGTCCTCCCGCCGCGCCCGCCCAGCTTCGGCCGCCATCGCGAACTCTTCCCCCGCACCACCGGCGACGCCTTCGATCCCCTCACCCCCGCCACCATCGCCGCCGACGTCACCATCGGCTTCACCCTGCAACTCGACCGCGCCGCCCGCATGGTGGCGCAGCACGCCGTCGATCCCACGCTGCCCGGTCTGGAGGAGGTCATTGACCGTCTGGCGAAAGCCACCTTCGACGCCCCGGCGGCCTCGCCCTACGAAGCCGAAATCCGCCGCGCCACCGAGCGCGTCTTCGTCGATCGCGTCATCTGGCTGGCCACCGGCTCGCCCAACGGCCAGGTGCGCGCCATAGCCGCCTTCAAGCTCGATAAGCTCGCTGCCCGCCTGCGCGCCGCCGCACCGTCGGGCGAGAGCGAGCAGGCACAGCACCGCCAGCTCGCCGCCGACATCAAGCGCTTCCTGGAACGTCCCGCCGATACCCAGCGCGTCATGCCGGCCCCCGACGCCCCTCCCGGCGCCCCCATCGGCGAGACCCCGATGGACTGGCTGGCCCTCCCGCCCTGGCGGTAGGCCCCCTACTTGGGCGCGACCTTGATCTCCGTCACATAATACGCCGGGTCGCCCACCACCACGGTGGCCTCGATCCGGTCGCCCACATGCAGTTTCTGGAATTCGGCGTCCGGCTTCACCGCGTACTCCATGGTCATCGCCTCCATCCAGTCGCCAATCTTTCCGGCGGCAATGGTGGCCGTATGAGCCGTCGCATCCAAAGCCTTAACCTCGCCCTGCATCGGATAGCGCTTCTCCGGCGCCTTCTGCGCGCACCCGGCCAGCATCAGCAGCAGCAACAACGATAGCAAGGCGAAGATTCGTCCAATCCGCATACTTTCATCTTTGTACAGAATGTCTCCGTGTGCCACTCTAAAAGGCGATGGATCGCGACTTCCGCCAAGGCTATCTCGAGATCGATTTCGCAACCGTGCGGTTCGCCTCCCCGCTGCCGTTGCTCCGCGACTCGCTCCGCGTCTTCTTCTCGAACCTGCCGTTCCTGGCCGCCGCCACGCTGGTCGTCTATCTTCCCGGCAAACTGGCCACGCAATTCCTCTGCTACCTGCTGGACATCCCGTTCGCCGGATTGCTCTCCTACTTTGTCCTCGAAATCAGCGATCTTCTCCTCAGTGCCCTGGTGCTCCCGGCGATTATCTTCGGGCTTGTCCACCGTTTCCGCACCGGACACGCCCCCGCGCTCGGCGAGAGCCTGCGCTGGGGACGGCGGCAGTGGTTCAAGACCCTGGCCAACCAGGTCAAGGTCGAAATCACCATCGCCTTATGGGGAGCGCTGCTCGTCATTCCGGGCGTGGTCGCCATGGTCCGCCTGACCTTCGTCGATGTCGTCGTCGCCGTCGAAGCCGATCTCGAACCCGACGTTCTGGGACGCAGTACCCGCCTGGCGCAGGGCCGGCGGTGGCGCATCTTCTTCGTGCTCCTGCCCATGCTATTCCTGGACTCCGCCGCCATGTTCCTGGTGCTCGATCGCGTGGGCGTCGCCAATTCCCGCGTTGCCTTCGCCCTCGCCGACAGCATCCTCGCCGTGGCCGGACAACTGGCCACCGTCGCGGTGCTGCTCATGTACCTCGGAACCGTTCAGAAACGCGTCACGAAGCTGAAGCCGTGACGCTCGAAGCCCAGCGAATCGTAAAAGCGGTGAGCGCCTTCGCGCCGCAGATTGCTGGAGAGCGCCAGCTTGTAGCACCCAGCGCGGCGGCACGCTTCGCGCGCGTGCTCCATCATGGCCCGGCCAATTCCCTGCCCTTGACGCGACGGCAGCACCGCCACGTCCTCCACCACACCCGCCGGCGTGCCGCGCTTGCCGAGTTTTTCCATGATCGCCAGCGCATAGGTGCCGGCAACCTCGCCCTCCGCCACCGCCACCAGCAGGCGGAACCCCGGCCGCTGGCGAATGCGCGCGAAATGTTCTCTGGCCTCCTCCAGCGTGAAAGATTCGCCACCGTCAATTCCGCTTTCCGCCAGTATGCGCAGCACCGCCGGCAGATCTTCCTCGCACGCGTCGCGGACCTCCACTTGCACCATATATGCATAGTGTAAAGCGAAGCAGTACGATGAGGTCATGCGAAAACTCGCTCTCTTCCTCTGCGCCGCCCTGCTGGCGTTGGGCGCGGACGATCCCTGGGCCAAGGTCAAGGAACTCAAGACCGGCGCCGAGCTGCGCGTCTTCAAAAAGGGCGCCGCTCAACCGCTGCTCGTCCAGATGGACGAGTTGACTGACGACAACCTGGTGGTGATCGCCAAGAATCAGCAGACCGCCATTCCGCGCGATCAGATCGAGCGCGTCGATTACCGCCCCTCCGGGAAATCGCGCGTCACCAAGGAAACCAAGTCCAAGAGCGACGACGCCGTGGGCGCCACCCGCCCAACCACCACCACGTCGAGCAATGTCTCGATCGGCTCCAAACCCGATTTCGAGACTATCTACCGGCGGCCCACCGGCGCCCCCCCGAAGAAAAACTGACCCCGTGGCATAAGGCTCTGCCTTGTGCATCCGAGCGCAGCTCGGACGATGCTTCCCCCTACCAGCGCTGATGCACCGAAGCGCGGATCCGCCCATCGTAAATTCCGCGAATCGCAGCCATCGCCGCTTCCGATAGCGGCGGCAGATCGCTCGCCGCGCAATTGTCCCGCACCTGCGAAGGCCGCTTGCCGCCCGGGATGGCGCACGTCACGGCATCGTGCATCAGAATCCAGCGTAGCGCGAATTGCGCCATGCTCACTCCCGCCGGCAGCAGGCGCCGGATCTCCTCCACCGCGGCGAGACCGGTTTCGTAGTCCACTCCGGAGAAGGTTTCGCCCACGTCGAAGGCCTCGCCGTGACGGTTGAACTGCCGGTGGTCGTCTTTGGCGAATTCGGAATCGCGCGTCAGTTTGCCGCTCAACAGGCCGCTGGCCAGCGGAACCCGCGCCAGAATGCCCACCCGCCTGCGCCGCGCCTGCGCGAAGAACAACTCGGCCGGACGCTGCCGGAAGCAGTTGAAGATAATCTGCACGGTCTGCACGTTGGGATACTCGATGGCCTTCAGCGCCTCTTCCACCCGCTCCACGCTCACCCCGTAATAGCGCAGTTTGCCGGCTTCCACCAGGCGGTCCAACGTGCCGAAGAGTTCCGGCCGGTAATAGACCGCGGTCGGCGGACAGTGGAGCTGCACCAGGTCCAGGCAGTCCGTGGCCAGGTTGCGCAGGCTGTCTTCGACGAAGCCCGTGAGATTTCGCTCGTTATAGCCGTCGGCCGTGTGCGGCGAGAGGCGGCGCCCCGCCTTGGTGGCGACAATGATCTCTTCCTTGCGGTCGCGCTTCAATTGCGCGATCAGCCGCTCGCTGCGCCCCATGCCGTAGACATCTGCGGTGTCGATGAAGTTCACGCCGCAATCGATGGCGGCATTCAGCGCGGCCAGCGATTCGGTGTCGTCCACACTGCCCCAGGCGCCGCCAATCGCCCACGCCCCAAAACTGATGTCGGAAACTTTCCAGCCCGTTCGTCCTAAGTCGCGATAGTTCATCTCTTCCAAGATAACCCGCGACATCTCTCACCGGTTGACGTCGCCCACCTTCTGCAATTCCAGCACCAGGTCGCCCTCGGAATCCACCGAGAAGGCCGGGGCGAACTGCTGGTTCCAGCCGATTTCATCGTAGCGGTAGGAATAGCGCGCCAGCACCGTCTGGCTGAACGTATCGTCGTATGCCTTGATGAGGATCATCACCTCGGCTTGCAGCCGCTCCAGATCTTCCGCCGTCAGCCCGGACATCGGACTTTCCCCGTCGATGGGGTGCACGATGGTCCACGTGAGCGGCAGGAACAGCACCTGCTCGCGCTCCAGTTTGAGCTGCCGGTACCGGCGCTCCGGCTGCCCGTCTTTCTCTTCCACCGTCATCAACAATACGCGGGCTTCAATCTCCATCAGGTCGTTGCGCCGCCGGTTCACCACCCGGAATTGCAGACTCTGCATGCCCTGATAGGGCGCCACCAGCATCGTCTGGCTGAAACCGATTTTTGCCGATGGCCGCGACACCCTCCCGAACAGCAGCCCCGTGGCCACTGCGAATCCCAACACGCCCACCAGCGATTCGATTGACGCCACGATGTTGCTCCCCAGGCTCTTCGGCGAGATGCTGCCGTACCCTACCGTGCTCAACGTGTGCGCGCTGAAAAAGAAGTCATTGAAAAATCGCCCCGCTTCGGTGGAGGCATCGCCGCCCTGCAACTGGCCCGGACCCAGCCCGTAGTAGGCCAGCGCGAAAAGCGTATTCACCACCAGGTAGCCCAGAAACAACGCCCCGAAGAAGGGCACCCACCCCATGTCGATCAGGTGCAGGTACGGATGAAAGTCCCGCCACGTGGCGCCCCGCCGGCGCACGTTGAACGTGCCGTCCTTGTTGATCACCCGCCGCAGGTTGCCGGTGTACTTCTGCGTCAGGCCGGGATCGAATGCGGGTTTCTGCATAAGGATTAAGATACTATCCAGCCGGCTCCGGATTCGCCCTCAGGCCAGCCACTTTCGCACCAGGTCTTCGGGGCTGCCATTCAGGTCGCAGGCTTCCGTGCGCGTTTCCTGCCCGTTTTCGATATAGCCCGCCACAATGCCCTGTGGCGTGGGGCGCAATTCCAGCCGCTTGTCGCGGGCTTCCAGGCGCAGCGTGGTGCCCAGCCACGCAATATGTACTTTCGTGCGCAAGCTGAAGCCCACGCGCGCCGCCTGCTTCAGCAACTCCGCCGTGAACGGGCTCTGCTTGAGCTGCTCGGCAAAGGGGGCCACGGCTTCCGCCTGCGCCCGGTCGCTCGCGCGCGTGCGCCGGGCGCGCTCCGCGTCATCCTTACCTTGCTCGCTCCGTTCCAGGCTATTCAGCGTATTTTCCAGATTGTCGAGAAAACTCATCTCCTTTCACGATACGATAGTCGCGTGTCCGACTTCCGCACCCGACTCAAATCTCTCCGTGATGGATTGCTCCATCTCCACAAATCGCTCCTCGAACTCGTACGCTCCGCCTACGAGCGCGATGTGGCGAAGATCACCAGCACCGGACAATATCTCAATCTCGTGCTGGATGACCCGGCGTTCCTGTGGCTGCGCGAACTCTCGGCTTTCATCGTGATGATTGACGAGGCGCTGGCGCAGAAAGCGCCGCCGCTCGCCGAAGCGGACGCCGAGCGACTGATCGTGCAGGCGCGCGCGCTCCTCTCCCCATCCGAAGACGGCATCGGCTTCGCCCGCGGCTATTTCGAAATCATGCAGCGCGACGCCGCCGCCGTGCTGGCTCACCGCGACATGCTCAAGGTCATGAACAGCCTCCTGCCATAGTGGGACAGGCCATCGCCTTTTGTGGCCTGTCAACCCTCGCTGAAGCAAATTGACAGACGACACAAGACGATNNAAGACGATCGTCTGTCCCACCCTGGCGCTCTACCGCGCCATGTGCCACTCTAGCCTTTCCGGAGAACCTCAATGCAACGCTATTGGATCTGGATGCTGTTACCCCTTCTCACAGCGGCCGCTCCCGCCCGCGGTGAGACCAGGCGCGCCGTCTTCCAGGGCCCTGGCACGGAGATCGTCTGGACATTGAAAGACCTCGACCCCGGCCTGCCCGCCGATTGGAGTCCATTCCAGTTCCTCGTGCTGGAACTGCGCCTCAGTTCCCCGCAGCGCTTCGACCTGCGCATCCACGATTCCGGCGGCATCCGCTCCGTCCGCCTCGCCCCCGTCCCCGGAGCCTGGATCCGCTCCGCCGTCCCCCTCGCCTTTTTCACCCAGCCGCCGCAATCCGGCATGGATCTCGCCAGCGTGCACAATAAAGCCCGCCCCATGATGTTCCTCAACCTCAGCGGCACCCCAGGGGAGCTGAAATCCGTCAGCCAGCTCGGTGTCGTCATGGCCAATCCCCTCGGCGCGCCTACGCTCGAAATCCGCGCTGTCCACTTATCCAACCTGGATCCCGGCGACGCCCTCCTCGAAGCCAAACCCCTGGTAGACCAGTTCGGCCAGTGGATGGGCGACGATTGGCCGGGCAAGGCCACCAGCCTCGAACAATTGCAGGCCGCCTGGGCCGCGGAGGAGAAAGCCCTCGGCCCCGGCGACTTCCACTATTGCCGCTACGGCGGCTACGAGGGCTCCAAAGCCAAAGCTACCGGTTTCTTCCGCGTCGAGAAGATCGATTCCAAATGGTGGTTTGTGGACCCGGACGGCCACCTCTTCCTTTCCCTCGGCGCCGATTCCATGGGGACTTCGGCAGTCACTTCCACCCAGGGGCGCGAGCCGTTGTTCGCCGCCCTGCCGCCGCCCGATCTCTCCGCCGCCCGCGCCGGTGGCGGCCGCGGCGGNNCCGGCCCCATGGGCGTCCCCGACGTCTACGCGCCCGGCTATGCCGCCACCATCGACCGCGCCGCCGCCCAACAGTGCGATTCGCGCAAGGACGACCCCTACGTGCTGGGCTACTTCCTGGGCAACGAACCGCCTTGGCCGGGGCGCGAATCGGTCGCCGTGGATGCCATTCTCGCCGGCCCGGAAAGCGCCCTGAAGACCGCGGCTAGAGCATTCCTCGCCGGCGGCGATTCGCCCGACCGCCGCAAGGCGTTCCTCTACCAGTCCTATCAGCGGTTCGTCGAGGCCGCCGGCGCCGCCATCCGCAAGCACGACCCCAACCACCTCAACCTGGGACTGCGCTTCGGCTCCAGCGCCCCGCCGGAGATCGTCCGCCTCTCCAAAGTCTTCGACGTTTACAGCCTGAACAACTACGCCTACCAGGTGAACCAGACCGAGATCGACAAGGTGCGCAACCTCATCGACCGCCCCATCCTCATCGGCGAATTCCACTTCGGCACGCCGGGACGCGGCATGACCCCCGGCCTGAAGCAGACCAGCAACCAGGAAGAGCGCGGCGTCGCCTATCGCTATTACATAGAGAACGCGCTTGCCGATCCGTCCATCGTCGGCGCCCACTGGTTCGAGTGGGTCGACGAGCCCTCCACCGGCCGCTTCGACGGCGAGAACTACAACATCGGCCTGGTGGACGTCACCGACCGTCCGTACCGCGAACTGCTCGACGCCGCGCAGGCCACCCACAAACGCCTGCAGGGCGTGCACGCCGGCAAAGAAGCCCCCGTCGCGCGCCAGGCCAAGGTGCAGTAGAGGCTACCTGGCGGCCTTTGCCGCCGGGTCGGTGGTCATACGGTAATCGCCAGACCTCGTGGTGTCGACGAACTCGATGATGACGT
>PLDO01000091.1 GCA_003136215.1 Bryobacterales bacterium
GCCAGGAGGCTTATCCCACTCAGCCTCACGGCTAGCTGGAATAGACGGCTACGCGCGCCACGGTGCGGAAGCCCATGCGTTCGTAAAGGGCCAGGCCGGCGGGCGTCGATTGCAGAATGACGCGCTCCACGCCGAGTTCCCGGCGCACCTCCTCAAGTGCGTGGCGCATCACCGCCTCGCCGAAGCCGCGCCGGCGGGAACCCGGCAAGGTCGCCACGTTGTAGACGCCGATCACTCCGGCTCCGCTGACAATCGACGTCGTCGAAACCGGTTCGTCATCGACGTACCCGACGTAGCTCATAAAACCGTCCCAAACCGAGGCGTTATCGAAAACCTCGCGGAACCAGGTAATCGGCACGTGAAAGCAGACCGAGCCGATCTCGCAGAACGCATCCCAGGTGGGCGCGCCGCGCACGCGCCGCACGTCGATGCGCGGCAGGGGCCGCACGGGCGGCAGAATGCGATCGGCGATCATGCCGGGAAGCTCCGTGGAGAGGCGCAGCCCGTAGTGCTCGAACCAGCGGCGCGACCGCTTGCGCGCCGGCTGTTCGATCCAGTCTTCGCACACCCAGTAGGCCCACTCCTGGCCGCGCTGGTTGAAGTGCGCTACCGGCAACCGGATGCGCTGCTTCAATTCCGTCTCGTTGGCCACCGGACCGGAAAGAAAGGCGGTGTTGAACATCTGGAAGATCACGCCGGCCGATGCAATGCTCACGCCGTGCAGTTCTTTCAATTCGCCGGCAGCGCGGCTGGCGGCAATCACGCGAAACGACTCCCGCAGATTGTCGGCGACAAGTTGGAACTCCACTTGCTTCAGTATCGCTTAGCGCAGCCCCTGGTAACCGCGGCGCGAAGCGGGTAACATCATTGACTATGACCCGCCGCACTGCATTGGCACTTCTCGGGACCACGCTGGCGCGCGCCGCCACGCGCCTGCCCGCCAACAAGAACGTTCGATGGGCGCTCGGCGCCAACCTGTGGAACTCGTTCCCGCGCGTCCCCTTCACCGACATACTGGACGTCATGAAAGACACCGGCTTCACCGGCATCCGCATGACGCAGTTCCCGCAGATTCTCAAAACCTACAACATCACCGTGCCGGAGCTGCAAAAGGAGTTGTCCAGGCGCGGGTGCCACATCATCACCATTTCCTACAACGGTCCGGCGCACGACCCCGCCCGGCGCGCCGAGGTGATCAACGGGGCACGCACCGCCATGACCTTTCTCAAAGAGTTCGGAGCGAGCCACCTGGTGGTGTTTTCGCCCAATCGCAGCAACGCCTCCGAGGCCGGGTTCAAAAGCATGTGCGAATGCTACAACCAACTCGGCGAAGTTGCCGGCGAGATGGGCTTCCGCGCCGGGCTGCACAACCACATGGGGCAGATCGTGCAGACCGCTGAAGAGGTGGACCGCTGCATGGCCATGACCGACCCCAAGCTCTTTTCCTTCTCGCCGGACACCGCGCACCTCTATCTGGCCGATTGCGACGTGGTCAAGACCATCGAGAAACACAAGAGCCGGCTCATGCTATTGGACTACAAGGATGCGCGCAAGATCAGCGACAAGCTGCTCGACAATATCTTCGATCTCGGCGATGGCGATGTGGATTTTCCGGGCTGCCATCGGGTGCTGAAATCGATCGGCTACAAGGGGTGGCTGTGCGTCGATCTGGATACGGCGCGCAAGGGACCGCGCGTCAGCTACCAGCGCTGCGCAGAGTATGTGGTGAACAAACTGGAGTCGATTTATGTCTGAGGTCACGCGCCGCACGCTGCTGGCGGGGGCGGCGGCCAACGCGCTGGCCGCCGATGCCCGAATTCTCGACCCCCACGTCCACGTGTGGAAGCACGACCCGGCGTTTCCGTTCGCCGAAGGCGCGCGCGTGCCGGAGCGCGATGCCGCTCCGGAGACGCTGCTCGAGTTGATGAAGTCCAACGGCGTGGCGCGCACCGTGATCATCCAGGTGATCCACTACAAATACGACAACAGCTATCTGGCGAGTGTGCTGAAACGCTTCCCCGGCATCTTTCAAGGCGTCGCCCGCGTGGATCCGCTGGACCGAGCGGCCGGAGACCACCTCTCGCGCCTGACGGAGCAGGGCTTTCGAGGCGTGCGTCTCAGTCCTGCGGGCAACGCGTCCGGCGACTGGTTTCGCGGGCCGCTTATGCCGCCATTGTGGAAGCGATGCCAGGATCTCAAAGTGCCCATGACCGTGCTGGCGCCCATCACGCGCATGCCGGAAGTGGCCGCACTGCTCGAAAAGCTGCCGGACCTGACGGTAGTCATCGACCACATGGCCGATTGCCCCATCGATCAGCCGGCGGAGCTCGAGAAACTCATCGCACTCAAGCGCTACCCCAAGGTGTTTGTCAAAATCTCGCACACCTGGTCGATTTCCAAACAGCCGTATCCATGGCTGGACGCCCAGGAGTTCGTCAAGCGCCTGCACGCCGCCTTCGGACCCGAGCGCCTGATGTGGGCCACGGACTGGCCCATCGTGGAAAACGTATCCACCTACGAACGCGCGCTCCGCGTGGTGCGCGACGAAATGAAATTCCTCAACGCCGAGGACAAGAACTGGATCATGAACAAGACCATCCAACGAGTCTGGCCTTTCGGAGCTTGACCCATGCGAACCTTGCTAGTCCTGCTGATCACGGGTGCGCTGCATGCACAAATTCCCTTGCAAGACGCGCGTAATACCGAGATTCCCAACACCGATACGCACTTCACCGCGCGTACCTACAAGACGCTGGAGGAGTGGCAGGCGTGGCGCGCGCACCTCCGCAAACAAATCCTCTCTGCCGCCGGCCTGCTGCCCATGCCGCCGAAGAGTCCACTTCACCCGCAGATCTTCGGGCGGATCGAGAACCAGACCTACTCCATCGAGAAGGTGCTGCTGGAGACGCTGCCGGGCTACTATCTCGGCGGCAATCTCTATCGCCCGCTGATGCCGGCGCCGCCCGGCGGCTTCCCGGCAATCGTCTCGCCGCACGGGCACTGGACCTACGGACGGCTGGAGCACACCCTCCTCGCGTCGGTGCCGGCGCGCTGCATCAATCTGGCGCAACAGGGCTACGTGGTCTTCTGCTACGACATGGTGGGCTACAACGATACCGTGCAGACGCCGCACGATTTCGGCAGTCCGGCGGAGCAACTCTGGGACTTCGGATCGCTCGCCCTGCAGTTGTGGAACTCCATCCGCGCGGTGGATTTTCTGGAATCGCTGTCCGGCGTCAACGCGGCGCGCATCGGCGCCACGGGCGCCTCCGGCGGCGGCACGCAGACGTTTCTGCTGGCGGCGGTGGACGACCGGATACAATACTCCGCGCCGGTGAACATGATCTCGGCCATCATGCAGGGCGGCGGCATCTGCGAGAACGCGCCCAACCTGCGGCTGGATACGTTCAACGTGGAGATCGCCGCCATGATGGCGCCGCGGCCCATGATCATGGTCTCGGCCACCGGCGACTGGACGAAAAACAGCTTCGCCGAAGAGTTCCCCGCGGTGCGCGCCATTTACGAACTCTATGACCGGGCGGCCAACGTGGAGAGCATGTATCAGGACGCGCCGCACAATTACAACCAGGTGGCGCGCGAGGCCGTCTACCGGTTCTTCGGCAAGCACGTGCTGGGCGAAAGCGACGCCGCCAAGTTCAAGGAACGCGGCATCCGCCTGGAACAACTGCAGGACATGCTCGCCCTGCACAATCGCACGCTTCCCGCCAACGCCCTGGATTACGCGGGAATTTTCACGCAATGGGTGCGCACGGCAGAGACGCTTGTGCGGGAGATCACAGACAAAAATCAGCTGCGTGAGATGATGGAATTCGCGCTGGGCGCGGAGTGGCCGGAGCGCGTGGTGAGCGAGGCCAAGGGCGAGAAGATCCTCTTCGGGCGCCCGGGCCGCGGTGACCGTGTGGCTGGAATCTGGTTCCAAGGGGAAGGTCGTAAAGTGCTCTTCATCCATCCCAACGGCGCGGAGGCAGCGCGGCAAAGCCCCAAGTTCGAAGCCCTGGTGCGCACCGGGCGGCCCATCTACGCCATCGACGCATTCCAGACGGGCGCCGCGGTGGAGCCTCGCGACCGCGACGCCAAGATGTTCCTCACCTTCAACCGGAGCGACGATGCCAACCGCGTACAGGACATCCTCACCGTGCTGCGCTGGCTGGACGCGCCCGATGTCGAACTGGTGGGCGTGGGCAAAGCGGCCGTGTGGTGCCAGTTCGCCGCCGCGCTCTCCCGGCGGAAGGTAATGTTGAACGCCGATGTAGGGAACTTCACAGGTACCGACCAGGAATACGTGGACGGATTCTTCGTGCCGGGCATTCAGCGCGCCGGCGGACTGCGCGTGGCGCGCCTGCTGTCCGGGAATCGAGAGCCATGATCGCCACCATCAACCCCGCCACGGGCGACATCGTGGCCACGTTCGATTCGCTCACCGAAGCGCAACTCGAGGAAAAACTGGCACGCTCGGCTGAAGCGTTCCGCCGCTATCGCCGCACCACGCTCGCCGAACGCGCCGCCTGGATGCTGCGCGCCGCCGAAATCCTGGAAAAGGAACAGGACGCCTTCGCGCGCATCATGACGCTCGAAATGGGTAAGCCGCTGGCGGCGGCGCGCGCCGAGGCCGTCAAGAGCGCCACCGCCTGCCTCTACTACGTAGAGCACGCCGCGCGCCTGCTGGCCGACGAGGCCGTGGATACGGGCGGTCCCGCCAGTTTTGTACGCTATCAGCCGATTGGCGCGGTGCTCGCCGTCATGCCCTGGAATTTTCCCTTCTGGCAGGTGTTCCGCTTCCTCGCTCCGGCCCTGATGGCGGGCAACGTGGGCCTGCTCAAACACGCGTCCAACGTGCCGCAGTGCGCGCTCGCCATCGAAGACATCGTGCGGCGTGCCGGATTTCCAGCGGACGTGTTCCAGACGCTGCTGATTGGCGCCGAACAGGTGCGCGGGGTAATTGACGACCCGCGCGTCAAGGCCGTTACCCTGACCGGCAGTGAGCCGGCGGGCCGGCAGGTAGCCGCGCAGGCCGGCCGGCAAATCAAGAAATGCGTATTGGAGCTGGGCGGCAGCGATCCGTTCCTCGTCATGCCCAGTGCCGACCTTGATGCCGCGGCGCCCGCCGCCGTGCAGGCGCGCGTTCTCAACAACGGCCAAAGCTGCATCGCAGCCAAGCGCTTTATCGTGGAAGAAGCCGTTGCCGACGAGTTCGAGCGCCGGTTCGTGGACGGCATGGCCAATCTAGTGGTGGGCGATCCGATGCTGGCAACCACCCAGGTGGGTCCGCTGGCGACGCCCGTGATTCTGCACGAGCTTGACAGCCAGGTTCGCCGCTCGGTAGCCGCCGGCGCGCGGGTGCTCACCGGCGGGCACAGGCTGGAACGTCCCGGCAATTACTACGCGCCCACGGTGCTGGTCGACGTGCCGGAGAATTCTCCCGCATACCGCGAGGAGTTGTTCGGGCCGGTAGCCGTGGTGATGCGCGCCCGCGGAATCGAAGCGGCCATCCGCCTGGCCAACGACACGCCGTTTGGACTCGGAGCCAGCGCGTGGACCCGCGATGTGGCAGAGCAGCAGCGCTTCATCGAAGAGATCGACGCCGGGATGGTGTTCATCAACGGCATGGTGGCGTCGGACGCGCGCCTGCCTTTCGGCGGCGTCAAGGCATCGGGGTACGGGCGGGAACTCAGCGCCTGGGGAATTCGCGAGTTTGTGAATGTGAAGACGGTAGTGGTGCGGTAAAACCGGGGACAGTCACCCTATTTTGGGAGGAGATTGGCGGAAACAGGGAAATGCGGTGACTGTCCCGGGTTTTTACTGCGCTCCCGGCGTGGTGGATGCGGGCTTCGGCGCCGCGGGCTTGGGCTTCGGACGCGGACAGATGCGTATTCGTCGCGGCGGCGGGTTGCTGCGCCACCTTTCGTACGCTCACAGACATCGGGCCTCCGATTGCTTTCCATCCAGGGTGAGGTCACATATGCGTAAATTTGCACTCGCGTTATCGCTCTGTTCATCGGTAGCTCTATTCGCGGCGGACTCCCCGCGGGAGCGGCTGGCGGACACGACCAAGGTTTTCAACGAGATTATGGCCACCCCGGATAAGGGCATCCCGCAAGACTTGCTGGAGTCGGCTCACTGCATCGTCATCGTCGCCGGGGAGAAGCAGGCGGCGTTCGGCATCGGCGCGAAGTTCGGCCGCGGATACGCGGTTTGCCGCGAGAATCGGGGACACTGGGGCTCTCCCGCGGGCGTCCGCGTGGAAGGCGGCAGCTTCGGTTTTCAGATTGGCGTCTCCAATACGGATATCGTCATGCTCGTCATGAACGAACGCGGCATGCGCCGTCTGCTGGAAGACAAGTTCACGCTCGGCGGTGAAGCCACCGTCGCGGCGGGTCCGGTCGGCCGGGAGGCTTCGGCCAACACCGATGTCCAGTTGCAAGCCGAGATACTCTCCTATTCGCGCTCCAAAGGGCTGTTTGCCGGGATCGCGTTGCAGGGAGCTACGCTGCGGCAGGATCTTGACGTCAACCAGCAATTGTACGGAAGCAAACTCACCAACAAAGAAATCCTGAAGGACGGCCATGCAGCGCCGGCCGGCGCAGGTGAGCTGATTCAGGCCTTGAACCGTTACTCGCCGCGTGAGCAGAAGGATATGCCCGTCGAAACGCGCGATAGAGATAAAAAGTAGCCGTTGCCGATAGGGCGGACACTCCGCGCCCCCACGCAATCCCGTGCTCCATCGGAATATAATAAGTCCGATGCTCAGAATGGGGATGTTGTGCGGGGCGCTCGTCTGTCTGCTGGCGCGGGCGCCGCTGTGGGCCGCCGACGCCGCGCTGCCGCCCGCCGCGAAAACGAAAATCGAATTCGCCCGCGATATCGAACCGCTGCTGGCCAAACGCTGTTTGATGTGCCATGGCGCGCAGCAGCAGATCAGCGGCCTGCGCCTGGACCAGAAGGCAGATGCTCTCAAAGGCGGCGCTGCCGGCATGGACATCCTCCCCGGCAAGAGCGCGCAGAGCCGCCTGATTCGCCTGGTGGCCGGCCTCGACCAGAAATTCATGCCGCCCATGGGCGCCCACCTCACGGCCGAGGAGGTGGGACTTCTGCGGGCGTGGATCGATCAGGGTGTTGAGTGGACCGCCCGCGCGCCCCACTGGTCCTTCCAGAAGGTCCAGAGGACTGCCCCGCCCGCGGTAAGCGATGGCGCCTGGATCCGCAACGGGGTGGACAACTTCATCCTTGCGCGCCTGGAGCGGGAGGGCATCGCGCCCGCGCCGGAAGCCCCGAAGCTGACCCTGCTCCGCCGCGTCAGTCTCGACCTCACCGGTCTTCCGCCTACACCCGAGCAGGCGAGCGAGTACCTCAGCGATAACCGCCCCGACGCCTACGAGCGCCTGGTAGACCGCCTCCTCGATTCGCCGCATTATGGCGAGAAGTGGGCGCGCTACTGGCTCGATCTGGCACGCTACGCCGATAGCGACGGCTACGAAAAAGATCGCTCCCGCCCGTGGGCCTGGCGCTATCGCCACTGGGTGATCGAGGCGCTCAACCGCGATCTGCCTTTCGATGAGTTCACCATCGAGCAACTCGCCGGCGACCTGCTCCCCAATCGCAATCCGGACACCCTGGTTGCCACCGGATTCAATCGCAACACTCTCACCAATCGCGAGGGCGGCACCGACCCCGAACAGTTCCGCGATGAGCAGGTGCTGGATCGCGCGGCCACGCTCGGCACCGTGTGGATGGGCCTCACGGTGGGCTGTGCGCAGTGCCACAACCACAAGTACGACCCCATCAGCCAGAAGGAGTTCTACCAGCTCACGGCATTTTTCAATACCCAGGAGGAAGTCAATATTCAGGCGCCGCTGCCCGGGGAACTCGGCCCCTACCTCGCGGCCCGCCCGGAGTATGACCGCCAGCGCCGGGCGCTGCTCGAAGTATTCAAGGTTCCCGAAAACCTGGCGGACTACGAATCCAAGCTCCGGGAGTCGGCCCTCCACCCCGGCACGCACGACGACTGGGATTTCGCCTACGGTGAGTTTACGCACACCGTGGACAGCGCCCGAAAAGTGCTCTTTCTCGATCCCGCGAAACGCAGTGAGGTGGAGCAAGCGGCCATACTGGATGTGTTCCTCGGCTCCTGCTCCAACCTATATCCGAAGGAACATTGCGACGCGCTGATGCTCCGCGAGTTGCGCGCCAGCCTGAACGAGCTTGCCGCCAGACTGCCGCAGGTCAGCTACGCTCCGGTGCTGCTGGAGAACGATGCGCCTCCCAAGACCTATATCCACGTCAAAGGCGACTGGCGCGATCGCGGCGCCGAAGTCCAGCCCGGCACGCTCGCCGTGCTGCCGCCTATGCCAGCCGGCGAAACCGGCCGCCTGGCGCTCGCCCACTGGCTGGTTTCGCCCGATCATCCGCTCACTTCGCGCGTCGCCGTCAACCGCATGTGGCAGGAAGTTTTCGGACGCGGCATCGTTTTCACGAGCGACGATTTCGGCACCCAGGGCGACCGCCCCACCCACCCCGAATTGCTCGATTGGCTGGCCGCCGGCTTCATGGACCACGGCTGGAGCATGAAGCAGATGGTGCGCCTGCTGGTGACCTCGGCCACCTACCGCCAGAGCTCCCACGCGCGTCCCGAACTGGCCGCGAAAGATCCCGAAAACACGCTGCTCGCCCGCCAGTCGCGCCTGCGCCTGCCCGCGGAGTCGATCCGCGACGGAGCGCTCTATGCAGCCGGGTTGCTCGATCTGCGCATCGGCGGGCGCAGCGTAAAGCCGGCGCAGCCCAAGGGCGTCGCCGAGTTGTCCTACGCCGGGAGCGTGAAGTGGGAAGAGAGTACCGGGCCGGACCGTTTCCGCCGCGGCCTCTACATCCACTTCCAGCGCACCGTTCCCTACCCGCAACTGATGACCTTCGACGCGCCGGCCGCCAGCCTCGCCTGCACGCGCCGCGAACGCACCGACACGCCGCTGCAGGCGCTTAACCTGATGAACGATCCGGTTTTCTTCGAAGCCGCGCAGGGACTGGCGTATCGCATCGTGCGCGAGACCGCCGGCGGTTTCCGCGCGCGCCTCGACCGCGCCTACGCCATCACCCTCGGCCGGCCGCCCACGGCGCGCGAGGTGGAGCGCATGGGCAAGTATTTCGACGAAACCAGCCGCGGACTCGCGGCCAGCCCGTCAACCGCGGAGGCGCTTTTCCCCAATCGGATGGAAGGCGCGCCGCAGGCGGAAACCGCCGCCTGGGTGGAGTTGAGCCGCGTGCTCCTCAACCTGGACGAGTTCATTACGAGGGAGTAGTCATGGACCTTCAACAGTTCCGCACCATTCAGAGCCGCCGCAGTTTCTTCCGCGAATGCGCCGGCGGCATCGGCGCCATGGCGCTGGCGCAGTTGCTGGAACGCGATGGCCGCGGCGCCGCCGTGGAGCAGAATCCGCTGGCGCCGCGCAAGCCCCATTTCGCGCCCAAGGCCAAGAACGTGATTTTCATGTTCATGGAGGGCGGACCCAGCCAGATCGACCTCTTCGACCCCAAGCCCGAACTCCAGAAGTGGCACGGCCAGCCACTGCCCCCCGAACTCACCAAAGACCTGCGCCTGGCCTTCACCAAACCCAATGCCGCCGTGCTTGCCAGCCCCCGCGTCTTCACCCCGCACGGACAGAGCGGCACCGAGTTCTCCGATTACATCCCCCACATCGGTTCCTGCGCCGACGATCTCTGCCTGGTGCGCTCCATGTACACCGACGCCTTCAATCACCATCCCGGCCAGTTGCTGCTCTTCGGCGGCAGCATCCAGGTGGGCCGCCCCACCATGGGCGCCTGGGTGCTGTACGGCCTGGGCAGCGAGTCGCAGAACCTGCCGGGCTTCGTGGTCCTCAGCTCCGGCGTCGGTACCAGCGGGGGAAGTTCCAACTGGTCCAGCGGATATCTCCCTTCCACCTATCAGGGCGTGGTGTTGCGCAGTTCCGGCGACCCCGTGCTCTACCTTTCGAACCCTCCGGGCGTTACGCCCGGGATGCAGCGCGACTCTCTCGACGCGATTAAGGATCTCAACGAAGAGCACTATGCCGAAACCGGCGACATGGAGATCGCCTCGCGCATCGCCAGCTACGAACTCGGCTTCCGCATGCAGATGGCAGCGCCGGAGCTGCTCGATTTCTCCAAGGAGAGCCCCGAAACGCTGGCCATGTACGGCGTCAATGAGGACCCCACCAGGCAGTTCGCGACCAACTGCCTGCTGGCCCGCCGTATGGTGGAGCGCGGCGTGCGCTTCGTCATGCTCAACCACGCCAGTTGGGACGACCATACCGATCTCAATCGCAAGCTCAAGACCCACTGCGATACCGCCGACAAACCCACCGCGGCGCTGATTCAGGACCTCAAGCAGCGCGGCCTGCTGGAGAACACGCTGGTGGTCTGGGGCGGCGAATTCGGCCGCACGCCGATGTGCGAGATCCGCAATCCGCGGGACGCCAACAACGCGGGCCGCGACCATCACCCGCTCGCCTACAGCCTCTTCCTGGCGGGCGGCGGAATCAAGGGCGGCACCGTCGTCGGCAAGACGGACGAACTCTGCATGAACGTGACCGAGGACAAGGTCCACGTGCACGATCTGCAGGCCACCCTGCTGCACTGTCTGGGTCTGGATCACACCCGCCTTACTTTCCACCACATGGGCCGCGATTTTCGCCTCACCGACGTGGCCGGCAACGTGGTTACGAAGATGCTGGCGTAGGACAGGCCGGGCCTGTTGGGATGGGCCTGCGGCCCGCGAAAGCTGATGAAAATGGTCTTGATCCGGCCAGCGGTTGGCAGGCGGACCCAGAGGGTACCCCGCCTGCCCCACCTATCCATGCGGAACGGCCCTCCGAGTGCACCCATCTATTTCGACAGGCCCCGACCCGCCCTTCCCCGGCCGTACTCTTCCTCACGCTAACAGACGCGGCTCAGGAATTCTCCTAGGGAACTTCTGGCTGGTTGCGGGGAATCAAATACAGAGTCAGTGGATCCATGGTACCGGATCGAGGGAGGGCACTTTGCGGTCGTTGATGAAGTTCGTGTCCGCAGTCGTACTCCTCTCCGTACCGGGCCACGCTCAGGTCAACATAGTTACTGCCAACGGAAACAACGACCGCACTAACTCGAACTTAGAGGAGACCCTGCTTTCTCCCTCCACCGTCAGTTCGTCGGCTTTTGGCGAACGGGGAGCCTTACCGGTGGATGGCCAGGTATACTCGCAGCCGCTGTATGTCAGCGGGCTGTCCATACCCGGCAAGGGATCGCGCAACGTCCTGTTCGTGTCTACCATGCACAACGGGGTGTATGCCTTCGATGCCGACGCCGTTTCGCCGGTCTCGGTACTCTGGCAGGTCAACCTCGGGCCCACGGTGCCCGCCTCGCTGCTATACGGCAGCCCATACGGCGATATCACCAATGAAGCCGGCATCCTCAGCACGGGCGTGATAGACCTGCAGAGCGCGGTTCTATACGTCGTGGCGGACGTTCTGCAAAACGGAGCGCCGGTCTTCTACCTGCACGCGCTCGATCTGGCCACGGGCGCCGAACGGCTCAATGGCCCCGTTGCGCTGGCCGCGTCGGTGACCGGAACCGGCTCGGCAGGAAGCCCCGATGGAACCATCCGCCTCGATCCGATGCAGCACATCCAGCGTCCCGGCTTGCTGCTGGCTAGCGGTGCGGTGTATATCGCTTTCGGTTCTCACGGCGACCAGGGTCCTTATCACGGATGGATGCTCAGCTACAACGCTTCCGACTTGCGATACCAGCTTGGCGTGTACATGACTACGCCGGATGGCAACGCCGGCGCCCTCTGGCAATCCGGACGGGGTCCCGCCGTCGACGGGCAAGGTAATATCTACGCCATCACCGGCAATGGCGACTACGACGGCACCCGGAACTTTGGCGAGAGCTTTGTAAAAGTATCTGCCGACGCTTCCACAACCCTGGATTCGTTCACGCCCGCCAATTGGCAGTCGCTGTCCGACAACGACTACGACATATCCGCCGGACCCGCCTTGATCACCGGCACACATACCGTCATCGGCGCCGACAAGGGGGGTAGCCTTTACGTAATCGACGGTGATGCCATGCGCCTGCCGGCCAGCGCCGACATCATCGCGGCATCCAGCGGCTCCATCTTCAGTCTCGCGGTCTGGAGCCGCGGCGCGGATGCCAACGTCTACCTTCAGGGCGAGGGTGAGCCGGTGAAGTGTTTTCAGGTGACCGGCAAGACGGTCGATCCCACCCCTGTCTCTACTGCCGTCAACTCTATTCCATATGGACGCATCGGCATGACCATTTCGGCAAACGGCGGCCAGGACGGCTCCGGGATTCTCTGGGAAACCACCGGTGATTACAACCTTGGGACGCCGGGCACCCTGCACGCATACGACGCAGGCGACCTGTCGAGCGAGTTGTGGAACAGCGACATGAACCCGGCTCGCGATCAGATGCCGGCCATCTCGAAATTCGCCGCGCCCACCGTCGCCAACGGCAAGGTCTACGTGCCCACTTCCGCCAACTTTGTAATGGTCTACGGCTTGTTTTCGCCGCCGGTGAGCCTTGGCCCAACACCCTCCGTCGCCGCGGTGGCACACGCGGCGAGTTATTCCCGCGAGGACGTAGCTCCCGGTGAACTGGTAGCCATCTTCGGCGCCAACCTCGGTCCGGCCACGCCGGCGGGCCTCCAGTTGAATGACTCCGGCTTCGTCGCCGCCACCCTCGCCGGCACACAGGTTCTGTTCGATGGCATAGCCAGTCCTCTGATCTTCGCCAGCGCGGGTCAGATCGACGCGGTGGTGCCTTTCGGGGTGAACTCCACCACCACGCAGGTACAGGTGCAGTATCAGGGAAAGGCGTCCAACTCAGTTCCCATGACGGTGGCGCCGGCCAATATCGGCATCTTCTCCGCCGACGCCTCCGGCGCGGGCCAGGCCCTGGTGCTGAATCAGGATGGCAGCGTCAATTCGCCCCTGTTTCCAGCCGCCCCTGGTTCGATAGTCACGTTCTGGGCCACCGGCGCCGGCCAACTTTCGCCTTCCGGAGTTGACGGCGCGGTGGTCACGGCCGATCTCCTGCCGCGGCCCGTCCTCCCCGTGCTGGCGCAGATCGGCGGCCAGTTGGCCGATGTCGTGTACGCCGGCGGCGCTCCCGGCAATGTGGAGGGTGTCATTCAGGTAAATCTGCGGGTTCCGCCCGCCGGCCAAACCGGCGCCGCCGTGCCGCTCGTCCTGACCGTCGGCACTAGCAGCAGCCAACCCGGCATTACCCTGGCGGTAGGCTCCCCGTAGTACGGGCGCGTGGATCCGACTGGGCGCTAATCGCGCTTTTCCACGACGGCGTTTCCCCGTCCATGGGTCCGCGCCCCTTGGATCCGCACCGTGGCGCTGCCCCCGCTCCCCGCCAGCACCGGCACCCGAAACAGGTGAGTCGAGCTATCATAAGCCACCGTCCCGATGGACCCTTCCACCGCCTGCACGGTCGGAGCAACCGGTGAGTATCCGGTGATCGTCCGCGCATTCTCGCCAACCGCAAAAGTCACTCGAATCCGCGCCGCGCCGCAGTCGGTAAACTCAGCCACCCGCTTTTTACCCATGGTTACGAACTGGCCCGTATCGCCCACGATGGCGATCCCCGAGGGTCCCACCGGCGCCAGCACCAGATAGAGTGCGTCGCCGGAAATCTGCTCCTGAATCACGTCAGAGGGATCCACCAACTGCCCCGTGCCCGCAAGATAGTCGAAGACATACACCATCGTATTCATGCCCAATTCCGAGGGGCTGAATTTCGCCAGCGTATTGGTTCCCTGGGTAAATGCGAAGACGTAGTTGGTGCGCAGGGCGCCAAAATCGGACCACGTAAAAGCGACTTGCGGAGCGTCCGTGCCATGCGCCATATTCAGGTAGCTGGCGTCGGTTGGCGTCAACGGCACGTCCGGCTTAACGATCACGCCATCCTGTCTCACCGCATGCAGCACGTTGCCTGCGTCGATGGAGCCGATCGGGTCGCCGATGCCCACCGGCCCGGCGGAAAGCGTGGCCAGCAACAACTGGCTGGTCTCCGAACTCATCAGGTTATCCGTGAACGGCCAGGCGCCCAGCGCGCTTCCCAGGCGCGATGCGTACAGGAAATCCGTCCAGCGGTCGCGCTGCAAATGGTCGCCGCTGGTGCGAATCGTGGTCAGGTTGCTATATTTCGAGCTCTGCAGGAAGTGCCGCGCCGACGCCATGCAATACTGCATGGTGAGATTCCGCCGCGCCATGGATGCCGCCATGTTGTCCAGGAACGCGTCGCCGTCCGTCAAGTTGAAATCGGTCTGCGCTTTGTCGTTCAGCCAGTCCTGCTCGAACGTGGCCACTCCCGAGTTCGCCAGGTAGCCGGCTACCGTTTCCCAGTACGCCGGGTCGGTCACTACGTTCCCGGACATCTTGTACTGCGTACGGTAAGGGCTGCTGCTGTCGATCCATCGCGCGTGAGTGATCAGCGGCACGCCAAGGGTCTGCTGAAACAGCGCGAGCCCGGACGTGAACGGCGGAGCAGCCGCGACGTATTCATAGATACCCGCCCCGTTGTTGTCCCAGGTAGCGACGCTGCCTTTGGGATAGAACCAGCTGTCCAGTTGCAGGTACCCGAGCGGGATATGCGTCTGGTCGAAGTCCCCTTTGACCGCTGTCAGCGTCTGCACGTAGCTCATCGAGTCGGCCATGTGGTAATAGTAGGTGGCGCCGTTGTCGGTCCAATAGCCGATCTGCTTCAGGCTCGCATCGGCATCGTTCGCCGGCCGCGTCTTGCCTTCCAGCGCCGTAAGCGCCTGCCCCCACGTGTCGAACGCCCGATTGATTCCGTTCTCCGCCACCAGCAGGGTGCGGTGCGCGAATCCGCCCGGCAGGGTGGGAATCTGTGATGAAATCCCGCTCGCCAGTTCCCCATTCGGTCCCCAGGCGGTGCTCGCCGTCATGAAATTCGACGCCGGCGAGAGAATGAAGCTCTGGCCCGCGCCGTCGAAGAAAACCCACGGGCTATCGCTGGCGAACGCCGAGAACGTGGGCGGCGCGAATGTTCCGGAGAACGTCAAGTGGCTGAGATTCCCCGGGTACTGGGTAAAATTGGGAAACGCGAAGGTGTTGGCGGCGTCCGACGCGGGGCAGGTCACTGTGAACAGGACTTCCGGGTGCTCCATGTAGTTGCGAATCGAGCCGTGGCGCAACACTCCCGCTTGAAAATCGAACGAGATTTCGCTGTAGCCCCCCAGAGTGTCGGCGCTTGTGGCCACCTGGAGATTGCTCAGCGGAACTCCGATACTTCCGCTGAAACTCCATGCCAGGTCTGGAACCGTCACGGAGTACGCTCCGCTGGGGTCGGCTGTCACCGCAATGTTACCGCTACCAACAATGGTGACGGCGCCTTGGGCGGGAATTAAGATAATTAATGGGCAAACCGCGAGCGCGACGGCCCGCAACACTTGGGGTAACCTCAGGAGATAGACCTCTGTAAACCTGGATTCTGCTTACAATATACCCAGGTAAATCCCTGAGCACAAGTCCCGCCAATAGGGGGATAGTACCCTGTCTATTGGTACTGTTCACCGGCGTCCCGCGACGGATCGTCTAGTACCGTGACCGCTTGAACAATAACTTGTAAAACATGTTTT
>PLDO01000113.1 GCA_003136215.1 Bryobacterales bacterium
TCGGTTTCGATGCCTTCCTTTTCCACTTCGCCGAGCACGTAGCGAAGCAGTATCGCGGTATTACCGCCCTTTCTCGCACTGCCGTTAAAAGCGACCACTTTCATATCAGACCTGCCATTCCGAAACTCTATTCTCTCTCGCGGCGGCGTCCGGCGTCATGCGGGTGTAGAATGCTTGCCAGCCGGGCAGAGAAAGGGCAACCCGGCACTGGCCATGTTACGTTTGGTTTTTGCATTATCGCTGTTGGCGAACCACCTGGCGTGGGCGGCGCCGGCGGAAGTCTCGTTTTCGCAGTCGGCCGCCTCGGTGGCGGCGTACGATTTCGTGGAGGTGACCCTGCAACTGAGCGCGCCGGTCGCGGGAAACCCGTTTACGGACGCCGTGGTATCCGGCTCGTTCGGCGTGGCCGGCGCCGGCGAGCGCGTGAAGGTAGACGGTTTCTGCGATTCCTCCGACGGCACGCTCTTCCGGATCCGTTTCATGCCGTCGAAACCGGGCGCCTACGCCTACACCGTGAAGTACGCGGACAAGGGCTTCGAGAAGAGCTACGACGGCACGTTTCAGGCCACCGCCGGGGGGCGGCGCGGGCCCATCCGCGTGGATCCCGATCACCGGTGGCACTTCATCTGGGAAGGCACGCGGGAGCATTATTTCTTTAACGGGACGACGGCCTTCTGGCTGATGGGTTGGCGCGATGAGCGGGTGATCGCCAACAGCCTGGAGAGGCTCCATCGGCTGAAGATCGACCGCGTGCGCGTGCTGTTGAGCGGCCGCGCGAACACCGTGTACGGCGAACCGGCGATGAACACGGTGGAGTGGAGCCTGTTCCTCAGCCCGTGGCCGGCGGTGAAAGCCGACGACTTCTATCATCCGGGTTTCGACTACACGCATTTCCGGATAGAGCACTGGCAGCGTTTCGAACGGATGCTGCGATACGCCCGCGAACGGGACATGGTCGTTTCGGTCATCCTCGATATCGCCGATGGGCAGATCCATTTGGCTCCCGGCAGTGAAGACGAGCGGCGCTACATCCGCTACGCGGCGGCCCGCCTGACGGCCTTCTCGAATATCACCTGGGATCTGGGCGACGACCTCGACACCTTCCGCGACGACAAGTGGGCGCACGAGACGGGTACGCTGCTGGAGAACTGGGACCCCTACCAGCACCTGGCGACGACGCATCCGGTGCACCGCGAACACCAGGACCGTGGCTCGCAGTGGTTTGGCTTCACCTCGATTCAGGATTGGTCGCGCAACCAGCACGCCCTCATGCTGGAAGAGCGGCAACTGCAAGTCAAGACCGGCCGCATCATTCCGCAGGCCAACGAAGAGTACGGCTATGAGGACCACTATCCGCTGTGGGCGCCGCCGCCGCCGGGCGATTCGGCCGAGACGCTGCGCCGGACGGCATGGGACATCGCCATGGCCGGCGCCTATGGCACGGCGGGTGAGACGGCACGGCGCGGCGTGGGCATCTGGCCCGACACCGGGGGTGGCTGGATGAACGGGCGCAGCGACGACACCACCACCATGCTGGCGGGCTACGCGCACATGGTGGATTTCCTGACGAGCTTCGAGTGGTGGAAGACGGAGCCGCACGATGAACTGGTGGATGCCGGCAACTGGTGCCTGGCGGAGCCGGGCCGAACCTATGCGGTCTACCTGCCCAAAGCGGGCAAGGTGACCGTACGGCTGGCCCCGGGCCGGTACAACGCCGAGTGGTTCCATCCGATGACGGGCGAGGTCATACCCATTGGCGTGGCCGAGGGTCCGGCATGGACATCGCCCGCAGCCCCGGGCCGGAACGATTGGGCGCTGCTGCTGCGGAAGTAGAGGTAGAATAATGGGCCAGAGCGCCGTCGGCTGCTAAAAGCGGCTCTCTGGGAGCAATTTTGCCGAACCGCCGTCGAGTGCCGCTGTCCGCCCTGTTCTTCCTGTGCATCTCCGCCCACGCACAGACCGGCGGCTTCGAGTTGCTCACTCACCCGGACAGTCCGATAGCGCTGGTCAACTTCGCTCCAGGCACATTCCGCGCGGAATCCGACCGCAGACAATTCCTCACGGTGAAGAATGGATCGGATAAGGTTGCCTCCGCGGTGGTTTTTCAGCAGACCTTTGGCAGCGGGGCGAAAACTGAAATCGTTGCCCTGGAGCGCGTCTCCATCCTCATCAAACCGGGTGAGAAGAAGCGTCTCTCGGTAAGCGTTCGGGATGCCTGGAACCGCTTGCAGGCCGCCGGCAAGGCGGGCGAGACGATTGGCAAGCCGGTGCTCAGCGTGGTGGTGGTCGAGTTCGTCGACGGCTCGTTGTGGAATGCGCCGGTGGATCCAACGCAAGAGTAAAGCGCGGCGCCGCCGGGCCGATCATTTTCCGGCGCTCTGCCGGTGTGCCGCCGCCTCGATGTATGGGGCAAACTCCTTCCCCGGCGCGGCGATCTCGAATTTGAATTTCAGCGTGTCCTTCCCGGTGCTAGTGTAGGTCATCCGGAAGCGTGTGCCCGAACTCGCGCCTTCCGAAACAAAAACCACCCCTCCCTCGGCGGGTTTGACGCTGTATGGAATCACGTGCCCCTCGCTGTCGTAATACGTGGCGCGCAGCGCGTGGGTGGTTTCGTCGCGGTAGACAACCATCAGGTCGTCGTGCCGGAACGCGGGCTTGCCGTTGGCCGCCGGGAACGCCGAGAAGCTCTTGCGGACCAGGATCTTGCCCTGGAGGTCCGGGACAAACGAAAACTCGCCCGCCCCTTGCCCGGGTTGTCCGCCGCCTTCGCCAGCCCAGTTGCCCACCAGAAACTGCGCCGGGCCAAAGTCCTGCCCCAGCAGGGAGCAGACAAAAAAGGCGGCGATCGTCAGGCGCATCATGCCGGCCCTCCCGCGGAGGTGCGCCGTGTGGCGGCGTCGAGGCTCGCCAGCTTGTTCAAGCCATCGATATATGCCTTGGCGCTGGCTTCGATGA
>PLDO01000502.1 GCA_003136215.1 Bryobacterales bacterium
CCAACCGCCGCGCAGGTTGACAACCTGCCCCACATCAAGGGCGGTAATGTCAGGTCGGTCATAGATGATAGCGTTCGTTCTTGCGCGCGATTTCGTAGCGGGCCCGCGCTTCCCGCACACTCTCGAACTCGGAGACCTCGGCGACGGCCACGTCCCACCAGGATTCGTAGCCCGGAACTCCCACGGAGGGATCGGTCTCCACCACGATGACGGTAGTGCGATCCAGGGTCTTGGCTTTTTCCAACGCGGCCTTCAGCTCTGCCAGGGTGGCCGCTTTTATCGCGTGCGCGCCCAGACTGCGCGCATTGGCGACGTAGTCGACCGTCAGCGTCTCGCCATCGAGTTGCCCCGACTCCCTGGAACGGAAGCGATAGCTGGTGCCGAAGCCACCTTGCCCCAGCGACCGGCTGAGCCCGCCGATGCTGGCAAAGCCGTGATTGTCCACCAGCACGATGATGATCTTGATGCCCTCCTGCACCGAGGTCACAATCTCCGTAGGCATCATCAGGTAGGTGCCATCGCCCAGGAAGACGTACACCTCGCGAGTGGGGTCGGCGAGTTTCGCCCCCATGGCCCCGGGAATCTCGTA
Source organism: Bryobacterales bacterium (assembly GCA_003136215.1). GTDB lineage: Bacteria > Acidobacteriota > Terriglobia > Bryobacterales > Bryobacteraceae > Solibacter. The sequence goes on from PLDO01000502.1 coordinate 590, forward strand.
GGACATGCACGAGTAGCCGTATTCCATGTGATAGCCGTTGGGCGTGCGGGTGCGCCACAACTTGTGCAGGTCGCCCGGATGGCTGCCCGCCGCCGAGAGCAGAACGTCGCGCGGGCCCGAAGCTTCCCACATGGCGCCGATGACTTCGCTCTGCGCCGGGCGGCCGGGGTTATTCAGATGGAACAGGCGGTCCACTTCGGCTTCCCATTTGGCCTTCAGGCCGGCCGCTTGCGTGGCGTAGTCCGCGCCCACCCGATAGTCGGGCAGCGCCGCGGCCAACTGCTGGAGGGCGACGCGCGCGTCCGCCACCAGCGGAATGGCCGAGACCTTGCAGGCATCGAACTCCGCGGTGTTGATATTGACGAAGCGCACGGCGGGATTCTGGAACGCCGTCATGGAGGCCGTAGTGAAGTCGGCATAGCGCGTGCCGATGCCGATCACGAGATCGGCGTCGTGCGCCAGACGGTTGGCGGCCAGGGTGCCGGTGGCGCCGATGGCGCCCATGCACTGCGGGTGGTCGTAGGCGAGCGAGCCCTTGCCTGCCTGGGTTTCGGCCACCGCGATGCCGGTCTGCGCGGCGAAACCGGCCAGCGCCTGCGAGGCTTCGCTCATCAACACACCGCCTCCTGCCACAATCAGCGGCTGGCGGCTGGCGCGGATAGCCGCCACCGCCCGCTCCAGGGAGACCTCGTCGGGCTGGCCCCGGCGGATCAGCCAAACCCGTTTGCGGAACAGTTCCTCCGGGTAATCGTACGCCTCGGCCTGCACGTCCTGCGGCAGGGCCAGCGTGACGGCGCCGCAATCGGAGGGAGAGGTGAGCACGCGCATCGCTTCGGGCAGCGCGGTGATGAGTTGCTCCGGGCGGTAGATGCGGTCCCAGTAGCGCGACACCGGCTTGAAGCAATCGTTCACTCCGATGTCCTGGGTGCCAGGCGACTCCAATTGCTGAAGCACGGGCGCCACATTGCGGCGGGCGAAAATGTCTCCCGGAAGCAAAAGCACCGGCAGGCGATTGATGGTGGCCAGCGCCGCGCCGGTGATCATGTTGGTAGCGCCGGGTCCGATGGAGGACGTGCAGGCGAAGGTGCGCAGACGGTTGCTCGCCTTGGCGAATGCCGACGCCAGATGCACGCCCGATTGCTCATTGCGCACGGGTATGTACGGAAAATCGGGGTTCTGTTGGAGCGCCTGCCCGATGCCGGCTATGTTGCCGTGGCCGAAAATTCCCAGCATGCCGGCGAAGAATTTGTGTTGTTGGCCATCCCGCTCCACGTACTGGTTCTTCAAGAAGCTCACCAGTGCCTGAGCCATCGTCATGCGACGTGTTTGCAAGCTATGCCTCCCTGGAATCTTCTCCAGTACCGCTCCCTCACGGTCGCGGCTCCGATCAGAGCCGCGACCGTAAGGGAACGGTTTCTCACAGTCACCACTACAACCAGCGCGACAGGCGATCCATGTCGCGCCCCCGGTTCGCCGCCATCGATTGCAGCGCTTCGTCCACCGACCAACCTTCATGCACGATGCCGCCCGCCGCTTCGGCCATGGCCAGCGGGTCTTCGTCGCCCGGGTACAAAACGTTCCTGCCCACCAGTGCGCCGCGGACGTTGGGTCCCGCGGCCATGGCCGAGCCGAGCTGGCGCAGGAACGGGGTGGGATCGCCGGCCGACTCCCCGCCCAGCAGCAGGATGGGCAGGGTGGTGGCGCGCGCCACGGTTACGTAGCCCTCGCAATGCGGCAGTTTCAGCCACAGGTAACGGCTGCTGTCGCCGAGCGCGCTGGCCACGCCCGCGAGTCGCGCCAGGGCCTCGGCGGTCTTCACCACCACATAGCCTTTTTCGGTTTTGGTCACCGGCAGGGGCTCCAGGAACATGGGCAGCCCCCGCGAGTTGGATTCGTTGATGGCGCGCGCGCAGGCCACCAGCGTTTTCAGCGAGGCAGGCTCGCGCTCGTCCACGCGCAGCAGGAGTTTGGCTCCGTCCAGCCGCCACTCCTGGCAAGTCGCGGGAGTTACCCCGGTCACGGGGTCGTCCAACTCCCAACTGCTGCCCGCCAGACCGCCGCGATTCATACTGCCGATCAGCACCCGGCCGTCGAGTAGGGTCGGAGCGCCGGCGGCGCGCAGGAATCCGTCGATGGCCAACAGGTCCTCGAGGATGTCCATGGTGGCCATGATGCCATCCACGCGCGGGGTAGACAATACGCGCAGGATGCGGGCGAGATAATCGCGGCGGTCGGCCATCGCCAGGGGGTCGGCGCCCACCTTGGTGACATTGCGCGCCGGGTGGTCGGCCGCCAGAATATTCAATTTACCGCCGGGCGCGAGGCGCTCGCGCCGCGTGCGCACCCTGGCGGCGCGCCAGGCGAAATCCGGATCGTTGACGCGCGTCTCCGTTATGCTGGCCGAGAGCGCGTCGGAGAAGAACTGTTTGCTGGAGAACACTTATGCCTTCCTCTGCTGCCGCATCATCTCTTCCACTTCGGAGAGCGCGGGCATGGCTTCCGAGCAGCTCAGGCGGCTGACCACGATGGCGGCGGCGGCATTCCCGTAGTGGAGGCATTCCGTGACAGGAAGCCCCTTCAGCATGGCATAGAGGAATCCCGAGGCGAAGCCGTCTCCGGCGCCGATGGTGGTGCACACCTCCACCGAATAAGGCGGCAGGTAGACGGATTCACTACCGGTGAGCACGCGTGTTCCGAGTTCGCCCAATTTTGAAACCAGTGTAGGCACGCCCGCGGACTGCAGCTTCGCGGTGGCCGCGTCCAGGTCGCTCACCCCGGCCACCAGCTTCAACTCCAACTGGTTGCCGATCAGAACGTCCACGAATGGCAGTGCCAGGCGCACGGCCAGCCCGGCTTCCTCCGGCTTTCTCCACGACATGGAACGGTAGTCCACGTCGAGCACCACGCGGCAGCCGGCGTTCCGGGCGCGCTCCAAGGCGCGGTAGGCCGATTCCCGGGAAGGCGATCCGCAGAGCGAGGTTCCGTTGGTGACGAACATGCTGCCGTGGGTGGCGTAGTTCAGGTCGTCGTCCGTCACGTCGAGCATGGTATCCACCGGGTCGCGGCGGTAGAACACTTGCGGGAATCGATCAGGCGGCGAAACCTCCGTGATGGCGAGCGACGGCAGATATCCGGGAGCCGTTTGCACGTGGCTGGTTTCCACCTTTTCGGCTTGCAGGAAATCGATCAGGAAGCGGCTGAGGCTGTCGTCGCCCAGGCAACTGACGATGCCGACACGGGCGCCGAGGCGGGAGAGTCCCACCGCCATGTTGGCGCTGGAACCGCCCAGGTAGCGGGAGAATCGCCGCACTTGCGGCAGCGGCACATGCGGCTCTTCCGAATATAGGTCGTAACCGATCCGGCCCAATATGACTACGTCCATGCGGCTCATCTCGGCACCATCGGCGTCACCATGGGCAACCGGGGATCCTGCTCCCGCCAGGTGGCGCGGACCCAGGCGTAGTCCGGGTCGTCCGCGGCGGCCATGGAACGCGCCGAGCCTGCCAGCGCGTTCAGATAGTACACGTTGTAGCCGTGCGCGGCCACCACGGGGTGGTAGCCTTCCGGTATCAGGACGAGTTCGCCGTCGCGAACCGAGAGGGTCTCGTCGATGCGGCGATCTGCGGTGTAGACCTTCTGAATGGCGTAGCCTTCCGGGCGGTCCAGGCGGTAATAATAGATCTCTTCCAGATCGACCTCCGCCGGGGGATTGTGCACGTCGTGCTTGTGCGGCGGATAGCTGGACCAGTTGCCCGCCGGCGTGAAGACCTCCACCACCAGCAGGCGATGCGCCGGGAACTCCGGGGGCAGCATGTTATGGATCTGGCGGGTAGCGTTCCCGCCGCCGCGGATTTCCACGCGCACCTCTTGCGGAGTCACCAGGCGCGCCGGGTGGCGCTCTTCGGCGCGGCAATAGCAGAAGGCCAGATCGCAAGCGGTATCGGCCGTGATGGAGAACGCCGTCGCCACCGGCAGGTACAGGGTGTAGGGCAGACCGTCGAAAACGCTACTGCGCCCGCCGATGCGCGGCCAGGCTTCCAGCGGCGTGGCGACCGAACATACGCCGCCCAATACGACAATGGCCAGTTCGTTGGCGCCGGTTTCCGCGGCGTACTGTTCGCCCGCGGCCATCTTGCGCGCCTGAAATGACAGGTATTCGTAGCCGAAACTCTCCACGCGATCCGTGAACTTCTCCGCGCGTACCAGCAATTCACTCATTAACTCTCCTTGGGTGGCGCCGTGGACTGGCGCACAATCAACTCGCCAGGGACTTTGATATCGTTCCCCGATTCGGCGCCGGCAAAGATCTTCAGCAGGGTCTCCATGGCCATCCGCCCCATCTGCCGCATGGGCTGACGAATGGTAGTCAGCGGTGGATTCAGATACTGGCTGATGTACAGGTCGTCGAAACCCACGATGGAGATGTCCGTGGGAATCCGCAGGCCATGGTTGCGGATCTGCCGCATGGCGCCCAATGCCGACATATCGTTGTAGCAGAAGACGGCGGTGGGTGGTTGAAGCAAGGCGAGCAGCTCCGCGATCGCCGTTTCGGCGCCTTCCGGCTTGCCGTCTCCGTGCGCCACCAGTTGTTGGTCGAACGGCAAGCCGCCTTCCTCCAGGGCCTGCCGGTAACCCGATAAACGTTCGGTGTCGGACTGATACCCGTAGCGGTCTCCCAGGTACGCGATCCGGCGATGACCCAGTGCAATCAGGTGCCGCGTCGCGTCCAGACTTGCCTGGACGTTGGCGATCATCACGGAATGCGCGAACTGGCTGGGGTGCTGGTTGTTGAGCAGCACGATGGGTACTTGCATGTGCTCCAGCAGGGGCACGTACTGGGCGCCGACCCGGGAAGCGGTGACGATGATACCGTCCACCCGCCGCTCTTCGAACTTGCGCGCCACGCGGACTTCGCGCTCCGGCTCCGCGTTGGAATTGGCCAGGAAGACCGAGAGACCGTGCTCGTCGGCGGCCTCCTCGATGCCACCCACTACCCCGGCGACAAACGGGTCGGCGATGTTGGTCACTACCACGCCGATGGTGTCGCTGCGCCGGGTTACCAGGCTGCGGGCCGCGGCGCTGGTGCGGTATCCCGATTCAAGGGCGATGCGCTGAATTCTCTCTACTGTCTCCCGATTGACCAGCGGGCTGTTGCGCAAGGCACGCGAGACAGTGGAGTGGGTGACCCCCGCCATTCTTGCGATGTCCTTAATGGAGACCGGCTTGGCGAGAGAAATCTTCATGGATTCAACTGCTTGATTGCACACGTGTGCAGCGGCTAGAAAAGATTTTATGCTGCCGCTTCCGCGGTTGTCAACAGAAAACTGGTTGAACCGTGGCGGCGCGATTCCTGCGTGGGGTAGGCTAGTTGTGCGCGGGTAACGCTCTACAGTAAACTGGAGGTTGTGAGCAGTGTAAATGAGATCGAGGAGGCCGTTCTGCGGCTCACGCCGGCCGAACTCGACGCATTCAGGGCATGGTTTGCCGAATTCGACGCCGCGGCCTGGGACCGCCAAATGGAAGATGATGTCGCAGCGGGACGCCTGAACGCGCTGGCGGACGAAGCGATCGAAGATCTGCGGGCTGGCCGTTGCACGGATCGGTGAGGCACCAGGCCAATCCGAAGTTTTGGGCTTGTTATTGGCAACTTCCCGACGATATCCGCCGCTTGGCTGACGAATCCTACCAACTCCTGCGACGAGACCAGAAGCACCCGTCGCTGCACTTCAAGAGGCTGGGACGCTTTTGGTCCGTTCGGGTCGGCTTGCATTACAGGGCGCTTGCTGTGGAACATGAAAACGCCATGGTGTGGTTCTGGGTAGGGCCCCACGCCGTATACAACCGGCTCGTCAGCCGCAGATGAGCGGATCATCTGCCGAGGTCGAGAATCCGTGAAGCGTCTCTCCGAGTCGGCGACGTCTCGCTCGTGTGGATTCGACGCATAGCAGGCTACAAGCACCCAAGACAATGAGGGTTGGTGGTACACTTCTCCCGGATGACGACCTAC
>PLDO01000324.1 GCA_003136215.1 Bryobacterales bacterium
CGCGGCGCGAATGGCCAAAGTCTACGGGCGAGCTTCGCTCGCCTGGCAAGCTAAAGCATGCCCCACCCATGCTGCGATTTCAGGCGTGGGACGTTTCAGAACGGCAGAACTTCCAGGCGCACCGGATCGAAGCGCAGACGCCGCTGTTCCTCGTAGGATTGCACGGCCAATAGCGGCGGAAGAATCGAAATGGCGGCGATAGCGGCGTCGGCGTTGGGCCGCTTCCGGCTCTTGCAGCAATCCAGGAAGTTGCGTACGTGGTTCGACGTGATATCGCCCGGCGTCTGCTGCGTGACCGGAGAAGCGTTCTTTCCGGGCGGCGTGAACTCGTAACGGTTGCGATTGACGAAGAGCTTCCCTTTGTCGCCGTAGAACGTGATGCCATACTCCGGCCCCACGGCGTAGGCGTTGGACTGGAACAGAACGCTGAAACCGTCGTATTCGAACAGCGCGTTGCAGGTGTCGGGCGCGGTGCGGGCGTCGTGCTGGTCATAGTAGATGCCACCCGCGAAAACCACCGAGTTGGGCGCGCGTTCTCCCATGTACATGTGGACCACGTCCATCCAGTGGTGGCCGAAATCCGTCAACTTGCCGCCGTTGAAATCCAGAAAGGCGCGGAAATTGAGGTACTGTCCCGGGTTCCAGTCGCGGTAGGACACCGGCCCCAGAAAGCGCAGCCAGTCCAGGTTTTCGGGCTTCTGCGCGGGTTCCGCCGGCAGCGGGCGCATGGTGCCGCCATGCCAGACGGCGTCGATGTGACTGATCTTGCCGATGGCGCCCGATTTGACAAACTTCTCGAGCGGGTCCAGGTAGATGGGCCCCGACCGCTGCTGCAGTCCGATCTGCAAAATGCGGCCGGTGGAGCGCGCCGTCTTCACCATCAGCGGCGCTTCCTCGCGCTTGCGGCACATCGGCTTCTCACTGTAAACGTCCTTGCCGGCGTTCATGGCGTCGATGGCGTGATCCTTGTGCCAGTGGTCGGGTGAGCCGATCAGCACCGCGTCCACCTCCGGCAATTCCAGCAGCTTCTGGTGGATGCCGAAGGTTTTGGCGTTGGGCGCGACGGTAAGCGCTTCCCGGAATCGGGCCGGGTACACGTCGCAGAGTGCGCGCACTTCAACGTCGGCGTTCTTGTGGAACAGGCCCATCACATAGGTGCCGCGCCCGCCGGTGCCGATGACACCCAGGCCGATGCGGTCGTTGGCGCCCATGACTCTGGAATAAGAGAGGGCGGTCATGGCAGCCCCCGCGGCCGCCTGGCGTCGAGTCATCATTGGATCGATCCTTCCGATTTCATCTCGTCTTAACACCTTTCAGCGGGCAACACAAACTGAAGCACCGGTGGCCGTGTTGAAGACCGAGGGGTCTGATAGCATGAGTCCATGCTCAAATCATGGTGGCTTATGCCCGCTCTCGCGCTGGCCGCGTTGCCGGCTTTAGCGCAACCGTACAAGATTGCAGTGATCGGTCTGATTCATTCGCACGAGGGCACGTACGTCCCCCGCATGACGCGCAGCGAGCTGGTCAAACTCGTGGGCATTGCGGAATCGATTCCCGACCTGGTAAACCTCGCCAAAGAAAGCCAGGGCGCGAAGGACGTTCCTTTTTTCGCCGACTACAAAAAGATGCTGGACGAAACCAAACCCGATTTCGTCTGGGCCTTCGTGGAAAACAACCGGCACCTGGAGATCCTGAAAGAATGCGCTCCGCGTCACATCCACGTGATCTACGAAAAACCGCTGGCCTCCACTTATAAGGACGCGATGGCGATGGCCGACCTGGCCAAGAAATACAACGTAAAAGTGATGTGCAACTATCAGATGGCCTGGTGGCCGGCCAACCAGATTGCCCGCGCGGAAGTGGAAAAAGGCACCATCGGAAAGGCCTGGCGGCTGCGCGGCATCGTTGGCCACGGCGGACCCGGTTCCACCGGCACCGGAAAGTACTTTTTCGACTGGCTCACGGACCCGGTGAAGAACGGCGCCGGCGCGCTCGTCGATTTCGGCTGCTACAACGCCCTCTGGTCGCTCTGGTACATGGGCCGTCCCGAAAGCGTCTACGCCGAGGCCATCCATCTGCGCCCCGAGACCTTCCCCAAGGTGGAGGATTCGGTCGCGCTGGTGCTGAAATACAAGAACGGCATCAACACCTTCGAGGGAAGCTGGGACCTGCCGCGCAGTTTCCAGGACCTGGAGATCTTCGGTTCCACCACCGGCCCCGATGGCAACCTCACCCGCGGCAGCATCTACATGACGCAGCAGAAGGTGGAACTACGCATGGGCCGCGAAACCAAGGATCTGCCGCTTGCGGCGCTGCCTCCCGAGAAGGCCGATCCGCTCGCGCTCATGGTGAACGCCATCAAGAACAACAAGCCGATTGAGGGCATTACCGCGTTGGACATCAACATGGGCGTCGTGGAGATTATTGAAGCCGCCAAGGAATCCATCCGCACCGGGCGTTCCGTGAAACTGAAATGAGCGCAATGGCCGTCGACGAGTTATACGCCGCGCGGTTAGGCCGCTATGTCACCGCGATGCGCAACGGCACGCCGGATCGCGTTCCCCTACGGCCGCTGGCCGCCGAGATCACTGCCCGCTACGCCGGTTTCACCTGTCAGGAAGTCACGCACGACTACAACAAGGCCTTCGAAGCCGTCATCCGGTGCTGTCACGATTTCGAGTGGGACGCCGTCGTGCCCAACATGGTGTACGTATGGACCGGACTCACCGACGCCATTGGCCTTCGCTATTACGGCGTGCCGGGGATTCACGTCGGGCCCGACGTGGGCTTTCAGTACCGCGAGCCGTCGGAAGCCGGCGCCTTCATGAAGCGCGAGGAGTACGACGAGCTGATTGCAGACCCGGTCCGGTTCCTCTACGAAACCTGGCTGCCGCGAGTGTCCCCCGATGTCAGCGCCAAGGGCCAGCCCACGTCCTACCGCAACAATCTGTCGTTCGTGAAGGGCGGCATGGCGATGCTCAGCTACTTCAACGCGTTCCCGCCGCAAGTGGAGCGCATGCGGCGCGAGTGCGGAACCCCGTCGTCCATCTGCGGCATGCTCAAGGCGCCGCTCGACATCCTGGCTGACAAACTGCGCGGCTACGTGGCGCTGGCGTACGATCTGATGGAGATTCCGGACAAGGTTCTGCAGGCCTGCCAGGCGCTGATGCCGCACCTCGCGTACCTTGCCCTCAGCAGCGCCGACCCGTCGCGGACGGTGCCGATTCCCATCTGGATGCATCGCGGCTGCACGCCGTTCATCAACCGCGAGCAGTTCGAGACAATCTACTGGCCGACACTGCGGCCCATCTTCGATGCGCTCCAGGCCCAGGGCAACCAGGTGCTGATGTACGCCGAGGGCAAGTGGGATGGGCACCTGGAGCGCTTCGCCGAGTTGCCCGCCGGCAGTATGATTTTCCACATCGACCGCACCGACCCGACGCTGGCGCATGGCATTCTCGGCAGGAAATTCTGCCTGAGCGGCGGGGTGTCGAATACGCTGCTCGCCTTCGGCAGCGCGGACGAGGTCAAGGCGCAATGCCGGCGCCTGATCGAGACGATTGGCGCCGATGGCGGCTACCTCATGGATGCCAGCGCCATCATGCAGAACGACGCCACCATCGAGAATCTGCGCGCCATGACCGACGCCACCCTCGAATACGGAACGTATCGCTCGCCGTCTTCGCCATCCGCACACGTACCGCCTCCGCCCGTCACTCCCGGCCTTCCGGCGTGGGTGACAGCGCCGAAGGTCCCCCCCGGAATCTGCTTCCCGTTCGAAGAGAAAAGGATGGAGCTGCCGCCGATTTCCGGGGATGTCAAGCTGGTCCGGGATGTTTGGGACAACATTGAAGGCCTGGCCTACTTGTACATCTGGCACGTTCTGCTGAGCTTCTGAAGTGTGCGGAAATCGGATATGCTTATACTGATTTGTGCTGATTGATCTGTATCGATTATTGCCGCCGGAAGGCGTCAAGATTCTGCTGGTCCTGTTTCTCGCCTTCCTCACCGGGCTGGAACGTGAGGAGCGGCACGCCAGCAAGGTGGAATACTCGTTCGGCGGCGTGCGCACCTATCCTCTCATCGGCCTCATCGCCTATGGCATCTCCTTCCTGGCGGGGGGAGAGATTCTGCCGGTGACCCTGGGCTTCGCGGTGGTGGCGGGGTTCCTGATGCTGTCGTACCGCAACAAACTGCAATCCGTGGCAACGGCGGGCGTGACCTCAGAGATGTCGGCGCTGACCACCTACGTGGCAGCCGCGCTGGTGTATCGCGAACAGTTCTGGATCGCCACCAC
>PLDO01000394.1 GCA_003136215.1 Bryobacterales bacterium
GCAACTTCTCCGGCCTCAACGGCGGTCCGTACCCCTCGCACTCGGCCGGCCCGATCTATAACATTTCGGAAAAGCTGACGTGGGTGAAGGGCAGCCACACGATCAAACTCGGCATGCTGTACGAAAAGTCGGGCGAGAACGATAACGACGAAATCAACGTCAGCGCCTGCCCCACTTGCACCAACAACCAGAACGGCCAGTTCGCCTTCACCGACACGCGTTCGGGTTTGCCCTCGTCCGGCGTGGCGGTGGCGAATGTCGCCCTCGGCCTTTTCGACACCTATTCCGAACTCGGCAGCCGCGCCTACACGCCTTTCCGCGGCTACATGTACGAAGGGTTTGCCGGCGATAGCTGGAAGGTCTCCCAAAAACTGCACGTGGATTACGGCGTTCGCTACTCCGTGATTGTTCCTTACCACGCAATATGGGGCAACATGGCGGTATTCGATCCGTCTCTCTACGACCCCACCAAGGCGGTCACCGTGCTTGGCACCGGCGCCAATAAGGGCACGATCATCCCTGGCTCGGGCGATATTTACAACGGGCTCGTGATCCCGGGTACGGGCTTCCCCTCCTCGGCCATGGGACGCTTCCCGGCATCCACCGATCCCTCGGTTCAATACCTGTTCCGCGGCGGCAACACTCCTTCGCGTTACAGCGACATCCAGTGGAACGACTTCCAGCCGCGTGTTGGTATCGCGTATGGCATCAACGACAAGACCGTGATTCGCACCGGCGCGGGCCGCTTCATCACCCGCCTCGGCGTCAGCGACTCGATCTTCCTGGGCGGCAACCCGCCGTTCCAGCCGACCGCCAATGTGACCGGCGGCAGCGTGGATAACCCCGGTGGCACTTCCACCAACCTTCTTCCCTTGACCGTGACTACACAGAGCAAAGCGTTCAAGAATCCGGAAGCGTGGAACTGGAACATGACCGTGGAGCGGCAACTGCCGTGGGCCACCATGGTTTCGGTGGGTTATGTCGGACGCCGCGGTCTGCACCTGCAGCGCGAAAGCGATATCAACCAGCCCACCATCGCGACCGTGCTGGCCAACCCGGGCATCGCCCTGGATGCCCTGCGGCCGTACAAAGGCTACAACTCGATCCGCGAAACCGACAACGTCGGCCAATCCATCTACAACTCGTTGCAGGTCGGGGTGACCCGCCGTTTCGTTCACGGCTTCTCGGCCGGTATGGCGTACACGCTGAGCAAGTCGATGGACAGCAACTCCGCCCAGCGCGACATCATCCCCAACACGTACTATGCGGGTAACCTCTGGGGACAGAGCGATTTCGATGTCCGTCACATCATGGTCGTCAACTGGATGTACGAACTGCCGTTCTTCAAGAACTCCTCCAACCGCATACTGAAAGCCGCGGCGGGCGGTTGGCAGTTGAGCGGCATCTTCCAGGCACAGACCGGCACGCCCAGTTCGGTTGCCGCCAGCAGCGATTACGCGGGCGTCGGCCAGGACGGCAGCATGTCCAATGGCGGCCAGTTCTGGGTCATGAACGGGACACCCACCGTCCTGCACCAGATCGCCGCGAACGGCGCCGGCGGTTCCCAGTACTGGTTCAGCACCACCGATTCGAGCGGCAAACTATTGTGGTCGCAGCCAGCCGCGGGCACCTTCAATTCGCAGGCTCCCGGCTTCCGCAACGTGATCCACAACCCCGGCTTCTACAACATCAATTCGGGGCTCTTCAAGAAGTTTGCCATCTCCGAGCACACCGGCTTCCAGTTCCGCGCCGAGGCGTTCGACCTCACCAACCACCCGAATTGGGGTGGCGCCAGCTTCAACCCGACCAACCTTTCCACCTTCGGAAAGATCACCAGCAAGACCGGCGACGTGCGCAACCTGCAACTCTCGCTCCGGTTGTACTTCTAAACCTGCGCAAGCGGTAAAACGGGGCAGGGAAGCCTTCGGGCGTCCCTGCCCCATTTTTTTTTACACCACCCGCGGCAAGCGCTTCTTGCGCGTCTCCCACTCCTCGCTGCGAAAAACCTTCGGTCCCACCTGAATCATGCGCGGCAGCAGAGTGAACAGCGCCGATGGCGTCCACGCGTTCCCGTCACGGGTGGTGTGGCCGAGGCGGTTGAGTTCGGCGGCCACCTGGGAAAGCGGGCAATCCTCCACGATCATGTCGAGCGCGGTGATAATGATCTGCCGTTCGGTCTGGCTCTCCACCAGCCCGGTGCAATCGTCGGCCACGCGCAGCCCGTAGGGAATTTCTTCCACCACCTGCTTTTCGCGGGACTCGGCCGCGCCGGCCGCCTCGCGCTCCCAGTCGATGGCCACCAGCTTCCAACCGGCCTCTACCCGTTCCACCAGATGTTCCAGAGTGGGCAATCCGCTCAACGTTTCCCGAATGCGTTCCTTCTGCGCCATGGGAGACCTCCCGTCCGGTGATCAGCAAGCCGTGTGCCGCGGGAAACACTGGATTTAGAGGCAGCTCGCGGAGGGGGGCTGTTCAAACCTGGGACGGACTGTCCGAATGCGGCGCTTCACTGCCGGTAAATCGTGCCGGCCTTCATGATGAATTTCACTCGGCGGAGGGCCGCGATATCCCTGGTGGGGTCGCCGTCCACGGCGATCAGATCGGCGAAGCTGCCGGGCTTCACCTGGCCGATGTCCATGTGGAGCACGCGTCCGGCGACCGATGTGGCGGACTTCAGGGCGTCTAGCGGCGCCATGCCGTAGTCCACCATCAATTCGATTTCGCGAGCGTTCTCCCCGTGGGCGAAGACGCCGATATCGCTGCCGCTGAGGATGGTCACGCCGGCTTCCAACGCGGCCTTGAAACTGGCGCGTTTGCGCTGGATGCCGCGGGGCTCGGGCTGTTGCCCCTTTTTCCAGCCGGCATATTGCGCGGTGGCATCGCCGGCAGCCAGCGTGGGGCAGAGGGCCACGTGGCGCTCCGCCATGAGCTTGAAGATTTCGACCGTACCGTCGTCGCCGTGCTCGATGGTCTCCGCCCCGGCGAGAATGGCGCGGCGCATGCCTTCGGGAGTGCTGGCGTGGACGGAGACCGGAACGCCGGCACTCTTGGCGGTCTCCACGGCGAGCTTCATCTCTTCCAGCGAGAAGGTGGGCCGGGCGCCGGGACCCGCGCCCCAACGGTAGTCGCCGTAGAGCTTGATCCAATCGGCGCCGTGGCCGATCTGGTCGCGCACCACGCGGGTCAGGCTGTCGATGCCGTCGGCCTCTTCGGCGCCCTGCGGCACGCGCCATTCCAGGGCGAATCCTTTGGGCGCATAGCTGCCGGTGGCGACGATGGCGCGGGTGGATGCGAGAATTCGCGGACCGGGCACGATGCCCTGATTGACCGCCTGCTTGAGTTCGACGTCGGCATAGGCGGCGCCCTCGGTGCCCAGATCGCGCACCGTGGTGAAGCCGGCCATGAGGGTGTCGCGCAGGTGATTCACCGCGCGGGCGACGCGCAGGGCGAGGCCTTCGTGCGCCACCTGGTCGTTCCACGGAGTTTCGTTGTAGGCGTGAAGCAGAATGTGGGAGTGGCCTTCCACCAGGCCGGGAAGCAGCGTGGCGCCGGGGAGATCGACCACCTTGGCGCCGGCGGTGTCGATGGACGCGGCGGGTCCGGCGGCTTCGATGCGGCCGGCGCGCACGCGGACGGCCCAGCCTTCATGGGATGTCTCGCCATCGAAGACGCGGGCGGGTTTGAGGACGGTAGCGTCCTGCGCGGCGGCGCAGGCCGCGAGCAGGAAGAGAGCGAGGGAACGCATAGGGGAATTATATGTTCATTGCGCCGCCACGGTATCGGTGGCGGGCGCCGTGTGCCGTTGCGCTTCATTCAGCACTGTGATACTTATGCCTCATGCGACGTAGAGACTTCCTGCCGGCTTTGGCGGCTTCGGCCGCGCTGGCGCAGACACCCGCTCCGCAGATGAAAAAGGGGCGATTGAAACAGTCCGTGACGGGCGGGGTGTTCGCCCGCGGGACGAGCCTCGAAGATGGCTGCAAGCTGGCGGCATCGCTCGGCATCGTCGGCTATGACTTGCGGGGGCCGGCCGACTGGCCGATGCTCAAGAAATACGGCCTGACCCCGACCATGTATCCGCCGGGACCGGGCGGCAGCATCGCCGAAGCCCTCAACCGCAATGAAAATCACGAAAAGCTGGAACCGCTGATGCATGCGGCCATCGACGAAGCCAAGGCCAACGGCGTGCCCAACATCATCACCTTCAGCGGCAACCGCAAGAGTACGTCGGATGCTGAAGGCGCCGACAACTGCGTGGCGTTCCTCAATAAGGTGAAGGCCCACGCCGAAGACAAGGGCATCAATATCTGCATGGAGTACCTGAACAGCAAGGTCAACCACAAGGACTACATGTTCGACCACATTGCCTGGGGTGTGGACGTGATGAAGCGCGTCAATTCCCCGCATGTGAAGATTCTGTACGATATCTACCACGCCCAGATCATGGACGGCGATATCGTGCGCAACATCCGCGACCACATACAGTGGATCGGGCACTTCCACACCGGCGGCAATCCGGACCGGAAGGAAATCGACGAGACGCAGGAATTGAACTACCACTTCATCGCGCAGGCCATAGCGGACCTGAATTTCACCGGCTACATCGGGCACGAATATTCGCCGAGAGTGCCGGCCAACGCCGAGGCCAGCCTCAGGCGGGCGATCGACATCTGCACGGTCTAAACCGCCAGAATCTGGCGTCACAGGTCTCTCGCAGGCGGAACCGCCTGCGCCACCAAGTCGTGCCGTTTGCCTGCATTGGTG
>PLDO01000572.1 GCA_003136215.1 Bryobacterales bacterium
CCATCGCCGCCGCGCGTGGCGCACAGCGCCCAGAGCCGGATCCAGCGGGGGGCGGGCCAGCGATTGACGCGGCGCATCAGCCGGTGGTCGCGGTGCGCAATGTAATTCAACATCGCTCCGGAGAGCGTCATACAGACACCTCCGCGATGCGTGCGGCCACGCTCCGCATGGAACAGGATTGCCTGTATCGCGCCATCCACCAGCGTGCGAAAACGGCTTCCCTGACGGAATTGTGCAGCAGGATCAGCGGAACCATCCATGCCAGCGCGGCTATGGGGAGCGCGGCGGGGTTTTCGCGTAACATCTGGCGTCCGATGGCGAGAACGTCGCGGGTGAGCTTCCCGTAGCTGCCGGTCTCGCCGCGCACGCGTCCCATCCCGCGGCGCAGCCCGCGCAGGTACTCCTGCCGATCGCGCGCGCCGGGGACCACGGTCCACGCGCATCCCACGCTCGCCATGGCGTGGGCGTCGCTGCCGCCCACTTCGGCGCGCGCGGTGAAGTCGGCCATCCAGGCGGCATTGGCGTTGGCGCTGGCCAGCATGTGGCCGTTGCGCGTTTCCAGCGCGGGGAAGGCGGTCTCCATCAGGTGGAAGTCTTCCATGGAGCGACGTCCGGTCAAGCTGGAAAAAACGTGATTGGCGCTGAAAAACAGGTCGTTGTCGATCAGCCATGCCGACAGAGACTCGAAGTCGTGGCGGCGGCGCTGAAGTTCGATGTGGTCGCGCTCGGTGATGTCGTAGACGCCCACATGGAGCTGGTTGCCGCCGGGCAGCGTGCAGGTGACCTCCTCGCTGAGAAAAAAATCGGGCCGGGAGCGCAGTTCTTCCACCGCGTCGATGGAATCGTGATCGGTGATGGTCACCAGATCCATGCCGAGCCGCTTGAGTTTTTCGTACACTTCGAGCGGCCGGTTGTAGCTTTCGCGGCACACTTTTCGCAAGAGGGGGATGGTACACATTCCGGAGTGCCTGGTATGGACGTGCAGATCGCACCGCATATGCGAGTTGTAGCGCGCGCAGGGTCACAGCACGGTGACAGTGTGGCAAAACAACCGTGAAGGCAAACGTTTTCCGCCACTCATTCATTGCCGCGTGCAACAATCGTCATAAATGAAGGTGGATTTCATCTATTTCGACGCGGGGGGCGGCCACCGGGCGGCGGCCAACGCCTTGCGCCAGGTGATGGAACAGCAGGGGCGGCCGTTTGAGATCCGCATGGTCAACCTGCAGGAAGTGCTAGATGCCATGGACGTCTTCCGCAAGCTGACCGGCCTGCGCCTGGAGGACATCTACAACCAGATGCTGAAGAGGGGTTGGACGCTCGGTTCGCCGCAGCTCATGGTGGGCATGCACTGGGTAATCCGCCTCCTTCACCCCAAAGCAGTGCGCCTGCTGGAAGAGTTCTGGCGGGAACACCGCCCCGCGATGGTGGTTTCGCTGGTGCCGAATCTGGACCGGGCGCTGGGCGAAAGTCTTGGGCGGGCGCTGCCGGGCGTGCCGTTCGTCACCATCCTCACCGATATCGCCGACTATCCTCCGCACTTCTGGATGGAGCGCCAGGTGCAGCATTTCATCTGCGGCTCGGCGAAGGCGGTGGAGCAGGCGCGCGCCATGGGGCACGCCGAAGACAAGGTGCATCGCGTTTCGGGCATGATTCTGAATCCGCGGTTTTACGAGATTGCTCCGCTTTCCGCCGAAGAGCGCGCGGCGGCGCGCGCCAAGTTAGGCTTCGACCCGGCGAAGCCGGTGGGGCTGGTGCTGTTCGGAGGCGAGGGCTCGGCGGCGATGCGGGAGATCGCGCGGCGGCTGCCGGACCGGCAGTTGCTGGCCATCTGCGGGAAGAACGCCAAGTTGCGCGAGAGGCTGCGGAATATGCCGCACGCCGCGCCGATGTTCGTCGAAGGCTTCACCACAGAGGTGCCGCATTACATGCAGCTTGCCGATTACTTCATCGGGAAGCCGGGGCCGGGCAGCATCAGCGAGGCAGTGGCGATGCGCCTGCCGGTGATTGTGGAGCGTAACGCGTGGACGCTGCCGCAGGAGCGCTACAACGCGGAGTGGGTTCGCGAGATGGGGGTGGGGATTGTGCTGCCGGATTTCCGCGGGATTGCCCGGGCGGTGAAAGAGCTGCTGGACCCAGCCGCCTACCAACGCTTCCGCGACGCGACCGGGCGTCTGGAGAACCGCGCCGTATTTGAGATCCCCGATATTCTGGAGCGGATCGCCGGTCTGCGGTAAGCTATCGAAGGGCAAGGAGAGCGAGTTGATCGGTTTGTGGTTGCTGTCCAAAGGTTTGATTGCGGGCCTGGCGATTGCCGTGCCGGTGGGGCCGGTGAATGTGCTGTGCGCCTCGCGCACGCTTCGCAAGGGACGCGCGTCCGGCCTGATATCGGGCTTCGGGGCGGCGGCGGCGGACACGGTTTACGGCGCCATCGCGGGCTTCAGCATCACCTTCCTGATCNNAGGAGTTCTGGATCCGCGTGATCGGCGGTCTGCTGCTGATGGCCTTCGGCTGGATCTACTTTCACAAGCCGGCGCAGGCGGTGGTTCTGGGCGGCGAAGACAGCGCGGCACATTCGGACTTCGCCTCGACGCTGCTGCTCACGCTGACGAACCCCACCACGGTCCTCTCCTTTCTGGCGGTGCTCACCGGACTCGGCATGGGCGGACATCGCGAATGGCGCCTGACGTTCCTGCTGGTGGGCGGCATCTTTTGCGGGTCGATGCTGTGGTGGGTGACGCTGGTGCTGATGGTCAACCAATTCCGCGAACGGTTCGATCTGCGAGCCATGCGCGGGATGAACCGGATCGCCGGCCTCGCCATCGGAGGCTTCGGCGTCGTAACATTTCTAATCGGCCTCAAACACGGACGCTAGCGGCGAAAAGGAGAGAGTATGGCACGCCCTCTGGTTCTGATTCACGGCTATTCGGCCGAAGGCAAGGACTTTGCGAATCTCAAGCAGGCGCTGGTTTCGCGCGGCATCGATTCCAAAGACATCAATATCTGCAATTACATTTCGCTCAACAACGAAATCACCATCAAGGATATCGCCGAAGGTCTGGACCGGGCCTTCCGCGCGCACGAGGTGTTGGG
>PLDO01000250.1 GCA_003136215.1 Bryobacterales bacterium
GAGATCCGCACGCCGATGAACGGCGTCATCGGCATGACGGGCCTGTTGCTCGATACCAACCTCACCGCCGAGCAACGCGAATACACCGAAACAGTCCGCAGGTCCGGAGAAGCCCTGCTCACGGTCATCAACGACATCCTGGATTTCTCCAAGATCGAAGCCGGCAAGCTGGAGCTGGATTCCAGGGAGTTCAATCTGGCGGAACTGTTGCGCGACGCGCTTGCGCCGCTCGAAGTGATGGCACATCGGAAGGGGCTGGAGTTGTGGCAACGGCTGGCGCCCGCCGCGGCAACGCGCCTGGTAGGCGATCCGGGCCGTTTGCGCCAGGTGCTGCTGAATCTGGCCGGCAATGCGGTGAAATTCACGGAGGCCGGATCGGTCGGAATCGTCGCCGAAGACGAAGGTATCTGCGATGGGGCATCCTCCGGGTCCGGGGGGATGCGGCGGATTCATTTCCAGGTTTCCGACACGGGGATCGGCATTGCAGCAGAGAAGCAGGCGCTCATTTTCGAGCCGTTCCTCCAGGCCGATGGTTCCACCTCGCGGCGCTACGGCGGGACCGGTCTGGGCCTCAGCATCAGCCGGCGCCTGGTCGCGATGATGGGCGGCCGGATCTGGGTAGAGAGCGGGCTGGGGGCCGGGAGCACTTTCCACTTCACCATCACGGCCGTCTCCGCCACCCGGCCGGCGCAGCAATCTGCCCCGGAGGTGCAGCAGGACGACCCGTCCGCGGTCGGCGCGATTCCCTCGCCCGCCGGCCTTCGCGTGCTGCTGGCGGAAGACAACATGGTGAATCAAACGCTCACGCGGCGCATGCTGGAGAATGCCGGGTGCGCCGTGGTTTGTGCGATGGATGGCCGCGAGGCAGTAGACGCCTGCGCCGGGGACCGGTTCGACGTGGTGCTGATGGATGTGCACATGCCGCACATGGATGGATTCGAGGCGACGGCCGAATTGCGCCGTCGCGAAGCCATCTCCGGCGGTCACATGACGATTATCGCTCTGACGGCCAATGCCATGAAGGGCGACCGGGAACGCTGTCTGGCGGCCGGCATGGACGGCTACGTCGCCAAGCCCATGAAGCGGCCGGAGTTGTTGCGGGCGATCGCCTCCGGCCTGGAAAGCCGCGCGGCGCCCGCCCGTTAGGGGTGGCGCCGCCAGGCTACGCCCGCATTTTCTTGTAGTTGGCCAGGCAGCGCTGCGCGGTTTCCAGACTTGGGTATCGGCTGCCTTCCTGCTCGATCAGGTAGAACTCCGCTCCACCGGTGCTCTCCGCCGCCGCGAAGATCTTCTGCCAGGGCACGACCCCTTCGCCAAACAGAACGCGGTAGCCCTTCTCTTTATCGGCCGGCGCGCCGGGAGCCCAGTCCTTCAGGTGGCAGCTGTTGATGCGCCCCGGGTTGGCGTTAATCCACGCCACCGGGTCGTTGCCCACTTCGACGCACGTGCCGACGTCGAATTGCAGCATGACATCCTTCGGCGTGTTGGCCGCGATCACCTCGATGGGCCGCTTGCCGTCTACCAATTTGAACTCCGCCTGGTGATTGTGATAGCCGGCGCGCAGTCCGGCGGGACGCAACTTCTCCATCGCCAGAGTAAGCGTGTTGCCGACGCCCTTCCAGCCGTCGAGCCCCGTCACGTTGCCGGAACTGGCCATCACGACGTATTTTGCCCCCAGCGTCTTGTTGTAGTCGATGGCCTTCTGTATGCCCTCCGGACGGAAGTTCTTGGCGTCGTTGTGCGTTGAGTTGCAGCGAATGCCGGTATCGTCCAGCACTTTGCGGACGTCTTTGACGAATTCGGGGGTCCAGGCGTAGTAGGGGCCATAGAACTCGACCACCTCATAACCCATCTTGGCGATGGCCCGGACGGTGGCCAGTGTGTCTTTGGTCATCTCGTCGCGGACCGAATAGAGTTCGATGCCGATTGGCACGCTCTTGCCCGCGGGCGCGGCGAGCGCAAGGGGAGCCGCCGCGGCCGCGGCGAGGAACCTCCGGCGGGAAACAGAACCATACATTGTCATGCCCAAAACCTTAACACGCCGCCAAGGCGCACGCCTCCCTCCCCCGGCTCCATGCGGGCGCGCAAACGAAGCGTCCTATAGCGCGTAGTATCCTGTGGGTAACGCTGTGCACTCTCCAATGCAACTCCGCCGTGCCGGAGCCATCATCGTCGCGACCCTGGCCGTGGTTTCCGCGGTGTATGCATTTCAACGTCCGTTCCGCAAGTATCCGACGGTGGAAGGGTATGATAACTTTCCCATTCCGCGAGATTTCCAGGAGCCGGGTGAATGGACCTTCGGCCGCCTGATGTATCCGCCGGTGGCGCCGCGCAACGGCGGCGTGGAGTTCTTCGCAAGCTGGAAAGAAGGCGGCACCAACTGGACCATGGATTATCCGCGCTCCGACCGGCATCTCTCGGCCGCCATCCGCCGCCTCACCCGCATCCACGCGCGCGGAGCCGAAGAGCCCACCGACCTCGACGATGGCGATGTCTTCAACCGCCCCTGGCTCTACGGCGTCGAAGTCGGCCACTGGGACCTCACCGATTCCCAGGCCGCCACCATGCGCGAGTTCCTGCTGCGCGGCGGCTTCTTCATGTGCGACGATTTCCACGGCACCGTCGAATGGTCCTTCTTCGAAGCCAGCATGCACAAAGTTTTTCCCGACCGGCCGATTGTCGAGATCGAATCGGGCAACCCCATCTTCCACACGCTGTACGATCTGGACCAGCGCTACCAGGTTCCCGGCGAGCAGTACATCGAAACCGGCCAGATCTGGGAGAAGGACGGCAAGCAGCCCCACTGGCGCGCGATCTACGACGACCGCGGCCGCATCATGGTGGCCATGTGCTTCAACATGGACCTGGGCGATTCCTGGGAGCACGCCGACAATCCCGAGTACGCGGAAAGATTCTCGGCGTTGGGCATACGGATCGGGATCAACTACGTGGTTTACTCGATGACGCACTGACGGGAGCGCGGAGGAAAGAAGTCCGAGTTGCTCTCGGATGGACAAGCCGGAGGCTTATCCCACTGAGGAGGCTGAGAATGGTGGATCGCAGAGAGTTCCTGGCAGCCGCGGCGCTGGCTGCCGGAGTGGGGAGCGCGCAAGCCGCTCCGCAACTGGCGGTGAACGGCGGCACGGCGGTGCGCGCCAAGCCGCTGGGCGGCCCCAATTGGGGGCCGGAATACTACGACGGCAAGGAACAGCGGCAACTGGAAGAAGTGCTGGAGGGCCGCAATCCGTTCCGCTTCAGCAATCCGCCCGACAAGTCGAAAGTCGCCCGGTTTGAGAACGAGTTCGCCGCTCGCATGCAGACCAGGTATGGGTTGGCGGTGACCTCCGGAACCGCCGCGCTGCACGTGGCGATGGCGGCGCTCGAAGTGGGTCCGGGCGATGAAGTGATCCTCCCCGCCTGGACTTGGTACTCGTGCTACAACACGGTGATCCAGGCGGGCGGGCTGCCGGTGTTCGCGGAGATCGACGAGAGCTTCAACATCGATCCCACGGCGATCGAGCCGCTGATCACGCCGCAGACCAAGGTGATCATGGCGGTGCATCTGCAAGGCAATCCGGCGGACATGGACCCGATCCTGGCGCTGGCGCGCAAACATCGCCTGAAGGTCCTGGAGGATGCCAGCCAGAGCGTGGGCGCGAGTTATAAGGGGAAGCCGCTGGGGTCGATGGGCGACATCGGGATCTACAGCCTGCAACAGAGCAAGACGATTACGGCGGGAGAGGGCGGCGCGCTGGTGACCGGCGATCCCTATTTGTTCGAACGGGCGTGCCGGTTCCACGATGTGGTCGCGCGCAAGGACTTTCCCAACAAACTGGGCTACATCCCGGGGCTGAATTACCGGATGAACGAATTCACCGGCGGCGTCCTGCTGGCGCAATTGCGTAAGCTAGACACCATCATCGGCGACGTGCGCCGCAACGCGCGCCGCGTGTACAGCGGGATTCGGGATTTGGAGGATGTGCGTCAGCGGCGCCTGCCCGATCCACAGGGCGAACTCGGCACTGGGATATTTCTCGGGTTCCGCACGAAGGAAGATCGCCAGCGTTACGCCGACGCCATGAAAGCCGAGGGTGTGCCCGTGTCGGGTCCGGCCGGTTCGGTGATTTTGCCGGTGGTGCCGGAGATCGAACAAAAAGTGACGGTGACGCCGCGCTGGCCGAGCTTCAACTCCGACCGCGGCAAATCCATCCGCTACGGTCGCGAGTGCTGCGCGCGCACTATCGATATTCTGAGCCGCTATGCGGGCGTGATGATGAACCCCAAGTACACGGAGAGCGACACGGAAGATGCCATCGCGGCGGTGCGCAAGGTTTACCCGGCAATCGTGCGCGGATAGCCACATCAGGCCGCCGGGAGTTGGCGAAGGTGGCGGATGGGGGAGAAGGTGAACCACAGGTTGGAGAGCAGGTAGCCGAGCGTGGCGATCAGCATGGTCTGGCGGATTCCGATAGTCTGCGCGATGGCGCCGCCGGCCAGGGATCCCAGCGGGAGTGCGCCCCAGAAAAGCAGGTGGCCGGCGGAGTTCACGCGGCCCAATAGGCGATCCGGTGTGACGGCTTGACGCAGGCTGGTTGCATTGATGTTGTAGATGGGCCACGCCATGTCGCCCAGTTGCGCGGCGATCAGGAAGGCGGCGGCGAGCGCCACCGGTCCGTGGGCCAGGGGCACCAGCAGCATGGCGAGGCCGATCATCCACTGGGCGCCGATCAGGGTTCGGCCCAGGCCCAGGCGATGCAGCAGGCGTTCCGCCAGCAGGGCGCCCAGCAAGTTGCTGGCGCCACCCACCGAGATCACGATGCCCAGCAGCAAGGCGGTCATGTGGAGTTCGCGCACCGCGAACAGAAAGTACAAGCCGCCGAAGAAGCCGCCGAAGAAAGCACCGCCGGCGGCGCGTTGCAGCAGCGCACGGAGCAGCGGATTGTGCCACGACGCGGAGAGACCTTCGGCGATTTCGCGGCCGATGTGCGGGACGGCGCTGGGTTCGGGCCTGGGCTCCGGGGTGCGGATCAACCAAACGGAAACCGCCGAACAGAGGAACGACAGCGCGTCCAGCAGGATGGCCATGGGCGCGGTGATCAGTTGCACCAGGAGGCCGGTAAGGCCGGGGCCGCTGACATCGGCGATGGATTCGGTGAGCGCAAGTTTGCTGTTGGCCTCGACCAGATCCCGGCGGTTCACGAGCGATGGCACATAGGCCTGGTAGCTGACGTCGAAGAAGACGGTGAGGATGCCGGAGAGCGTGGCGACGGCATACAGGTGCGCCATGTTGAGGCGGTGCAGTGAGGCGGCCAGCGGAATAGTGCTTAAGAGGGCGGCGCGGGCGAGATCGCTGGCGATGAGGATGGGGCGGCGGCGCAGGCGGTCCGCCCAGGCTCCGGCGAAGAGACCGAACGCGAGGACACCGGCGCCGCCGGCTCCCGCGAGAATACCCATTTGAAGGGGCGATGCCCTGAGCACGAAGGCGGCGGTGAGGGGGAGGCCGACGCTGGTAATGGTGGATCCGATTTTGGAAATCGCCTGGCCGCCCCAGAGCTTGAGGAAATCGCGGTCGCGGGTGAGTGCCCCGGGGAGCATTTCAACAGTGTTGCATGGAGGGCACGCGGCGGTCTCCTATCGGCCGGGGCGATAGATGCCGCCACCGAGCGATCGCATCATCTTACCCCAAAGTGCCTGGCTCAGTTCGTCCTCGTCGGCGGCGCGCACCGGCACTACTTCGATGTGCAATCCGGCCATTTCGTCGGTGGTGGCCAGCCCCCAGACGATGCGCGCGGGCGGGTGGTTGGGATTGCGCTGGTTGGCGGCGGAGTTATCGTAGGTGAATTCCATTTCGACCCGCGTGCCGGCGGGCAGGCGGATGGGCGCGGCGTAACGGTACTGGCGCTGCCAGTTGAAGTTCCAATCGGGAATGCGCAGCAGGGTGCGGCGCGTGCCATCGGGGAGGACGGCGTAGGCGTACATGATTTTGCAAACGTAGTGGGCGTGGGGGATGATGCCGATGGCGTCGACGTCCACCGGAATGGTGAAGTGGTCGGCGACCCGGAAGGAGGCGGCGCCGGGCGGGATATCGATGCGGTTGGAGCCGAGCGGGAGGTCCATGAGGCGGCGGGCGGGCGGATGGGCGGCGAAGTAGAGAGCGAGGCGCGTGCGGTCGGTTTCGGGCTTGCCGGTGGGGTGGTAGTGGATCTGAAGCACCAGATCGCTGCCGCCGTGAAAGAGGGAAGGGATGTCGTCGGGCATCTGGAAGGGTAGGGCGCCGGGGGTCCAGCCGCCGAGCCCGCGCGCCGGCAGGAAGCCGGGGGTTCCGAAGCAGGAATAGCCCGCGCCGGTATCGCGCTTGCGGGCGGAGCGCGTGGTGTCCTGGAAGACGATCACGTGGTGAACCACTCTGGCGTTGCCGGGGCGGACATCGATGGCGCGGACCCAGTGGTCGGCGGGAGAGGGCGCGGGGATGACGAAGCACCGATAGAG
This sequence comes from Bryobacterales bacterium, assembly GCA_003136215.1. Lineage (GTDB taxonomy): Bacteria > Acidobacteriota > Terriglobia > Bryobacterales > Bryobacteraceae > Solibacter. The sequence continues at coordinate 6,490 of PLDO01000250.1, forward strand.
GTCCGGCCCGTCGGCGGGGATGTCGAAGCCGGCGGGCATGACGGCTTCCAGATCGGGGGTGCCCAGCGGCCAGCCATCGCGAAACTCGGGAGGCGGCGGGGTCTCGCGCGGATTGCCTTCGGGCGCGCCGGCGGCTGCCCATGCGGCGAGCGTGGCGATCTGCGCGGCGGAGAGCCGCGTCTCGTGCTGGAAGCGCGGTTCGGAGGGCAGCCACGGCGGCATGTATCGTTTGGCGGTGACGGTGGCGATCAGGCCGGCGCGTTTGGCGGCGGCAGCGTAGGTGACGAGCGGGAAGGGGGCGACGCCGCCCTCGCGATGGCAGGATACGCAGCGCGAGTAGAGCAGCGGGGCGACGTCGTGGGAGAACGTGGGCGCGGCGGCGGAGTAGAAGAAGGCGAGCAGCGCCGCGAGGGGCATAGAGCTATTGTGGCGCATGGAGGGGCGGACGGAAGACAGGAAGGCCGATCTCAGCGAAAAAGGCGAGGATCGAAGTGAAACAGCGCAGGTGGTTCCGTGGCGATCTGCGCGAACTCCGGATGTGCCGGGTTGAGCAGGTAGTTATGTTCGTCTGGCACGACTGTGGAAGCCACTTCTAGCACGGCTGACTCCTTGGTTTCGATCCACCAGTCGCCCAGGGCTTGCGGGCTCAATTCTCGCAGATCAGCCCGATGGCGGAGGTCCCGTTCGGTCGTGATGCTGACGATGTCCGGGATAACTGCCGCTACGCAGACGTAACCGTTCGGTGAATTCCACCTGCCGCCAGCGAATCTCGCACCTTCTCCGTCGAGTCGGGCGTATCGCGCTCGGCAGACACGGTATACGCGGCGGGCCATCAGGATGGGATGTTGTGTTCGATGAGGGTCAGGGTTCGCTCTACCATCTCGATGCCTTCATCACTGGCAAGTAGCTCGGCCGGAGTACGGTCTGCCAGAATTGCCAGGGGTGTTGACAGCCAATGTGTCGCCTTCTGTTCGTCGCCGAACACGGCAACTGCGTGGGCGATCACAGGGACCAGACGAGCGACCACAATTGGTGACGTCACAATCCTATTCTACTGCGAGACCGCCGGTCCGCGTCCGTCATTGAGCGGAGCCCGCCCCATCCCCGAAGGGGTTGGACTTGCCGCCCGTGGTGCGGATCACGACGCTGACCAGGGCGGCTGCTGCTACGCTCAGCGCGACCAGCAGGCACAGGCCCACGCGCAGCGAAGTCAGTTCGGAGAGGAACCCGATGGCCGGAGGCCCCACCAGGAAGCCGAGATAGCCCAGGCCGCTGACGGTGGCGACGCCGGCGCCCTCGCTGATCTCGGGGATGCGCCCGCCGGCGGCGAACACAAGCGGGATGATGGACGAGAAACCGGCTCCGGCGGCGGCGAATCCGGCCAGCGCCCAATAGGGCGAGTGGACCAGCAGGGCGAAGCTCAGTCCGGCGGCCGCGAGGGTGCCACCGTAACGGATGGTGGCGGCGCGGCCGATGCGCAGCGTAATGGCGTCGCCCGTGAGGCGGAAGATCGCCATGGCGGCGGAGAAGACGGCGTATCCGATTGGCGCGAGACCGGCGCCGGCGCCCAGCACCTGCTTGAGGTAGACGCCGGTCCAATCGGCGATCGCGCCCTCCGAGAGGAAGATGCAGAAGCCGATGGCGCTGAGAGCGAAGAGGGCCACGGGGAGTCGCCGCAGACCGCGCCCGCCGGAACGCTGGGATGCGGCGGTGCTGCGCGCGTGCGTGTCGGCCAGGAGCGGTGTGGCTGTCAGGGCGAAAACTAGAAAGAGCATGGCGGCCCACGCCAGGTGCGCGGACGACGGCACGCCGCGTCCGGCGAGGAAGGCGCCCGCACTGGCTCCGGCGATGCCGCCAATGCTGAACATCGCGTGGAAGCGCGAGATGGTCGGCGTGCCCATCAGTTTTTCGGTGGCCACGGCCTGCGCATTCATGGCGACGTCGTTGGCGCCGGCCATGGCGCCGTAGCAGAGCAGCGCGGCGAACAGCGTGGCGGTGTCGTGGGCCAGCGGGATGGCGAGCAGCGAGAGGCAGAACCCGGCGGCGGTCCAGCGGGCGGTATTGCGGCTGCCGCGCCGCACCACCATGGCTCCGCACAGCGGAATCGCGGTCACGGAGCCGATGGCGGTGCCCAGCAGCGCGAGTCCCAGAGCGCCATCGCCCAGGTGCAGCGCGGATTTCACGCTGGCGATGCGCGACACCCAGGTTGAGACTACCAGGCCGTGCACCAGGAAGCACGCCATGACGCCCCAAAAGGCGCGGCGCCGGCCAGTGAGGCCGGGGCCCGGCAAATCCAAGCGCTCCAGTTTCGGACGGATTAAAGTCTGGCTCATGCTGCCTCTCAGGCCGTGGCGGATTGGCCGGCGGCCTCCGAGCCCATTGCGGTGAGCGTGATGGTGTCGGTGCGCACCTTTTCCCACTCGCGCAGGGCGAAGCCGTGCGCCTCGAAGAAGGCGCGGATGCGCGCGCTGTTCCAGCCCAGGACGTCTTCCAGGACGGGAACCAACACGCTCAGCGCGTCCTCGGAGAGGATGCTGCGGCGGGCCACGTCGCGGATATAGCGATTCTCCGAGACGGCGATGGTGAGGCCGCCGATATGGTTGACGTGAAGCATGACGTGTAGGTCGCTGGAGCCATCGCCCACGTAAACGATGCGGTCCTGCCCGATGCCCAGATCGCCGCGCAGTTCCTCCACCACGGCGACCTTTCCGTAGCCGGCGGGGAGGCGGACGATGGATGCAATCTCGCCGGTAGCCGGATCGTAACGGAAGCGGGTGCCGAAGATGTGATCGGACGCCACCACGCCTTCGAGCGCGGACTGTACGATTTCTTCCGGGGCGGCGGAGACCACGTAGCAGGAAAACTCGTGGCCGTCGATGTTGTTGAGCAGTTCCACCAAGCGCGGGATGTTGGCTTTCAAGCGGATGCGCTTGCCCGTTTCGATGAGGTGTTCCCGGCGAACCTTGCGGTATTCGGGGTCGTGCAGAAGCAGGTACGCCAACTCCCCGCCCTGCTGCACAAGATGGATATCGGAAAGACCGGCGACGCGCTGGCCGAAATCGGAGATGCCCACCAGGTCGGCCAATACGTGGCCGGAATCGTGAAAGCTGAGCGTCTGATCAAAATCGCTGACCAGCAGATAGCGTTTCGAGGGTGTGTTGAGGTCCGTCATATCAAGTCTCCTTTTCTTTTCCGTTCGTGAACGTCTGGATCGGGGACGTAGCTGAGGAAGGCAACAGGGCAGTGGAATCATCCACACTGATTGGATGAATTCCAATTATAGCAGGTTGCACGCGATTGCCAATAGCTGATATAACAGCTTTGTCATGCCGCAGCCGGTTTCCGCCAAGCCGATGTACCAGAAGATACGCGAGCGGCTGGAGCGCGACATCGCCGGCGGGCATTATGCGGCGGGCCAGAAGTTCCCCAGCGAGGCGGCGCTGGTGCAGCGTTTCGGCGCCTCGCGGATTACGGTGGGGCGGGCGGTGCGCGAATTGCAGGAGCGCGGCTTGCTGGACCGCGTGGCGGGCTCGGGGACGTTTGTGCGCGGCGCGGGGCAGCGGCCCGGGGAGGGCTTGCTGTTTGGCCTGGTAATTCCAGATCTCGGCGAGACCGAGATTTTCGAGCCGATCTGCCAGGGCATCGCGGCGGCGCCGGAGGCGCGGGGCCATGGCCTGTTGTGGGCGCACGCGGACCAGCGCGTGGAGAGCCGGGAAGAGCAGGCGCTGGAACTGGCGCGCTACTCGATCGCGCGCAGCGTCGCCGGGGTGTTCTTCGCGCCGCTCGAATTCAGCGCGGCGAGCGCGGAAGTCAATGCCCGCGTCATGAAGATGCTGCGCGGCGCGGGGATCGCGGTGGTGCTGCTGGATCGCCGGCCGGAGGATTCGGGCGCGCGGCGGGCCTGCGATCTGGTGGGCATCGACAACCATCGCGCGGGCTATCTGGCGGCGGAACACCTGCTGCGGCTGGGCGCGCGGCGCTTGGGCTTCGTGCGCCTCGAGGGCCAGGCGTCCACCGTGAAGACGCGCGTGCGCGGCTATCAGGATGCGCTGGCGGATTTCGGCGGCGGCGCCGGGCGCGTCTTCACCATGAGCGCCAATCAGGCGATGGAGTGGCAAGCCGCGGCGCGCGAGTGCGATGCCTTCGTGTGCGCCAACGACCGTGTGGCGGGGCGCTGGATGCAGACTCTCCTCGAGCAGGGCGTGCGCATTCCACGGGATGTGCGGATCGTGGG
>PLDO01000344.1 GCA_003136215.1 Bryobacterales bacterium
CAATGCTCCGCAACACCTGGAAATGGCCAAACTCCAGTGGCAGGCTGAAGCATGCCCCACCAATGCTCCGCAACACCTGGAAATGGCCAAACTCCAGTGGCAGGCTGAAGCATGCCCCACCCATGCAGGCAGACGCCACGACTTGGTGGCGCAGGCGGTTCCGCCTGCGAGAAACCTTGCCGCGGCAGATTCGCGGCGCGAATGGCCAATCTCCAGGGACAGGCCTCCTGGCCTGTCCATTCTGCCTGTAGTGGAATTGGTTCCGCGAGAGTCTTAGGAAGTAGCAGAACATGCGCCTCTCTATCTCCGTGCGCCTCGCGATCCTCCTGCTTCCCGCGGCGCTGTCGCCCCTTGCCGTCGCGCAAGTCCAACTCGAATTTGCGCCAGCGCTGAGCCGGCCTTTCAGCTATAGCCGCGTCGTCCAGTTGCCAAACGGAAATCGTCTATTCGTTGGCTCGCGCACGGCGTCGAGTGCGCTTGGTCTCTATGATCCGGCAGTTCAGCGCAAGCAATTCGCGCTTACGATGCTCGGTCCGTCCATGGGGCCGCCAGCCTACCTCTTCCCATATCCTGCGCTGGGCGGCAGCGGTAACGACATCCCACAGGCGGTAGCGGTCGACCGCAGCGGCAACATCTGGATCGCCGGAGAGACGGATTCGGACGATTTCACTCTACTGAACCCGATCGTCAGCCAGAAGGTGCCGTACCGGACCGCGGGATTCGTGATCGAACTGGATCCCACCGGCCAGAAACTCCTGTTCGCCACCTACCTGGCCGGGCAACAGCGCGCCACACAGTCCTATGTCGCTTATGCTTCCTACGCCACGGCGATCACCATCGACGCGGCGGGGAACGCGTACGTGGGCGGCTCGACCAACGAGACGGACTTTCCGACCACTCCCGGCGCTTTCCTGAGCGGGCAGGGCGGCGCCTACTTCGCTGGCGATACGTACTTTTACACCTTTCTCGTGAAGATCTCTCCGGCAGGCAAGCTGGTCTACGGCACGCAACTGCGCACTGGTTCCAGCGGCTGCCTAGGCGGGAGCCGGTGCATCGGCCACTCGTCGGGCTATGCCTACATCAGCGACCTGGCAGTGGATGCCGGCGGCGCGGTAACCGTGGCTGGCGTCGCGGATGGGGCATACAACCCCGGGGACGGTTACGTTTCGCGGGTGGCGCCGGATGGCTCGAAACTCATTTGGGACACGGGAGTCCCCGGTAATTGGGCCGTCGTCAGCGTTGCCATGGCGCAGGACTCCGGCGGCGATGTGAATCTGCTCGGGGAGTACGCCACCCTGGTCGAAAACCCGACTGGAATACCGTACCGCTACAGCGCCGGAGACCCTGGGCTTTTCGCAGCGAAATTGAGTTCCAATGGTTCGGCCTGGATCTATACGATAGACCTTGGCCTGTCGCCGGATGCCCGTGCCGCCGGGATTGCGCTGAACTCTTCCGGCAACGCTTACCTGGCGGGCACCAGTTCGTCCCCCCAATTTCCCGCTCTCGCCGGAGTCCCCGCACTCGGCGCGGATTTCGTGCTGCGCCTGGATTCCTCCGGCACCAAGCCGCAGAAGCTCTTCCGGTTTCCCGTCGGCGTCGTGACGGCTCCGCCGGCGTTCGAAGCCGATGGGCGGCTCATGCTTCCGGGCGCGCGCGGAGCGCTGCTCCATCTGCCTCCTACCTATGCCTTCGATACACCCGCAATTGTGGCATTTGGCAATTCGGCGTCCTATGAGCTGAACACCGGTCTGTTTAGCGGAGCGCTGGTATCGCTGTTCGGATTCGATCTGCCGCCCTCCGGCCAGGGCGTGCAGGTCCTGATCGGCGGAGCGCCCGCTCCGTTACTCTACTCGGGCGCCAACCAGATCAACCTTCAGGTTCCTTTTGCGATCTCGGCATACACGGCTTTTGGAACCGGCGTCCAGGTGGTGCTGCCCTCAGGTACCCTGGTGCTGCAACCGCCTTTCGCGCAATCGCTTGGTGTCTTTACCAATGATGGCGTCCACGCCGCCGCGCTCAATCAGGATGGCACCATCAACTCCGCCTCCAACCCCGCTCCGGCTGGCTCCATCGTGACTGTCTTCGGTACGGGCGCCACGTGGCCTTCAGGCATGCAGGACGGTGCGATTGCCGCCGCGGCAATGGAGTTGAGCGGGTTGTTGGCGTTCGACAACTTCGGGACACCGCTCGCGATCCGCTACTCGGGGGCGGCGCCTGGCTTGATCGACGGTGTATTTCAGATGAACCTCGAAGCTCCACCGGCTTTCAATGGGCCGTTGACCCTACAGGGAAGAGACTCCTTCGGAATGCTGCTCGCGAGCAATCCTGTCCAGGTCTACGTCAAGTAATTCAGATGATCCGCTTACCGGGTCCCGCCGTGTGGATCGCCACCGGACCATTCTCCGTGGACATACGAATGGTGTCGTTGGTGCCGTTCATCTGCATGGTGCGCCCATCGCGCCACGCATTGCGGCACGGCGCCGCGCTGCACGAAACGGGAGTGTGCCCCGAGGTTTCCAGGCGCATCCCCGAGCGGAAGTTCTCCGGCAGCGACACTGCCAGAGGTCCGTTGATGGTGCGCGCTTCCAACTGCGTCCCGTTCCAGGTTTCCGCCCCTAACTTCAACGAGATCGGCCCGTTCTGCGCGTTCAGGTGAACCTCGCCGCGATCGCCCGAGAAGGCGATCGGACCGTTGGTGGTGTGCGCTTCCACGCTGCCGCCGCATTCGGCGATGGCGATCGGTCCGTTAGTGGCGCGCAGCTTGACATTGCCATTCACGCCACGCACCTCGATCGGTCCATTCTTCGCTTCCAGATCCAGCGATGCGTCGCGCGGCGCATGGATGATGAACACCGCCATCCACTCGGCGGAATCGGCGGCCGGCCCGCTATACGAAATTCGTCCCGCCGTGTGCGCTACGGAGATGCCCCGCGCGGTCTGTTCCGCCGCTCCGCGCGTTTCCGCCGCCGCAATCTTGCAGGTTTCCACCGAGTAATCGGCGCGGTCCCACCCCCGTACCCGAATGTGCCCGCGATCGGCCGCATTGAGTTGCAGGATGGGCGCCTCGCCCTTGCTCAGCGTAAAAGTGTCGTTCACCTGGGCAATTTCGCCGCTGGAGCGCGCTTTCAGATCCCCGCAGCTCTCCGCACTGCCCTCGATATTGATATTAAAGCCCCGATTTTTAGCCGCGTTCGTGTTGGCGGGCGTGAACAGCCACGCCAGACAAAGCGCCGCAGCCACAACATAGAGGAAGCCTTCGTTCTTCATACCGTTGAGACGCTACCCGGCGGCTGGGGTTAGCAAAGTGGGATAAGGCTCCGCCTTGTCCGTCCGAGCGCAGCTCGGACCTGGCCTACCGGACGACCTGCGTGGGACCCACCTGGCTCCCCAATCCCGCGTAGGAATCCTTCACCTTGATCACTTTGTCGCCGTTGAAGGTCACGAATGTGATCTTCCCCGGCGGCGTGCCAAACACCCAGTCTTCCAGCTCGAGCCCATCCTTCGTCTCGCGCGACTTGTGCTGCGGCTGTCCCAGCGCCATCCGCACCTGCTCGTGATCCATACCCACCATCGCTCGCTTTTCCTTGATGGCCGCCTGAGTTTCCGGCGGCAGGCTCTCCGAATAAAGCTGCGTCACGGTGTGCTTCTCGAAGTCCAGCACCGGCGCCAGCATCTTCTTGATCTCCGACGCCTTGATGGGCTCCAGCGGCTTGTGGAACAGAATCTCGATCGACGTCCCGCCCGGCGCATTCGAATCGCCATTCGAGACCGGCGCCGTGTTGCCGCCCATGCCGATCTGCACGCCCTGATACCATTTGCGCCCGCCCTTGAACCCGCCGTTGATCTGCAGGACCAGCTTGTCTTCGCCAATCTCCACCTTGGTGATCTGCACCAGGTCGCCGTTGCGCGCCGCCGGTCCGCTCTGCCGCGCGACCTCCGCCCACTGGTTCTTGTCGTACCCGCCGCTGGCGTCGAACACCAGCGGTTTGGGGGAACGTGGCAGCAGCGCCTTGACCGTGGCGTACTCCGCGGTCAGCCCGCGCGTCAGTTCCACGCGGTCTTCCCAGGTGAGTTTATTTCCCGCTGGAAACAGCCCCGGCGCGAACGTCAGGATGGCGATGACGGCGTAGCCTCGCATACTTCACTCCCCGCGGGCGGGTCTGTGAGCGGTGAAGCCTGCCGGCGAACGGGAGCCATGCGGAGATAGACGAACAACGCCACCAGCATCACGGAAGTCAGAATGCTCGCTTCCGGGCCGTATTCCCCGCCACTCCACAAACTGCCGGCGGTCCACGACATCTCGTAGCCCGTCACCTTCATTCTAAGCCCGCTGACGTTGACTCCGAACAGGGGCAATGTAAAGTTCCACCCGAAGTGCAGGCCGATGGGGAGCCAAAGGTCGCGGGTGCGGACGAAAGCATAACCGAAGAGAATGCCGAAGCCGGCGGTGTTGGCGACGGAAAACCAGGTGGCGTTGGGGTTGCCGGAATGCAAAAGGGCGAAGACCACGCCGACGGGGATGACCGTCGCCCAGGTGCCGCAAGAAGCCAGCAACACCTGGAAGGCGTAGCCGCGCATCATTAACTCTTCGCCGCTGGAGGCGATGATGAGGCCGGTGGTGAGGAAGACCACCGCGCCGAAAGATAGCTGATCCGCGGCCGGGATCGGGCTGAGGTGCGCGGCGCCGGCGACCAGCTCGCCGCGATCGCCATCGAACCCGTAGTCGAGCGCATGGCGTCACCCGAATGGATCGCGCGGGCACGAGCGCTGTGCGACGCGAGCGGCGCCGCACTGATCTTCGACGAAATGAAGACGGGGTTCCGCCTCGCCACCGGCGGATATCAGCAAGTCTCGGGCGTGACACCCGATCTTGCGGCGTTCGGCAAGGCGCTCGCGAACGGCTTTCCGCTCGCGGCTGTCTGCGGCCGCGCCGAGCTGATGGACTGCCTCAAGCGCAC
>PLDO01000511.1 GCA_003136215.1 Bryobacterales bacterium
TCGGGCTCGTCCATTTCACCGTCGCCCAGATAGGCCCAGATGTGGCGCGGCGTTTCCGGGATAATGCCGCGGTTTTCCAGGTAGCGCATAAAGCGCGCCTGGTAGATAGCGTTGATGGGCCCCAGGCCCATGCTGACGGTGGGGAAGCTCCAGAAATCGGGCATCAGCCACGGGTGCGGGTAGGAGGAGAGGCCGGGCGTCTCGCGCAGTTCGTGGCGGAAATTCTTCAGGTGCTCTTCGCTCAGGCGGCCTTCCAGGAAAGCTCGCCCGTAGACGCCGGGAGAGGCGTGGCCCTGGAAATAGATCAAATCGCCGCGCTGATCGCCGTAGCTCGCGTGAAAGAAGTGGTTGAATCCCACTTCCAGCAGCGTGGCCAGCGAGGCGTAGGTGGAGATGTGGCCGCCGATACCGGCGTCGTACTTGTTCTGCCGCACCACCATGGCCATGGCGTTCCAGCGAATCAGGCTCTTGATGCGGCGCTCCATGGCGCGATCGCCGGGATAAGCCGCTTCCTCTTCCGGACGGATGGTGTTGATGTACGGCGTGTTGAAATGGACGGGCACTTCGGCGCCAGAGGCGCGCGCCCGCTCGTTGAGGTGCTCCAGCAGGAAAGTGGCGCGGTCCGGACCGGCTTCGTCGATCACCTGGTCCAACGATTCAGCCCACTCGGCGGTTTCCTGTGGATTTAAGTCCACAACCCTCTCGTTCAGTTTCTGGTGCATGGGTACTTTTCATTATAGTGAAGGGCGCGAGGGTTGCGCAGGGAGCGGTCTCGCGTACAATGTGGTCATGATCCGAGTGGAACAAGTTCTCGATTCCTGGCGAACCATACGGCAGGACACCGCCGCCGCCGTGGAAGACCTCCCGGCCGGCGAACTGGATTACCGGCCGACGCCCGAAGTAAGTACGTTCCGGGAGATTGCGCGCCATGTCCTGGACGCCAGCGACGGCCTCATCGGGTTGCTGCTGGCCGGTGACGACGACCTTACCGCCGGCAATTTCCGCGAACGTCTGAAACCCCATATGGGCGCGCTCGCAGCCGATGCCGGAGCCGCGGAACTGGCAAATGCCCTGCGGGAATCCATCGCGCAGCGCACCGCGCAACTGGCCGCGCAGACGCCCGAGTTCTTCGCTAAAATGATCACCCGCTTCGACGGGCAGCAGGTGACGCGCCTCGAAATGGTGCAGTTCATCAAGGAGCACGAATTGACTCACCGCGCGCAACTTTTCATGTATCTTCGGTTGAAGGGAATCGTCCCGGCCACTACGCGGCGCCGGTTGGCGAAGCAGGCTGGCAAATAGGTACCCGCCCCACCGGCGAAGTTTGCAGTTGCATTCGCGCCTGTCTGTCGTATAACAGTAAGTATTCGGGAGGATTTTGAGATGGTCACATGTCCGGCATGCGAAGGCAGTATCGACGTCGATGAAGAAGATGTGGACGAAGGCGACACCATCAGTTGTGATGAGTGTGGCGCCACTCTCAAAGTGATTGGGACCGCCCCTTTGGAACTGGAATCGGCCGAAGAAGCAGAAGAAGACGAGGAAGACGAAGAAGGCTTTATCGAGGAAGAGGAGGAAGATGCCGACGAGGACTGGAAATAGCCCGCTGGCGTGCCGGCAACCGATTCCCCCTTCCCCACGTCCCAGAAGCGGAAGGATCACATGATGCGAACGGTATCGGGAATGGTAGTGGTGCTGCTGCTTTTGGCGTGCGCCCCGGCGGGATTTGCCCAGAAAGACAGCGCGACCCGCAGCGTGCAGGGTTCGGTTTCCAATCCGGACGATAGCGCCGTGGCCGGCGCGGTCGTACAGATCAAGAACATGAAGACGCTGCAAATCCGTTCCTTCATCACCTTGGAAGACGGCACGTATCACTTTTTTGAGCTGAGCCCCGACGTGGATTACGAAGTCAGGGCCGACTTCAAGGGCGCTTCGAGCGGCCCCAAAACCCTCAGTTCGTTCGATTCCCGTAAAAAGGCAATTATTAATCTGAAATTGAATAAGAAGTAAAGGGCGGGCGCGTTCCGTGCCGGAGCCGTCCGTACAGCGCTAGAACCTGCCGCCTCGAAGGGACTTGGGGACCGCGGGGCGATACCATCACAAATCTTTGGGTTGGAAGGTCTTTGGGACTGGAGCGAGAAGCGACGAAGAGACTGATCCGTGCGGCGGCGGCCGTGGGAGGAGAATGGCCTGTCAGGCGCGTCGGCGGCGTTTGGAAGAAGTAGCAGTTTGCGCAGCTTCGGCAATAACACGGAGCGCACGGTTCACTGCCTTGCTGTCCGGAAACAGGGTTGCGAGATCGGGCTCAATCATTACCAGATTGGTTCCAGCGGTCGCCTGGCGATAGTACTTGCCTCGCACGCCGCCTCCTAACCCCGAGAGATCATACTGCGGTCGAAGGTCATCACCTTGTTTAGCAACCGATTCCTTCTTCATACTGTTTTCGCTCTATCCTCGTCGCCAGGCGCGCGCTGATCATCCGAATCCCTTGTGATCGCAAGCGAATCGAGGAAAACGCTCGCTGCTTCCTCAAAGGTAACACTATGCTTCCTGAAGTTTGCCCGCGCCTTGCGCTCGTCCCACTCAAACGTCATTCGAGCCGAGTTTAACTCATCGCCGGGCGCCGTGGCCGGCCACTGGGAAGTTGGTCCCAAACGGCCTCATGGGAAGTCCGCCCCGCCCTACTGGCTCCCGCGCAGTTTACGAATCTCCTCCAGTCGCTCGCGAATTCGCTTTTCGACGCCGCGATCGGTGGGGAAGTAGTATTGCCTGCCGGTTAGCGACGGCGGCAGGCATGCCATATCGGGGATGGCGTTTTCGAACTTGTGCGCGTGCTGGTAGCC
>PLDO01000346.1 GCA_003136215.1 Bryobacterales bacterium
CCATCTTCTTTGGGGAACGTAGCGTGACCGCCCGCCCCGCCTTCGGTCTGGTGGCACACGAGATCGCGCATCAGTGGTTCGGCGATTCCGTCACCGAGAAGGACTGGGACGACGCGTGGCTCAGCGAGGGATTCGCCACCTATTTCGCGTCCCTGGCCAGCGAGTTTTATGCCGGGCGCGATGCTTTTGCCGGCGCCATGCGGCGTTCCCGCACCGACATTTTCAACCTGGAAAAACGTACACCCGTCGTTGCCGTGGTCCATGACAATCTCCCCGAGATTCAGAGCGGACGGGCGCCCGTGGGAATCGTCTACCAGAAAGGCGGGTGGGTTTTACACATGCTCCGCGGCTTCATCGGCACGGAGAAGTTCTGGGCCGGCATCCGCGAATACTACCGCCGGTTTCGCGATTCCAACGCATCCAGCGAAGATCTGAAACGCGTGATGGAAGAGACCTCCGGCGCCGACCTGGGCTGGTTTTTCGAGCAGTGGCTCTATCGCGCCGGATCGCCGGTGGTTTCGGGCGGATGGAAGTACAACGCCGCGTCCGGGAGGGTCGAAATCGACTTGCGGCAGACCCAACCCGGCGCGCCTTACCGTCTTCCGCTGGAGATCGCCGTCACGGTCGCCGGCGCATCCCCAGTCGTGCAACGCGTGGAATGCACCGCCAAGTCGCAGAAATTCGAGATCGCGGTGGACAAAGAACCCTCATCCGTGGAACTCGACCCCAACGTCTGGGTGCTGATGGACAGCAGTTTCAGCCGCCGATAACCGGCCGGGGTTCCCCCGCGGAATCCGCCATGCTCGGCACGCTCGCAGCGAAGTTTCCTGACACGGATTGCATGGACAGCCCGGCAATCAGCTCCCGGAGCTTTTCCGGATCGAGCGGCTTCGTCAGGTAACCGTCCATGCCCGCACCCGGGCAGATGCCGCGATACTCCGTGGTCGCGTGGGCCGTGAGGCCGAAGATGACGGGCTGGCGGTCGAGGGGCACGCGGCGCCGGATCTCCCGAGTCGCGGTCAATCCGTCCACCTCGGGCATTTGGACGTCCATCAGAACCAGGTCATAGCGATTTTCCATCGCGGCTGCGATGGCTTGCGCACCGTCCGCCACCAGTTCCGCATTCACCCCCAGTTTCTTCAGTAGCATCTGGACGACCTTCCGATTGACCGCGTTGTCCTCCGCCACCAGCACTTTCAACTGGCTGCCGGCGCACGCCGCGGACGGGGCAACTTGCGGCGGCGCAGGCGCCTGCGCGCGGCCCATGACGACGGTGAAGCGGAACCGCGTACCCTCGCCCGGTGTGGATGCCACATCGATCGTTCCTCCCATCAACTCGACCAGCCACTTGGAGATGGCGAGGCCGAGGCCGGTTCCCCCATAGCGGCGGCTGATGGAGGCGTCCGCCTGATGGAACGATGTGAACAGCCGGGGCAACTGGTCCGGTGCAATCCCAACACCGGTGTCGCGCACCTCGATGGCGATGCAATCCGATGTCTCCTCCCGCCGGTCCACCCAGGCGCGAAGCACAACCTCGCCGGAGCTGGTAAACTTCAGCGCGTTGGAGATCAGGTTGAGCAGCACTTGCCGCAACCGGACGTCGTCTCCGGCTACGTACACCGGCAACTCCGGCGCCAGGTCGCAATTGAGGCGCAGCCCTTTTTCCTGGGCCACGGCGCGAAACAGTCCCAGGCTTTCTTCGATAGAACGATGGAGGTTGAAGGGCGCTACCTCCAGGTCCAGTTTTCCGGCTTCGACTTTAGAGAAATCCAGGACGTCGCTGATCACCCTCAACAGCGCATCCCCGGAAGAGCGGATCATGCGTACCAGGTCCTGCGCCTCGGCTGGAACCGGCATGGCTTCCAGGAGCCTGCTCAATCCGATGATGCCGTTCAACGGTGTCCGGATCTCATGGCTCATGTTTGCCAGGAAACGGCCTTTGGCCGCGCTCGCCTCGTCCGCCCGGCGCTTCTCTTCCATCACCTTGGCGCGCTCGGATTCCAGTTCGGCCGTCCGCTGGCGCACCGCTTCCACCAACTGGCGGTTGCGGCGCCGCAGCAAGCGGTTCCTCCACAGAATAACGCCCCATACGGCGGCGGCGCCCAGCAGTACGACGGCCGACCGCAACCACCAGGTCTCCCACCATTTCGGCTCAACCTGGAACTCCGCCACCGCCACCTTCGCCGAGAGCGGCCCATCGCGGACCCGCGACCGGATCTCCAGCCGGTGCCTGCCCGATGCCAGCCCGGCGAGGGAGAGGGTTCGCTCCGCGGTGTCGATCCAGTGTTCCCCGTCCAGCCGGAACGCAAAGCTTACCAGTTGCTCGTTCTTATAGCTGAGTGAAGAGAATTCGGCCCTGACCACGCGGGACTTCTGGCCGGTCTCCAGCCTGGTAACGATCGGATCCGCAACCGGTAGAGCGGACGGGCCGGCGCTGGGCGGCCGGTAATGCGCCAGACCGCCGCTGGTACCGATCCAGATGCTGCCGTCCGGATCGGCCCAAAAGGCTTCCCCGTCGGTGTCGTTCCAGATCAGCCCGTCTTCCTTGCTCAGGTACCTCCAGGAGCCGCCCTCCAGGACAGACACTCCGTTCGCGCTGCCCCGCCACAACCGCCCCGACGCGTCAAAACCGTGAAAGGCCGTGACGTCTACCGATGAGGTATCGCCGGCGAATACGGGCGTCGAGCGAATAATGCGGTCGCCCGATAACTCCACCTTCTCAATTCCGGCATCGAATCGATGGTGCAGCCAGAGGCCGCCGTCGGGGGCGATGGTCGGGATGTACGGGTTATCGCTCAGTAAACCGTCGGCTTTGCGGTACTGGCGCCACTGGTCCTGGCTCAGTCTCCACAATCCGTCCGGATTCGTGATCCACATGGTCCCCTGTTTGTCTTCCGCAAGGGCCCACGCGCCATGGCCTAACGACTCCGGTTGATCAAGACGGCGGAAGGCAGCCGAAGCAGTCGGCCGATCGCTGCGAAAGACACCGCAGGAAGTGGCAATCCACAACCTGTCCAGGTGGTCAATGTAACCGCGGTGGGAAGTGCCGCAAGGCAGCCCGTCGGCCTGGCCGAAAAGATGCGCCTTGCCGGTTGTCGGATCGATACGCGCCACGCTGCCCGGCTTCATCACCGCCCACATGGCGCCGTCGGAAGTCTCGCCCAGCCATCGAACGTTGTCGCCCCCCAAGCCTTCCTTTCTGGTCCAGGTCTTTGGCGGTCCTCGCCCATCCAGCCGCGCCAGACCCAGCGAGGTCCCCACCCAGACCGCACCCTTGCGGTCCCCCCGGATGCTCCAGATCAGGTCGCTCGGCAGACCCTGCGCCTTCGTCCAGGCTTCCCATTCGCCGTAGCCCAGCCAGCGGACCATCCCGGCCCCGGTGGTCGCAATCCACAGCGATCCCTCGCGGTCTTCCAAGACAGCGCTGGTCATGGCCGTGCGCAGCCCCGTGCGCTCGTCGATGACGCTCCAGTTGCCGGCGCGGTGGATGACCAACCCCTTATCGGTTGGGACCATCAGCGATCCGTCCCGGCCCGCCGTCAGGGCGCCCCAGTACATGCTGGATGCGATATCCGGTTTTTCCTGTACCAGCCGCGCCGCCCCGGGCGGCTTGCGGTACAGCCTGCTCGGACTGCGGGTCCACACCGAGCCGTCCGGCGTGATGCCGACCGCGTCCCAGGCGTCGTCCGGCAATCCCTCTGCCGGCCCAAATATCGATACCCGCCCGCCGTCTTCGGCGCAGAGCCGCCGCCCGCAGCCAAACCAGAGTTGCGAACCGTGGCGCGCAATCCCGCGTATCGGCATGCCGTCAAGTTCCGGCCCCAAAGGATAGGGACGCGCAGCCAAGCCGCCGGCGCCGTCCGGCGCCACTTGGTACAAGCCGGAAGGCGTTGCCACCGTCACCTGACCGCGCGCGTCATTGGCCATCCCCTGCGCGCCCGACAGCATGCCGCTCAACCCGGCGACGGGGTGGAAGCGCTGCCCGTCGAAACGGAAGATCCGCGCGCAGGTGTTGGCCCACAGCGCGCCATCCACCGCCACGTGCAAGGCATGGACTTCCGTGGCGCACGGCAAGCCTTCGGCAGCCGCCATCAGACGAAAGCGCGTCCCGTCATAGCGGTACAGGCCGCCTTCCGATCCGGCCCAGATGTAACCTGCTCCGTCTTGCGCCAGGGAGAGGATGGAGAGGTTCTGCAGCCCTTCGGCGGCCCCGTATTGGCGAAAGCTGTACTGCTGGGCAACGCCGGCACAATTCCACGCCAGAATCAGCCCGGCACACACACCGATCCTATGAAGACGCACCACCGGCCTCATTACACCACTTATCGGCTGGAGTACGGTGAATTAGAGACGCTGTCGTTGGAGAATTCGTCGCGCTAACTTTACTTAACGAAATCGCCGGTCAATAGCGGGGCCCAAGGCCAAGAAAAAGCAGAAGGCTCGTGAATGGATCGCCGACCCCGGCAACGCAGTGTTCGTCGGTGCGATTTGACCGGATGCTGATCGCGCAGGCTAAGGCCGCGGAACTCAGGTTCGTAACAGCCGACGAGGCAGCCGCCGCCTACGGTGATTTTGTCCTGCTGGTTCGTTGACCGGATCAGATCTCACCCCAGCAGCCGCGCCGCCGGTTTCGCGAAGTACGTCAGAATGATACTCGCCCCGGCGCGCGTGATCGAAGTCAGGGTTTCCATCATCGCCCGGTCGTGATCGATCCACCCGTTGCGCGCCGCCGCCACAATCATCGAGTACTCGCCGCTCACCTGGTACGCCGCGATGGGCACATCGAACCTCTGCCGCGCCTGCGAGATCAGGTCCAGATACGCCAGCGCCGGCTTCACCATGATCATGTCGGCGCCTTCCTGCAGGTCGAGTTCGATCTCGCGCATCGCCTCGCGCCCGTTGGCCGGGTCCATCTGGTAGCTCCTCCGGTCGCCGAACTGGGGCGCCGATTCCGCCGCCTCGCGGAACGGCCCGTAGAAAACGCTGGCGAACTTCGCCGCGTACGACAGAATCGCCGTCCGCTCGAACCCGTTGGCATCCAGCGCCTGCCGGATCGCCCATACCCGCCCGTCCATCATGTCCGAAGGCGCCACGATGTCCGCCCCGGCGCGCGCGTGCGACAAAGCCGCTTTAGCCAGCCATTGCAGCGTCGTGTCGTTATCCACGTCGCCGTCTTTGACGTACCCGCAATGGCCGTGGCTGGTGTACTCGCAGTTGCACACGTCGGTCATTACCAGCAACGAACCGGCCTCGCGCTTGATCGCGCGGATGGCCTTCTGCACGATCCCGTTCTCGTCGTAGGCGCCCGTCGCCATTTCGTCCTTGGTCTCAGGCAGCCCGAACAGGATCACGCCGCCGATCCCCAGCGCTTCCACCACCGCGCATTCCTTGACGATTTCGTCAATTGACATCTGGTAGTTCTGCGGCATGGAGCTGATCTCGCGCTTGATGCCTTCGCCGGGGCAGACGAACAGCGGCAGCACAAACTGCGCCGGGTGCAAGTGCGTCTCGCGCACCAGGCTGCGCATCGATTCGGAGACTCTCAAGCGGCGTAGGCGGTGGATAGGGAACGGCATCACTCAGAATTGTACCGTGAGCGATGCCGTCCCGACAGCCGCGGAAGGTCCCCCCCGTTGGCTCTATATTTTCTCCTTGCTGCGCTCTCTGCCAAGAAACACGCAGCAAAAAGCGGAAAGTAAAACACGCCGGAGGGTACGGCTCGCCTTTATTCTGCCACACCTCCCAGCGTAAAACCAGAGGCCTCCATAACCCCTGTCCTTCACAGACCGGGTGAACGCTAAGAGAGCGAGGAACACTTTGCAATCCAAAACAGAGAAAAAGCACAGGCGCGAGCCTGCCCAACCGCAGTACATCGTGAACACAGATGGGCCGCGAGGCCTGGAAACCATCGGGTCAGGCGCCGACCTGGGCCAGGAAATGGCCTTTGCGGATCGATTCGCGGGCTCTACGGGCCAGAAGACGTGGGTGATGGATCAGGAAGCCGGCAAGCCCGTGCACTGGATTCCAGCGGCCAGGACGCGCGCGGCGGGAGGTGCCTTATGAGCGTCGAAATCCTTCACCGCGACACCAAGGCGGTGCTCTACACCAGCGCAACGGCGAGTACCATTGCCGAGGCAGTACTAGAAGCTCGAACGCACGGCGCGGATTTGCACGGC